>PCBV01000035.1 GCA_002731905.1 Methanobacteriota archaeon
GCCTCAGCAAGCAGCTTCGCAAGCGCCTGCGGCGGGTGCACCTCACCCCCCCAGCGTGCACGTGCCTGCTGTGCAATTTCAGAACGCGGCTCGCCAGCCAGCACGACTTTCACGTCCAGCCCAGCTTCCGTCAGCAACCGCGCAATGACTAGCCCGTCACCGCCATTATTGCCACTGCCGCACGCCACGACAATGCGTCGCTTGTCCGGAAAACGCTCACGCAACGTATCGGCGACGGCCTGCCCGGCATTCTCCATCAGCTCGCCCAGGTCAATCCCGAGAGCGATGGCGTTGTGGTCCAACACCCTGAACTCCACCAGAGGGAGCATAGTGTGTCAGGCTCGCCCGGCTAAAGAGCCTCTGCTCCAGCAAGGGCCTGAGAGCCAAAAACTACAATGTTTGCAGTAACTCGAACAGGAAGAGCAAAAAGAAACCGGCTAGGACGGCACCGGCGACACGGCCCATCGGTAGTCGCACCAACCCCATCGCTGCGATTGTTGCTAGTAACAAAAGCGGTAGCGTCTGTGCAATAACGTAGCCACCGACTGAGACCGGCGACACCAGCGCCAGCATCCCCAGTACCAGCCCGATATTGGCGATGTTGGAACCGATAACGTTAGCGACGGCAATATCGTGGAAGCCCTTGCGCGCCGCTGTCAGCGAACCGGCCAGCTCTGGGAGCGAAGTTCCGATCGCGACGACCGTTAGCCCAATTACCAGCTCCGGGATGCCAGCCCCAGCGGCAAGAGAGACCGCGCCCTCGATAGTCAGGTGTGCGCCTATCAACAGCCCCACTACGCCTATAGACAATCGTAACAGGCTCCCTTCACTTTCTGGCTCAGCAGTATCGTCTGCGGGACGGCGGAAAAGCCACGCCACATAGGCGAAGTAGAGCAACAGCAGGAGTGCGCCCTCGCTGCGAGCCACAATTCCATCCAGTGCGACTCCATAAAGCAGGAAGGCAAACGCCAGCATCACCTGACTATCGGTGATTACGCCGGGCGCCGGCATGATGGTGCGTCCGTAGCGATACCAACAGAGAAAGCAGGCGCTGGCAAGAACCAGTCCAAAGTTGGACATGTTCGAGCCGACTATGTTCCCCAGCGCCAGGTCGCTGTGCCCACGTGTTCCGGCCAGTAGCGAAACCAGCACTTCCGGCAGGCTGGTGGCAAAGGCGACCAGCGTCACACCGATAACGTGTGTTGAGACTCCCCACTTACGTGCCAGCCCGACTGCGTTATCGATGAAGGCATCGGCACCTATCAGTAGCAGCAGCAGCCCCACCCCCAGGAACACAAGCGCTTCGAGCATCAGGCTGCCATCACCGCAGGAGTCTTGTGGCCGGAGCGTAGGCCTCGCATATGTGCCACGCGTTGTTCCAGCAACTGCGGAGTGGCGATGTCGTGCCGTACATGCAATCCACGGCCGTTCACCGCCGCGATGCCCGCCTCACACTGCGCCTCAGCTACAGCAAGTGTTACTCCACTTCCAACGACAGCCACTGCACGCGAACTTGTAGTTTCCAGCGCTCCACCAGGTGACTGGTTGACTGCCGCGTAGTAAAGCGAAGCACCACTGGCAGCTAGCTGCTCCTCGTTGATAATAAGCGTGCAATCAAGACGCGGTTTCGCACCGTAACCCTCGGGAACGATGTACTTGCAGACCGTTGCTGCAGGACGGAATTCAACCTCACAGTTAGCGAGCGTTTCGGTTGCCATACTATGGCAAATAGCTACGAAATCGCTTTGGAGAATTTCAAGCACGTTCAGCGCCTCCGGGTCACCCAANCGAGCATTGTATTCGATTAGTTTGGGGCCGCTTGTAGTAGCAATAAAACCGCCGTAGAGGAAACCTCGGTAGGGCTCGCTGCACTCCTCGCACAGGGCGACCGCCGTGGCCTCATTAATAGCGCGTGCAGCCTTTATATCCTCGTGTTCGAGAAAAGGCAAGGTGTAAGTGGCATCGCTATAGGAACCCATTCCACCAGTATTCGGGCCTCTATCACCCTCCAGTGCACGTTTGTGATCCTGCACTGCCGGCATGTGGTACAATGTATCGCCGTCGCAGAAGCTCATTAGCGAGAATTCCTCACCAATTAGCTTTTCCTCAACGACGAAGCTGTCACCCTTCGTAACAAGTTCGCGGCAGTAGTCGAGTGCCTCAGCGTGAGAATGGAGGTGGTCTCCCGCAACCTTGACGCCCTTACCGCCGGCCAGACCATCGTACTTGACAACATAGCCGTCGCCAAGTTCATCAAGCCAGTCAGCGACACCATCCAGTGTATCGAAAGTACGGTAACGTGGGCAACCTGGAATCCCGTTTTGTGTCAACAAATTACGCGCGAATGCCTTGGACGTTTCGATTTGCGCTAGCTTGTGACCGGGGCCGACGGTAGGGATAGACTCCGTTCGTAGCGCATCAGCAACACCTGCCGCCAAGGGTGCTTCAGGACCGATAACAGCCAAGTCAATTTTCTGCCGAGCAGCGTAGTCAGTCACCCTGTCGGGGGAGTTCAAGTCACCTATTTCCAGATCATCTGCCAGTACCATAATGCCGGGATTCAGGTTAGAGGCGAAACAGCTGACCGTAGCTCCGGAATTACAGAGCGCGTGGGTAATGGCGTGCTCACGCGCTCCAGAGCCAATGACAAGGACTCTGGACATTAGTCGTCCTGCATCAAGCTCCCGATGCGCACCAGTGGCAGAAGTTCGACATCTACCGCACGTAGTGCTTCGTCAGCACCTTCCTCACGGTCAACTACCACGATGGCCTTCTCTACAANNCCACCTTCNCGACGGATTACACTGATNGCGTCAACCAGTGAACCNCCNGTGGTTGCAACATCTTCCACGACAATCACGTTCCCCANCAGNTCACCCTCGATACGGTTACCTGTACCATGNANCCGNTCTCCCTTNCGAATCATGACGTAGGGCAGNCCNGTNTTCAGAGAGAGAGCNACAGCCAGNGGGACGGCACCAAGCTCCATTCCGGCAATGACTTCTGCTCCATCGGGAACTAGCAGAGCCATATCTGTAGTAATCTGATTCAGAATTGACGGCTGAGTGGCAGCCAGTTTCAAGTTGACATAGAATTTAGACCTGCGACCAGATGTGAGGCGAAACTCACCGAACTGCACTGCACCGCATTCCTGCAGTAGCTCTGAAAGGTCCATCCGGTCGCCACTACAGGGGCTGACAAATATGGCTACCCCTGCCCAGTCCGCTAATCCTGCTCGACGACTAGCTCCAGCGCCTCGGGCACAATCTGCACGTCCAGTCGCCGCACTCCCTCTCCAGGGAGGCAGTAGAACTCGCCGTCAGCCTGGATGCAGAGGTCCGNTTCGCACGCCAGTGAAAGCCGAGTGGTCGAAACAAGCTGCACCGCCGGATTTCCGAGATGGGTGCCGGCGAGCACCTGCGGCAATAGCAATAGCATGTTGAGCCGACTTACCTCGCCTGCTACAAGAAAATCCAAGATGCCGTCATCCATGCGCGAATCAGGAGTGGTGAGGAAACCACCCCCCTCACGTGGCCCGTTGCCGACAACTAGCATCATCACACGATACACTGCGCGATTGTCATTCCAGCATAGCAGCGTCCGCGGCGCTGCAAAGTAGTAGAGAATTGTCCATAGCGTCGCTATCAGGTATTTAGGGAAGTCGCGCAGCAGCACAAAGCGGCTTTGAACGTTGACTGTCGCGTCGAAGCCAATGCCTGCGGTGTTGCAAATATACTCGTCGCGTCCCGCTCCGCGCAGGTGCGCTAGGTCAATGCATTTGCGCCCCTCATCATGCAGAGCCGCCAGCGCGCGCTCAGTCGTCGGGGGAGCTTGTGAGCCGAAAACAAAATCGTTGCCAGTGCCACTTGGGATAACTGCCAACGCCGGCCGCTCGGCAGCTGGCAGCTGCATTAGCCCGTTGACCACTTCGTGGACCGTCCCATCACCACCGACCGCAGCTACCACCTCACAATCGCCAGCTCTGGCCGCTAGCCTGGTTGCGTGGCCAGGTGAATCAGTAACCAGCCACTCGGCATCAAGTCCGACCGCCTGTTCCCGCAACTTATCCAGCTGTCGGCCAGTCTTTCCCATGCCGGATGCAGGATTAACAATGAAGCGGACAACGACCATCTAACGAGCACTTGCCTGAAGCTTTATAAGCGGGTCGCGGTCGGCGCGAAGCGGGAATGTGGCTCCGGCTGAACCCGTGAAGCGAGGGAATCGCGATGTCGAAATCAGTCTACTCCCATATCGGGGAAACGTGGAACCGCCCTGATGATTCCGTCAAGGCTCTACAGCACAAGCGGTTGATTGCATTCCGCCGGGAAAAAGCCGTAGAGCGCATAGAACGACCGACACGACTTGACCGGGCGCGCAAGCTTGGCTTCCGCGCCAAACAGGGCTTCGTGATGGCGCGCACTCGCATTCGGCGTGGGAGCATGCGCAAGCACGCTATCAAGGGCGGGCGCCGCGCCAAGCGCACTGGCATCTCCAAAATTACCGTGGCCAAATCATTGCAAACGATTGCTGAGGGGCGAACTGCACGCAAATTTCCAAACCTGGAAGTGCTCAACTCCTATTACGTTGCTGCCGATGGCCGCTATAAGTGGTATGAGATTATCCTGGTAGACCCGCACCACCCCGTAATCATGGCCGATTCAAAGATTAATTGGATCTGCGGCCGAGCCCACAAAGGGCGCGTCCACCGCGGTCTTACGTCGGCCGGCAAGAAGGGGCGGGGGCTGCGGAGCAAGGGTAAGGGCGCCGAGAAGATACGCCCCAGCCGCAAGAAGGCACATGGTCGCCGCAAGGAAAGCAGCACGCCGCATCCTCCTCGCAAGAGCTGAGTATGGAATACGGTCGCAAGAACCCGTTCCCTGCAACCATCAAGGAGGCGTACTGCCTTGCACGTGACAACGTCAAGGAAACCAACCACTACATCGTTGACATCGCCAACAGTGGTCTGGAATACAAACCTGGCGACTCGCTAGGACTCTTCCCGCATAACGACCCCGGGCTTGTTGATGAGCTGCTGCAGAAGCTAAGTGCCAGTGGCGAAGAAGGCGTTGAACTGAAGCGTAAAGGTGGATTTACGTTCCGTGAAGCCCTGATGGAGCATCTGACTATCCACCGCGCCAACCGCAAATTCCTGAAGCCACTAATCGCAAAGCTCCCGGCCAATAACCGCAAAGAACTCGAGCGATTGCTTTCAGACCGTACCGCGCTTGACCAATACCTGAACGTCCGCGACTATATCGACATCCTGGGCGAATATCCGGCTGCCAAGTTCACCCCACAGGAGTTCGCGGATTCAGTAGGCGGCATCACTCCGCGACTGTACTCTATCGCTTCCGCTCCCGGCACTCACCCGGATGAGGTGCACCTCACCGTAGCCGTCGTACGCTACAACAGCTTCGAGCGTGACCGCGCTGGGCTCGCGACCGGCTTCCTCGCAGACCGAGTTACGGTCGACGAAACCCACGTGCCAATCTTCATCCAGCCAACGCGCGGGTTCGTCATCCCCGAGGATGGCAGCCGTGACATTATCATGGTCGGTCCGGGCACCGGCATCGCTCCATTTCGGGCGTTTCTCGAACAGCGAGAAATGGACGAAGGCAAAGGGCGTAACTGGCTCATCTTCGGTGAGTGGTTCGAAAAGACCACCTTCTTCTATGAAGATGAGTTCCGTGCGTGGCAGGAATCTGGCGTGCTGACTCGGCTAGATACAGCCTTCTCACGCGACCAGGACAAGAAAATCTACGTCCAACACCGCCTCCAGCAAGCGGCTGCCGAAGTGTGGAAATGGCTCGATGAAGGGGCATACTTCTACGTCTGCGGCGACAAGGACTATATGGCCAAGGATGTCCATCAGGCACTAATCGACATCGCACAGGAACAAGGCGGTCTCTCCGAAGAGGAAGCTGAGCACTACGTCAACCGCACGCTAATGAAGGAAGAGAAGCGCTACCTGCGTGACGTTTACTAATCTTTCTTCTTCTCACCGATAACTTCACCAGTATCAGCGTCGTAGGTTACGCCCGAATCCGGGTCATAGCGGAAGGTAGTCGCGCCGCGGGCGGGTCCACCACCGGGCGGCTGCTGCTGTGTTTCGGTTCTGTACCCTGGTAGGTAGTCTTCCTCACCGCGCAGCCGATAGTAAGCAAACATGCCGGCACCAACGATTGCCAGCACCAGAAGAGGAACCCATATCAGCGGCTGCGAGATTATACTCTTCCCACCGCTGGGAGTAGGTGTGACTGGGAGCTGCTCGACCACCACGTTGACTTCATGCACGGCGCGGTTGTCACTCTCATCCGGCTCGGCAATGACGTCGTAGGGGTCAACCACCGCTTCAATTACGTAGCTACCGACTTGGGGGGGAGTCCAGTAGAACACAAGCNGCTGNTCNCCAGTCACCATTCCCANCCGGCCGGTCGGNACCAGNTCNAGCTCCACACCNTTAATGTAGACTGCNATCTCAGCCCCCATNGCGTCTGATTCCAAACTGACNTGGCCNTGGTTGAAGGCNTAGACNNTTATTTCNACNGTACGGTTGACTGGNAGCGTGTTNGCCAGATATCCTANCTCGACTGCCAAGTCGTACTCGCGCAACCTGAANTGAACNCTGCCAGTGACNGCGTCATTNCTGTGGTTCTCGTCCTTGTANTTGCCGAGCACCTCGACCTCNACNGTTAGNTTGTAGTCACCGACCATGCCACCAGTATTGTTGAGCCAGACCGGGAAGCGGCGAGACTCGTTATANTCCAAGTCNTAGCCNTTGAAAGATGCTTCGGGTGACGAATCNTCANCAAGGTAAATNTGGACCCGGAANTNAGGGGTGGNTGCAGCNATATTCTGCAGTGTCACCACCATCTTNACCCTCTGTCCTTCGAAAATNANCTCCGGCACCTCNAGTTTCTCAGCGGCAATGTCNCGGTATGTCGCGGCAACCTGCACTAATATCGAGCGGATGTTGTTACNCTCNTCCAGCTCGTCCAANTCCCTNGAAGGGTCAGCACGNGCCTTAACCCGTGGCCAGTCTTCGGCCCAAGTGTAGTCGTAGACTAACAGCANCTGCTGTCCCTCCTCCANCGAAAGTTCCCATGTATNCNCGAGGTTNGTNTCATCAATCCACAGTTCAATCTCAGTCTGACCAGTAGAGACTGCGCCGCTGTTGATTACCGACACCTCGATGGTACTTGGGACGCCATAAACTGCCTGAGCGGGGACTACTACAGATGTCACATTTAGGTCCGGCAGAGGCTCCCAAACAGTCAAACTAAAATTGAAGTTATTGTCATCCTCGTACCATTCTTCGATAGCATTGAGTGGATCAATCTCAACGAATATTGTGTGGTTGCCCAGCAGTGCGGTGTCGTTCCACAGCACAAGCGCCTGTACACTGGTTGCAGGAACCACCTCGCCCCCGGAGCGGGTCGCCCTCTGCACCAGTGGTAGCAATGCATCGCCAATGACGACCTGACCGCCTCCTTCCGCCTGGTCCCAGAAACGAACACGTACATCGGTCGCGTTCTCGACAGGGTCCATGTTAATGACGTAGACGGCCAGTTCGACCTGGTGATACTGGAACGCATCCTCCAGCCACTCGTCGCGCGGTAAAATTTCCAGGCCGATGGCCTCATACAACGTCAGTTCAGGAGTATGCACACGCACCATCACCTCCAGCTCAGCCACATTATCATCCTCTATTGATTCATCGACAACATTTCCTTCGTCGAGCACCACCCGCAGCAGGTAATCGCCCGCAACGTCCGGGAGCCAGGTAATATTCATCTGTGCAGTATCTCCCCCGAATAGTGAGCGAACCTCAATCTGCTCCAACAGCTCGGGCGTGCCATCTGGTTGCAGAATAGAGTAGAAAGCAACTTGGAAATTGGTTGCAACAGTATTTCCATTGCCAGTATTTTCGAACAATACTACGAAATCAGCCGGATCCCCGACTGCTGGTACTTGAGGCTCGAGAAACAAATGAGGGCCGGAGATGAAGGTAAGGTTGGGCATATATGCATCCAGCACCTCGTACTCGAATTCCAGATCATTGTTATCCTCGTTGCCCTCGGTAATGTTGTCTTCCGGGTCAACCCGCGTGGTCAGCAAGTGGGTGCCGGAAGTCTCTTCACCACGCCAGCTGAATGTAACTGAAACATTTTCAGCGCGACCAATAATTTCAATAATCTCCTGGTGGACAATTTCACAGTTTTCTCCGAGGGTGCAGTCGGCACTGCCATTGATAATCTCAACATTGACATTAAGGGTAAGGTTGTCACCATTGTTGCGTATCCACACTTCTCCGCTAAAGGCCTCACCCTTCACTGGCTTCTGGGGGCTTATGGACATGCTGTTAGGCTCCAAATCGGGTAGGGCCTGAGCGGAGGGAACCAGCAGCAGGAGTAGCGCCCCCGCAAAGAGAAGCAATAGCCAGCGCATAGCACCACCCTCACCTACGGTGAGATAAAGGTTTCTGGCGAACGGAGGGCTTAAAGGAACGAAGCAGTGCGCCAGCGTGGACCCCACCTGCGTACTCGACTATCGCTATGGCCGTGACCAGATGCGCGCTATCTTTGGCGCCGATGCATATCTCGGGGCGCTGCTCGAGGTCGAGGCCACGCTCGCAGAGGAGCAGGAACGACTGAGGCTCATCCCACCAGACCACGCACAAGCAATTCGTGCTGCGGTTCCCAAGGTAAAGCGCGACCGCGTCGAAGCTATTGAGGCGGAAATCCGGCACGATATTATGGCAGTTGCACGGGCTCTGGCAGAGCAGGCAGGTGACGCTGGCGGNTCAGTCCATTTCGGCGCCACNAGTTACGACATCGTAGATACTGCGCGGGCGCTACAGCACCGCGACGCGCTAGCACTAGTTGCCGAAGGACTCGAAGCACTCATCGCTGCACTGATGGCACAGGCGCGTGAGCATCGCGACCTGGTAATGCTAGGGCGCACCCACGGCCAATGGGCAACACCAGTCACATTCGGACTGAAAATGGCGGTCTTCGCTGCTGAGGCGGCCCGGCATCGCGAACGGCTGGGTGAGCTACGACCCCGGCTCGAGACCGGTAAAATGCTGGGCGCGACCGGCAGTGGCGCTGCGTTGCACCCACACACGCTCAAGCTGCAGGCGCATGTAATGCAACGACTTAGCCTAAATGAGCCTCTCGCAACGACGCAAATTCTGGGGCGCGATCGACTAGCGGAGCTCGTCCAGTGGGGCAGCAACCTCGCGACCAGCATCGAGAAGTTTACGCTTGAAATTCGAAACCTGCAGCGCAGTGATATTGGCGAAGCTGCCGAGGCGTTCGACGCCGCGAAACAGGTTGGCTCATCAACTATGGCCCAGAAACAAAATCCCATCACGAGCGAGAATCTGGGCGGGCTGGCACGCATGGTGCGCTCACTGGCCGCGCCGGCGCTGGAGAACAACCTGCAGTGGCATGAGCGCGATCTCGCGAACTCGAGCAGCGAGCGTATGCTGCTGCCCCACTTTTATATACTTATCGACGAGATGCTCTGCAAGGCTTCCGACGTGTTTTGCAACGTACAGCCCAACCCAAAACGTATCGCGGACAATCTNGCGGCAGCGGGCGGGTTGCCCATGGCNGAGGCTGTGATGCTAGCACTNACCCGCAAGGGGATGGACCGACAAGCTGCTCACGAACTGGTACGNCAANTTTCAATGGTGGCTGCAAGTGGCGAAGCAAGCTTNCACGACCTTCTGCTCGCTGAAAGTNAAATCGCTGNGCAACTCTCGGCTGCCGAGATTNAAGATGCNCTGAATCCTGCCAGNTACACAGGNCACGCGAGCGAGATTGTCGACCGTGTGCTAGCTTCTCTGGCGTGAGCCTGTTCCTACTGCGTTATGGTGAGCTGGGGCTCAAGGCGCCCGGTACACGGCGGCGCTACGAACAGCGACTAGCCGAGAACCTGCTTGAGCGACTTACACTGGCAGGCATTGAGGCTCGTATCGAGAAAATGCGCGGGCGCTTTTTTGCGCACATTGCTGAATCCCATGATAACAACAAAGCGTCTGGAGTGGAGTCCGACAGCACGACTAACGACGCCGCTGGAGTGCTGGCACGCACTTTCGGTATCGTCTCGCTCTCACAGGTGGATGAATTGCCGGCTGAACTAGAATTGCTGGGTAATGCAGCTGCTGAATGGGGTGCCACTCTGCCACAAAGCGCCAGCTTTGCCATCCGTCCGAGACGAACCGGATCGCACAGCTTTACGTCGCAACAACTTGGCGCCGACTTGGGCGCAGCTGTACTGACGAAGCGGCCCGACCTGAAGGTCAACCTTTCGACACCTGAATGGGCGCTGCACGCCGAGGTACGTGACAAACGCGCGTTCCTGTTTCGCAAGGTGCTGCCAGCAGTGGGAGGGCTACCGCTGCATACACAAGGCAAAGTTCTGGTGCACGTTGAGAACTGGCGGGATCTAGTCGCAGGATGGCTGCTAGCCAAGCGCGGTTGCACGCTCGAACTAATTGAGCAGGCACCGCTTCCGAAAGCAGAGCGGGCAGCGCTGGAGCAATGGCATCCGCGTCTGCGCAGCCATCCTAAGACGTCACTTGATGAGTTACCGCAGCTAGCACACCGCCGTAAGGCACACGGCNTTGTTGTCGGCTGGGATGCACAGCGTATGCTTGTGCCACCGACGGGTATTACCTGGCATGCGCCCCTACTGGCACTGCCTGCTGAACGGGTAACTGTACTGCGCGAAATCCTGCTTAAGCAAAAGCCACCAGAGGGTCCTTCGGGTAAGGAACCGGCATGAGAATCGCACTGCTGGGGACTGGTGCGCTGGGTTCAGTACTAGCAGCACGACTCGTGCAAGGTGGCAGCGATGTCGTGCTGGTCGCTGATGACTCTCGTACTGAACGACTGCGGCGCGGTCTGCAGGTAAATGGATTTACGGAATTCTTCGAAGTTTTACCCCTACAGACAGCACCGGACGGCTGCGATTGGTTGTTGCTCTGCACCAAGGCATGGCAGCTGGAATCGCTCCTGTCGCGACTGAAAAAATGGGATGTAGCGGTAGTTGCTTGCCAGAATGGACTGGGAGTGGTCGACATGCTGGCAAAGCAGCTAGGCGCCAAGAACGTGGCAGGGTTCGTAACTGGTCACGGCGCTGCGCGACGGACAGACGGCAGTGTGCTACATGCTGGTGAAGGCTACGCCGTAATTGGTGCAGCGGTCGGAACGCCAAACTCTTCGCTGAGGCAGTTACGCGATGCGTTTGACGCTGGCAGGATTGACACCACTCTGACCAGCGATCTGCAAGGCGAACTGTGGCTCAAGGCAATAGTCAACAACGGCATCAACCCGGTTGCGGCGCTAGCGGGCGTTCCGAACGGTGCACTGCGCGAAGGCGCACTCCGCAAGCAAGCGCAGGCAGCTTGCCACGAAGGAGCAGCAGTCGCTACAGCGTTAGAAATCACGTTGCCAGATGATCCGTGGCAACGTGCGCTAGAAATCATGGAGCGCACCGCTGAAAACCATTGCAGCATGCTCCAGGACTTGGGAGCGGGACGGCGCACCGAAATCGAGGCCATCACTGGCGTCATTGTTACAAACGGCCACGAAGTGGGTGTCGCAACGCCAGTCAGCGAAGCGCTGCTGCGCGCCATAAGAAAACGAGAAACAAGCGATTGAAACCAGGCGACCACAAAGTACTTTTATTGCTAACCCGATTGGGGGCATGGTCAAGCAGATAGTGCGCGAACCAGGGCGTACATTCGGCGAGTTTTCACTGTTGACCGGATTAACACCAACGGACTGTACACTGCCCAATATCTCGCTGGCGACCGACCTAGCCGGGCTCAAATTGCAATTGCCGCTGCTCAGCGCGGCGATGACCTCGGTGACGGGGTACGAGATGGCGCTTGCTCTCGGCAAGGAAGGCGGTCTGGGAGTACTGCCAGTGCGGCTGCCCATCAAGGAGCAGGCAGCCATTGTCGAACGCATCAAAAGCTATGAGATGGGATTTGTCGAGGACCCTGTCTGCATCGAGCGCGATACTACTATTGACGACGCTGTAAGGCTAGTCGAGCGGCACGGCCACTCCAAGTTGCCAGTCACCGACCGTAACAACGTCTTCCTGGGACTGTTTAGCTTCGACCGCTACTTGGAGCTGGACGTACCGCCGAGTGACCCAGTTGGAAGTGTGATGCTAGCGCCAGACGAAATGGTGTGTTGCCACGATCCTGCACTCAGTGTCAAGCAAGCAAAACAGCTGCTGGGCGAGGGGCGCTACCTGGTCGTGCTCGATAAGCTGGAAAGACTGGTTAAACTGGCGTTTCGTAAGGATGTCGAGAAAATCCCGGTGGCCGCCGCCATCTCGACTCATAAAGGATGGCAGGCGCGTGTCGAGGCAAATCTGGCGGCTGGTGTTGACATGATTGTTATCGACACCTCCGATGCCCATAGCGAATTCGTCGGCGANGTGCTNAACGCATACCGNGCGATGAANACTTCTGTACCGCACGCCCGAGACGTACCGATTTGCGCTGGCAACGTCATCACTGCCGATGGTGCANCTTACCTGATGGANCAAGGNGCTGACNTAGTCAAGGTAGGAATGTCATCAGGCTCAATCTGNACNACCCAGCGGCANAAGGCAACCGGNCGCGCGCCGCTNACGGCGCTCATCGCGGCCGACCGNGCCCGACNGGCNTANCATGANCNGAGTGGNCNCTACGTGCCNNTNGTGGTTGACGGNGGNGTCGGGTCNGCGGGNGANATGATTATCGCGCTAACNCTGGCGGACGCAGTAATGATGGGGGGCTACTTCAACCACTTTCTGGAAGCGGCCGGAGAAAAATTAGATGAAAACATGCGGCTCACTGGCCATGAACCGGAGATGCGNCGAGTTGCCACATGGGGTGAGGGCTCTGCCCGCGCGCGCAACCTTGACCGCTACGGCCACAGCACCATCAAGAGTTTCTTTACCGAGGGTGAGGAGGGCACAGTCGAATTCCACGGGCGGCTNAAACCACGGCTGAAGGAGGACATGCGCAAGGTCAAGACCGCTCTTGGCAACGTCGGCTGTCGCATGCTGGCTGAGTTCCGCGAGCGGGCAGTCATCGAGCTGATGTCATCCCGTACCCGCGATGTTGTAGGCGACACCCACTCTATACACGTCGGCAAGGGTTGATGTGCNCCCANCACTAGCTACTGAGGCTTGAGCAGCGAAACAAAATGCTCGTATTCCTCGCCTAGNTGGACATAGCAGCGGCGCCACGGCTTCAGCTGGCCATCACGNGCCGGGACGAAACGCCAGGCGTGGCCGGCGCCCTCGAGGTCCTCGGCGAGCAGGATGTCGCCAGCACCGATAGTGGCACGGGTNGTTTCNTCAAAATCAACGACGTCACAACTTCGAAACTCGAGACTGCCGCCCAGCGTTAGNACCAGCTGCTTGCGCGGTGCNGTGTGNGCCAGCTGCGGNCCCTCGCCCTCACCNCNTTNNGGCAGCGGCGTAATCGCGAACTGAATCCTCAAGTCNCCTGTATTATCGAGNATGTTCTCGTTGACGAATAACTCTGAGAAAAGACCNACTGACCCGAGTCCNGTCTTGCGCACTAGTGGCAGTACAGTCCACGCNAAGCGNGTNTTCCCGCCCGGACCAGTGTACATGCGCAATATGGGCAGCCCCGCAGTAGCAGTCATCCCTAGCCTGTGCCGTGAGCAGCAGCAATCGCCGCGTCAGTCTTAGCNACGCTTNCGCGCCAATCTACCTCGGTGCCCATCAGAGCGCGAATGGCGTCAACATTCTCCGGCACAACGTCACTCTCCTGATGGATCGCTTGGAAGTAGTAGAGGCGGTNGTCGACAATCTTAACACCATCTTCCCAAACAAAAATTTCGTGCAGGTCTCCCCACTTGCGACCGATGTCGCGNGCCATCTCCATGACCTCAGCGGTGGTGGTAATGCGACTGTCGCTACCGTGCATGACGATAACGCGCGGGGTCTTCTTCCACAACNCAATTACCGACGCGGTCGTCAGGCCATGGCCCTTTGGTAGATCNGCAGTGATGGAATGAACATGCATAATGGTGGTGGGNACGGCAACGGCAAGNCTGTTGATTTCAATCTCCGGCTTCACGGTCATCAAGTCCGGGCCATGGTGACTCGGTACTTTCAGAACTGGCTTGATAGCGTTAATCGGTCCCTTGCGTGAGTCNCCGGGGTCTGCCGCACGGCGTATCATGGTACACTCAACTTTGAGATGTCCNCAGTGATNGTACAGCGGGACGAGGGTGCGTGAAAGNCCAGTGGTGTTGCAGCTCACGACTCGCGTCGNATCGGCACCTAGNTTGGCTTCGTGGTTAGCGCTCGAGCTGTACGAAAGGCCGGTGAGTGAATGTGGCTCACCACCCTGGAAAATAGATTTCANGCCTGCAGNGCGATACAAGGCAAGGTTCTCGCCGCCCATCTTGCCNGGCGAGCAGTCAATGACAACGTCAGTCGCCCCGAGCAGGTCGGAAAGGCCACCAGCACAATTGTAGCCACCCGTGCGGAAAGCAGCGATAGGCTCAGGTTCATCAGAAGTGCAGTAAAGCGGGAAGCCGCATCGCACTGCGAGGTCGCAGCCGAAGCTGGGGCCAGTCTTTGTAACGCCCACAACGGTCATGTCGTCCTGCGCCGCAATTGCGTCGGCGACACGCTTGCCGATNGTGCCGTAGCCGTTGATAGCTACCCGGATGGCCATGCCGGGCCATTCGGCCGCCTTTTAAAATCAGTCGTCGGACTCCTGATGCTCCAGAATCTTCTTCAGCTTCTGTATGGGAATGGTTTGTGACGCTGATTCTTCATTGTCTGGTGGGGNNAATTCTGCTGCTTTGGGCTCGTCACCACCATCAACCTCGGCNGTTTCCCCCTCATCCTCGACCCTTTTACCCTCAACCTCNCCNATTACTTCCTCAGATTGCGACCCAACNGCATAGTCGCCTTCACTGACAGCACCTGCAGCTATACTACTGTNACCAGACATGGCTTCTGCTAGGTCAGCCTGCCGCTTCTCTGATTCCTCGCCAGTAGATTCTTCCAGTTCCTCCTCAGGNGACGCTTGACTTGCGTCCGCCTGCTCTGCAACAAGATCGGACGGAATCACCGGTGGCGCGACAGCCTCGTNCGGCAGCGGCACCAGCGGTTCGGCCGCCTCGGGAGGCNCGGCTCCCGGTGTCGCNATGGCCTCGTAATATGTCCACGCGTCCTTCTCGGCACTCNCCGCAACTTCACCTGCACTCCCGTCATCGAGTGCCTGCCAAATAGCGGCTAGTCGGTCNGCGATAAACGCGAAATAGCGAGGCGCNGCATCGTACGCCTGCTCNGTCCAAGTGAAGGGAATCCATGCNAATACCTGCCGATTCTGCATGTCACAGCTAAACTTGAGCTGAGGTCCTGGATAGATGATACCACCGCACGGGATGCGGTAATTGTTCATGAACGCCAGTACCTTGTAAATGTCCTGCTGCCGCGGGCGCTGGCGCAAATCATACTTGCACTCAAAGTATATGTTGACTCCGCGGTAGTTCAGAAAAATCTCGGGCTGCCCGGAACCTGTTGCAACTACTGTATCTTCCTCGCTAGGAAATAGCGCCCCCATAATGGAATCNCCCCACCCATCCCGCACCGTGCCGGGTGCATCGTAGCGCANNATACTCTCCTTCCTAGGCGAGCGGAACTCGCGCAAACTCTTTGAGTGGGAGCGCAGACCAAGGCCGTTCGCCATCTCACAGACTANCCACAATGCATAGACATCAGCCATACGCTGGGTCTCTACNAGNACCGTGTCCTCGTAATACGAGCGGTAATCGNGCAGGTATTCTTGCCAAAGNGGAGGTAACTCTCGGTAGGCACGNTTCTTGAGNCGGTGAATTTCCTGNTCNGCTTCGCGGTTAATTTTNCGTNCTTNCTTGNNGATAGANCGCGCTACACCNATCAATTCNTTCAGNTTNCCANCCANAAGAGTTCTCTTNTGTAGCAAACACACGGTATCCAGTCTTTCNAGTTGTTCTTTNGCCTCNTCGGAGANNGTNCCAGCTTCCTGCCCNTAGATNGCNGCCCACACCTTNNTCTCACGTTCACGCCTTTCCATTTCATCACGGAANAAAACNGCCTCNGTNAAAAGCTCGATATGGAATTTTACAAGCAGTAGGTTTGACGGTGTGGCCCACTTGCGCTTGCGAATATCAGTAATGTGGACAGTGGCGTACTCGACGCCCTTCTGGGCTCTTGCCAATGCCGTCTTTTCCCAACGAACAGCACCACGAATAGTAGATTTCATGTGCTTACGCTGCTTTTCGACTAAGTACGAATAGGCGCCTTTCTGGATGCGGTGTGTCATCCCCAGCAATCGTTCCGAAAAGTCAAGTAGTTGTGATATATTCAGGAGTATCTGTTCTTCCTCGATTGAGGCGGTGGCTCCCGGGTATGCAGCGCCACTCTGATCGTCCGCACCGGCCGACTCGATTAGGGAAGGAATGTGCTGTTCGCGTAGTTGCTGGAACTGCTCGTAATCCAGCATCTCGGGCGAGATAGTGACATCGAGACGGTTGGAGGCGCAGCTGTCGGACTCATAGAGTTCCAAGTAGTTAGACCCTATGTAGTCTGGCACCTGAAACCGTAGCGAATGTGTCTGATTACTCGCCAGCTTCGGCAACTTTTCAAGTGCAATATTACCCATTCTGAGGACAGGCTTCTCTAGATGTTTCAGCGCATGGATCAGCATAATTAGCGTCTCACCCTCAAGAAGGTGCTCTCGCCCTTCAGGGAGCTGTAGCTCAAGGGTCGCGCGCGGAACTGCCATCAGCCAAAGAGGCTCAGGCCCGGTGAGTCAACCATCTTTTCGAGGGTTTGGCTGATTTCAGCATCTTCACCCAAGACTGATTGCGACTTGAGCATCATGCAACGCAGCTCGTTCCTCTCTAGCCCCTCCAGTGACGGCATGATATTAGCACGAATCACGTCCTGGAGCGCCTTCTCCATATCATACTGCCCGCGTGAGTTAAAGAGCGTCAGCATTGAGTCGATAATCGACGCCGGGCCGATTCTGCGGAAGGTGCGTACGCCACGTGGTACCTCTTCGTCGCGCTGTGTTGGCAGCTCCTCCGCTTCAAGAAAGTCCATCATCTTATTGTAAGCCACGAAAAGCGTGCCGTCATCATCGTAAAAGTCAAATTTCTCTTCCGCAAACCAGTCATGTTCTTCGTCGGGACGCTCGGGAGCAATGCCGAGCTTCGTCAACTTGTGGAAGACAAACTCCGGCATGCGGCGGTATTCGTCCTCACGCCTGGGCAGCCCAATTTCGACGAACGCGAACCGCCTCATCAATGCGTGGCCGACGTTGAAGAGCGTGTTCTTGTCCTGCGTGTTCATGGTGCCAATAATGCGGAACTCGGGTGGCATCATGAACGGCGCTCCGCCGGTCTCCTTGTGCGTCAGTAGCGGCTGCTTGTCCCGGTATTCAAAAACCGTGAAGAGCTTGCCGAAAGCTTCGTCGATATTAGCACGGTTGAACTCATCTATCACGAGATAGTGCGGCCGACCACTCTCCTGCATCGACTTCTCGCACAGCCGGGCAGCCTCGGAGATGTAGCCATCCTTGAAAAAGTAGCCGCCTTTATCATCAGGAGAGATGCCACCAATGACTTCAAAATTGGACCACTCAGCGTTGGCAGTCACAATGGCAAAGTTGGGCGTATCACCCTTCATCCCACACAACTGCGTCAGTAAGAGCGTTGCGAGCGCAGTCTTGCCTGTACCCGGCTCTCCATAGAGCATCACGTTGCGGCCCGACTTGAAATGGGTCAGGACCTGGTTAACAGTCTCAGATGTAGTGGAATAGTAGCGCGAAAGTTCCTCGAAATCGACTTCGTAGGCTACTTTCTTGGGACTGCGCACCTCAGCCTTCAAATCGACATCATCCAGCGTCTCCTCGACTTCGTCCCAATCCATGATGAAGCCACCTGTATCCTCGGCAGTGGGCTTGATGTCAATGGTTGCGTCGGGGAACTCATCCAAAAGCCTGTCCATTGCTGCGTCTAGCGTAATTTCGGTCTCGGCGGGATCTTCCGGCGGCGTGTAGGATGAATCGAAAGGGTCCTGGCGAGGAGATTCGAGTGGAGCAAGTTCGGCCAACTTGTCTCGCAGCTTGTGCGAGCCGTAGCGAACTCCCCACCAGAGACCTGTTGCTGCCACCATCAACGGCAGCAGCAGCAGTATCCACTCCTCAGCAGTCTGCGGACGAGCGAGGTCCTGCTCAGAGAGCAGGACAGGTATTACCGAGAAAGAGAATAGCGTGCCGACTCCAGCGACGAATAAACCAAAATAGGCAAGACCCTCCATACTGCGCTCGAGTTTACGTTTGCGGTAGAAAAGCCACACACCCAGAAAGGTGATGGCAGCTGCCATCACCGTAAGTACCACATCAACTTGCTCCATACGCACACTGGAGCGGTGACGAATGGTGTTGAACAGCAGTACGACATACTGCAGTAGCAGCCCTGCCATAATCATCGCAAAGAACTTGGCTTCCTCTAAGTCCTTCAACCTTACATTGTTGATGATAAACGAACCTATGCCTACCAAAAGCACCCCCAATCCGAGCAGCAGTAAAATCATCTCGGGCGGTTGCAAATCGAGCGGGAACATCTTTACAGCGCCGTCCGCGCGCCCCGCCCACGGACCGCGCACGTAGTTATGGTGCACTGCACCCAACACCGCTGCACCGGCGAGCAGGAAGCTATAGAGCGTGCTCGAAAAGCCCGTTTCCAACTCACGTCCAGTTACTGCATAGAGAAAGAACAGGTATGACAGCGCCACCATGCAAAACACTGCTACGGTGCCAATCGTCGAGTAGAGCGCGTCGAGCAGTTCCTCGTCACGGCCATGCACTAGATAAACTGTGGCACAAATTATCAAGCCAAAATAGAAGGGTGCCATTGCCCTAGGGTTAGCACTACGCCAGGAGTTAAGCAGTGACAGTAGCGACAGCACGCTGAAGATAATCAGCACTATCTGGTACTGGCTGTCGTAGACTGAAATCGGAGACCAGTTAGAGCTGAAGCGAACCGGGCATCCATCAAGATTACCTGGGTCGGACCAGTCTGGCGGGCATTCTAGAGGCTCGCTAATCCCAGTGTAACCCTCAAGGCCCGGCTCATTTGGAGAGGGGATATTGCCAGTGGTTACGAATAGGATGTAGCCGAGCAGTGCAACTGCCATCAGGAATTGCAATGCCGGGAGGTAGAAACTGGGGCGCTGTTCCTCTGATGACTTGGGTGTTTTTGCAGTCTCCACTTCTTCACGAGTAGTGGCTGTTGCGACGGGATTCTCTTTCTCTGTTTTAATTTCAAAATTGCTGCCGCAAATTCCACAATAAATGTCGTTGTCCTCTGCGGGCGAGGCACAGACCGGGCACGACTGCATACCGGGCGATGGCGGGCCCAAATTAAACATTGTTCTAGGCGCACCTATCTTAACTAGCGGCGTTTTGCGGGGCTGATGAAAGAACTTACTCTGCGCGACCTGCGCGTCAGCACGCAAGCCGAACGACGCGACGGCAGGCTGCTAAAGCTGCCGCCTCGCTTCCACGCACGACTGGTGGAGCTGGAACGCAGCCTGGAGCAGACACGTGATGGAGCCCGGGATGACGCACAGCGGTTCGAGCGTGCCAACTCCGACATCAGCAAACTCTCCAACCTGAAACTGGAACTGCACAAGCATCGCGAGCGCAAACTTACGACGCTAGCGCGCGAAAAGGTGAACGGACAGCAGCCATCGCTTGAAGCAGTGACGGAACAAGAACTGGAATTCCTCGATAATGTTGCCAGCGTTATAGGGCAGCACCGGCAGAGACTGCTAGTGCGAGCTGCCGCTCCCGAAGTAGAGCCTGATGCAGCAAAATCGACGCCAAAGGCAAAGAAAGCAAAAGCAGCGCCATTACCAGAGCCAAGCACTCCAACATCAAAAGCGGCTGACTCGCTTGATTCAGCTGTGGCTGGAGATGATGGCTCTGAGGCATTGCTGGTACGTGTGCTAGAAGACTTGCCAACCTTCACTGGTCTGGACGCGCGCAACTACTCACTCAAGAAAAGTGACGTGGCGCATATCCCACTCTACAATGCGCGCATGCTGCTAGAGGCAGGCAAAGTAGAACGGCTGGAGGACGAAGCCTGAAACTGCAGAAAGGTGAGCTGAAGCTGCCAGCTGGAAAGCTCGCTACGCGGTTGCAGGGGCGGCAGCGCGTCGGTCGCGCCACTACGGGAGGCCTCATGATTCACCCGGTCGAGGCACTCTGGTGCCACGATTGCGAAACACTGGAGTTGGAAGTGAAACTACAGGCTCAACTAATAGAACTGGCGGGTAATCTGCTCCCGGCCGTTTACGGCGATTTGCGGCAGCGCGGCATCATTCCTACACTTGATGGCAACGTTCTGCACTTTCGGGCACGTGACAGCAGTGCAGTTGTGCGGCTGCACGTTGCTAGCAGCGACGCGCCGGCCAACCTGACTCAACTAACTGACGGTGAATGGCTAGGGTTGGTCGATAAAGTAGGGGAAGTAATCTACTATACTGCCGCGTTACCTGACTGGGGAGAGCTACCGATGGGTGAGCTGCCCGAAACACTGGCGACAGCTGGACTGAAAGTGGCTTCAGGAATGAAGTTCGGCACCCGTTACCGTGTCTACCGCACCGATGAAATGCACGCGACCTGGCTGCTGCACTTGCTGCGCGATAGCGATACTTGGCTCGATATCGTGCGCGCAGTACGAGTGGCACACGGTGTCCGCAAGAGTCTGGTCGCCAGCGATGGGAAGCGCTGTCTCGCTCTGGAATGGGTGAAACCCTGAAAGTAGGGCTGCACATATCCGATTTCGGGCTACTGCATCAAGTGGTTGCAGCGCTGGAACGAAATGAATTCAGGCTACTGCCGCTAGACAGCGTGCCTGCAGAATCACGGGGGATGGATATTATCATCAGCGACGCCGTACAACTGCCCACGACCAACCTGCCAGTCATCTCCATTGATAATGTTGAGCTACTGCCGCTACAGTTGCGACACGTCCAGAGGGGACGGCCTCCATTGGTTATCGGTATTGATCCCGGTGGCACCACCGGTGTCGCGGTGCTGACACAGCGCCGTCTACTACACAGCGCTGAATGTGTCACGCCGGACGAGGCGGTAAGGCTGGTGCGCAGGGTAGCACGCTGCTCGCTCGACTGCACCGTTCGCATCGGCAGCGGAGCCTCAGAAACTGGCTCGCGTATTGCCGGCGCACTGCGCCATCTGCGAGTTGAAATAGTCGATGAGGCCCGCACTGGCAGTGGCTCACACACTGCAGCTGCGCGTGCTATTGCCTTGAGGCGCGGTGAACGTCTGCATCAGCTGGACTACAAACCCCGCAATGGTGAAGTGGCTCGCTTGCAGGCGGAATCCAGACTCGTCTCCGGTGGTCTCCGCACTATCTCTAGAACCCGGGCGCGACGGGTGCTACTGGGCGAACTGACACTGGAAGAAGCACTGCACAACTAGCCGCGCACCGCACCGCACTTGGCGCATTGCACTCCATCATCATCGAACGGTGTGTTACAAGCTGCACAATGCGTATCACGTTCATCACTGACGCGAGAGAGCGTTAAGCGGTGGCGACGTAAATCACGCACTTCATAACGACCTGCACCTCCTAGTTCCGCCAACAAGTCAGGTGTCAGTGTTAGTTGCCCATCCCCACCAAGCAAAAGTTCACGCGTCTGCGCTAAATCCTCAAGTTCAATGTCATCACCGTGCTGTGCGATGAAGCGCCCGTCTTGCAACTCAAGTGATCGATCCGCGAAATCAGAAACCATTTCGCTGTGTGTCACAATCAGGAATGCTACATCCTGCTCTTTGTGCAATCGTGAAAAAAGATCCATAATACTACGTGCCGTAACTGGATCCACCGATCCAGTTGGTTCGTCAGCCAGAATCAACCGCGGGCGAGTGATGAGCGCTCTAGCAATGGCTGTACGCTGAGCTTCGCCGCCCGAGAGTTGTTCTGGGAGAGCATGAGCACGGTCAGCAATACCAAGGTATTCTAGTATCTCCTCCACACGTACTAGGGCTTCGCGGTAAGGCACCCCTGCATGCCGCAGCGGTTGCATCACATTGTCACGCGCCGAGAGGTGTGGTAATAAATTACCTTCTTGAAATATGAAAGAGACCGTCGCCCGTCGGTGCCTTACCAACTGCTCCGGCGCCATGCGTGTAACGTCCTCACCACCCAATCGAACTACGCCTGCACTCGGCTTCATCAATCCACCCAATGTCTTCAGGAGCGTAGACTTGCCAGCGCCTGATGGACCGAAGACGGCAACTGCCTCACCATCCTGCAACGCGATACTGAGCCCGCGCAGGGCGACGACATTACCCTCTTCCGCCTGCGATTCATAGACGTGGTAGAGTCCAGATGCCCGCAAAAGATTTTCAGCCATTCACTCCCCCTTCAGAATACGCGCTAGGTCGGCGCGAGTCGCGCGTGCAGTGGTCCATGCCAGCGCCAGCATCACGACGGAGAGCACAGCCAGCCCGATGAGCAACAGCTCGCCCCACGGCCATACCAGCGTGCGGTCAACCGGGGTTCCTGCGCCACCGAACGACTGGAAGATAATCCCAAACAGGTTGAACATACCGTTGAATGAATATGATATTCCAACACCCAGCACGCCACCCAACAACATACTTACAATAGTTATAGAGAGGATTTCGAACAATACCAGCCGCCCCCCCTGCCACTCGCTAGCGCCAATCGCCTGCAGGATGGCGAGCTCGCGTTTGCGCTGCGTCAGCACCAACGACAGGAAGACAAAGCTGGAAGCGACCGCAGCAATCGTTGCAACGACGAACTGTAGCGTCAGCAAGCCGAGCGTTCCGAAGACCAGCCCACCGTTGCGCTCGACCTCACTATGCTCCTCCTCCCAGCTGGTCACTCTGGAGACTGACCCGTCGAAGACAAGCGTGCGGGCGATGGTGCGCTGCGCATTACCATCACCCTGCGCCCCCAGCTCGATGAACCACGTCGTATCGTGCCAGTCATTGGCGGCCGCATCGCCAACCAGCGCGCGGAAACTCGCCTCGCCGATGAAGATCGCGCTAGCGGTCGTACCGGTATCGAGCCCAGGGTGCCACTCATGCTGACCACTGTTGCCGACCGTCGTCTGTGGGTTGCCCGACACGCCGGTAAGATTCAGCACAAGCTGTGACTGCCCTCCGACCGAGAACTGCAGCGACTCGCCGTAGCTGAAGCCGCCTGCAGCGAGTTTGTCGAGCGTCGCGCCAGGGTCGCCGCCAAATGTCTGCCGGTCCCAGCGAATCACATCTCGGTTCCCGTCGAGAATAACCTGTGTCTGGTAGATCGAATATTCGTCCTCCGCCGGATGCGTCGAAATTAACGGAACCGCGACCAGCCGGACGTCTTCCGCCGCAACGCCGGTCCCATCCAGCGCAGCGCTAACCGTTGCGAGCGCGGTGGCATAGTCAACCGGCTGCTGGAAATCCACTTTCAGGTCGGCACCGACGTTGAGCGACGCGGTGCGCTCATCGACCGCCATTCCCGTATAGCCTTGGATAGCAGCCATCGTGACTATGGAAAGCGTCAACAGCATAATCAGCGCCAGCTTCCCAACGCCTTCGGCCGAGCCGGAGCCGCGCAGCCCGCGGCCGATATCGCGCAGTACGGCCGTTCTGCCGAGCAGCCGCTGCACTAGCCATGGCGCTGCGGCTCCGAGTCGGGCGAGCACCAATGCACCGCCAATCCAGAGCAGGAACGGTCCCAGCACCGCAAAGATGCCGTTCAGCACCGGGTTACTGATGATGCCTCTCTCCCAGTCATCAGTAAGTCTCCCATCACTAACGAGGCTCTGGATGTATGAATCGGTCAGCGCGATTAGTCCGATGCCGAAGAGTAGCCAGTGTAGCCAGTAGCGTGGCTGTGGCTTGACGACTACACGCTGGACGCCCTCGGAAATCTCCTGTTCCAGGAAATCGCGCGTGCGGCTGCGTCCGAAGAGCAGCGCCAGCCCGACAGTCACTATCAGTGTCGCGAGCGTCGCAAGCAGTCCCAGCGACGGCGAGACGTCATATTCGCCGGGGCGGAACTGCATAAAGCCGACGGCGTTGAGCACCAGCGGGACAGCCAGCAGCGCCAGCACATAGCCAGCAACCCACGCGGCAAGGGCAACCACTCCAAGCTCACTCAGAACCATCCGCAGCAGAGAGTTGGGGCCGCCGCCGATGACGCGATGGATAGCGATTTCACGC
>PCBV01000036.1 GCA_002731905.1 Methanobacteriota archaeon
AGGCGGCTTTGCGGTGTTGCTCCTGAGTCCTATGCCGCTGGTGCGTAATTTTGGCTTGCTGACCGCGCTGACAATAGTCTATGCGGTGCTTATTGCGCTGCTGGTGCTGCCCTCACTGATCTGGGCTGGGAACCGCCTTGCGGAGTTGCTCAGTCGGCAGTGGGCTGGCTGACGCGCTTCTGCTGTCGCTTCTCCCACAGCTCGCGGGCCAGCTGCCGCATGTCCTCGACCGAGTCTGACTCGTCAACGATTTCGACACCGAGTAGCGTTTCCACAGCGTCCTCAAGCGTAATCAGTCCCTGCGTGGTGCCATACTCGTCGACGACGAGGAAGGCGTGCTCGCGCCTCTCAATGAACTCGTCGAGCAGGTCAGCGACGCTGTCGCCCGGCGCGACACTGTGCAGTGGTTGCAGCAGCTCGCCTAGCAGGGTGTCGCCGGCGTCGCCGCCATAAGTTTCCATCAGCAGGCTGCGCAACACGAAGCCGACCACGTCGTCCAGACCCCCATCGGTGATCGGAATGCGCGAGAAAGGCAGAGGCGAGTGTGCCTCGACCACCTCCGCCACGGTTTGCGATTGCTGAAAGGTTAGCATCACCGTGCTGGGGGTCATCACGTCTTCGGCGTGAATGTTGTCGAGCGTGAGCAGGTTGCGGATGACGCGCGTCTCGCCCCGGTCGAGCGTGCCCTGATCCTCGCCCAGCTCCGCCACCGCAATCATCTCCTCGCGGGTCATCTCGGGATGGCTGCCGTTGGGCGCGATGGTGCGCGAGAAGCGGCGCAGTACGATGACCGCAGGCCAGGTGAGCCACACCAGCCAGCGAATGATGTGCGCCGCCGCGGGAGCCAGTGAGCGCCAGTAGGTGGCTCCGATAGTTTTCGGAATGATTTCGGAGAAGACCAGTATGAGCAGGGTCAGGATAATCGAGGCGGCGGTGAACCAGCTGTTCCCCAGCTGGTGGAACTCAGCGCCGACACCTGCGGCGCCGACGGTGTGTGCTACCGTGTTGAGCGTCAGGATAGCCGCCAGCGGCGAGTCAATTTCCTCCTTGAGGCTGCGCAGCAGATGGCCGCTGCTGCGCCCCTCCCGCGAGAGCCGTTCTATGAATGACCAGTTGGTCGAGAGCAGTACTGCCTCCAGCAGCGAGCAGAGGAACGATACTCCCAGTGCCAGCAGCAGGAAGAAAGCGATGTAGCCCCAGCTCAGCCCGGCCAGTGCCTCACTCAGGCTCGCGAGGTCCAGCACGTTACCTCCCTATCCTGCCGCAGAGCGCCGCGACTGTCGTACCGAAACGTCTCTGTATCGTCAACTAGCGTTTCCTGGCGTGATGGCCGTCTGTGACGACCGCTGCCGTAACATGGATTGGGTCCCTGCTAAAAGAAGTTGCCCTCACTTGCACACGCACTCCAGCAAGCAAGGTACTCAGCGTGATGACCAATAGGCGATGAAACGGCTGAGTTCATCGGCGATTGGAGCTAGGCTGCTTGTGTCACCGTTCCAAGTTGCACCAATAGTGTAACCGTATTCGTCCCACAACTCGTCTAAGAATTCCTTCATTATCAACCCGAAATCATCTGGAGGTGTACCAGATATTACTCCAGCCAGGTAGAGTGGCCGCTTGCGCTGTACTAACAAGTTGAGGTTGCCATACTTTAGGTTCTCCAGCCCCCCTACTTCGTCGTCAGTACTAAACGAATCCTTGATGAAGTCACCGATTGCAGTGAGCATCGAGCTCACGATTTCTGAGTCAGCCATTTGCGAGCCGTGCAGCGCTGCGTGCGAGATAAGCCGTCCGTCATCGTAGATTAGGAACAGCTCCTGCACCTTGCATGGAAATAGCCGCGCCAGTGGGTTGCGTGGGACATCCAGTTCCTGTATCTGGTAGCTGCTTCTACCATTAGCGCCGGTCAAACCACTTCTAGCCTCACCACGTGACAGTGATTGTAGTGCGTCGACGAAGCCGCCCATGTCCCGCGCTAGCACCCGTGCCTCGAGTGCGTACAGGTACTGTCGCGCCAGCCCGAACAGGATAATTCCGTAGCAGAGCATTGTTGAGAAGGGAAACGAGACAAATATGTAGGCGAGCAGCGCCGTGACCCAGAACAGCAGCGGTCGTAGTAGCCCGCCCCCCAGCCGGTAGCTGATGGTGATGATAAGCAGCAACTGCAGCGCGAGAGCGATTGCCATCACGCGTCCGTCAGTCCATACTGAAGTTTTGTCCAGAGTAATTTCACCCTCAGCAGGATTGTAGGCGGCGGCGCCCGCGACAGGCGAAAGCGACGTTCCACCTAGTCGCCCACCGCTCGGTAACCGCAAGTGATCCAGCACGAATTTGTTGGTCTTCAGCTCTGTGTCAGGCGGATATTTGACGCTGAGCGAGAGCTGTAGCCCGGTGGCGTTGCCGAGTTGCGTCGCGAACATAAGTGGATGCAGAGCATCATCTTCAGCGAGCCGAAAATCAATAGTGAGTACGAGTGACTCAGGTTCCGCGGTAAATTTGCTGAGTTCTGCCTCCGCGACCGGGCCGCTGCCTAGAATCGCCCCAGCGAGCGCTTCGTCAGTATTGCCGCCCGGAAATGGGCCAGCCAAATAGCGCAGCACTACTTCGGCAGTATAGTTACCGGAGAGTGTGAAGTTCTCGTCCGCGGCGTAGTGTGCCTGTAGTGTAGGCCAGTCCGGAGCTTCGGATGGGGTGCCGCTTCCCGGCCACGCCAAGCGTAGTCGAGCCTCGCCATTTCGGGCGTCGCTGAATTCCAGCTCCAGCGCTAGCGCTGGTAACTCCTCGTTGGCCACTGCCGTACCAGGTACCAGCAGCAGCGCCAGCAACAGGATTCCTACGATTGCCCGCACGCCCCCGGCCTCACGAGCTAGTTTTAAACTATTTGGTGTTCAGCGAAACTGCTTTTACCCCCCATTGGTACGGCGCGATATGGCTCGGTTCCCAGAGGCGGAGGCACGACTCTTCAACAAGAAGATCTGTATGCGCTGTAATGCCCGCAACGCTGTTGCAGCAATCCGCTGCCGAAAGTGTAACTCAAGCGACTTGCGCAGCAAGGCACGCGAGTCACGTGGGAAGTAGGTGAGACAGCCTACTCGTTGATTGTCGCGCGCCGAAAATCATACCGCTAACTGTGTTCTTTACTCGACCGTGACTGACTTTGCCAGGTTACGTGGTTTGTCGATATCGCACCCCAGCTCGTTAGCGACGTGGTAGGCGAGCAGTTGTAGCGCGACACCAGCGGTGAATGGCATCAGGACAGAATCGCTGGCAGGGAGCGTAATGACCTGTTCCGAGAGCCGTAGCGCGTCCGCGTCGCCTTCTTGCGCCACTACCAGTAGCGGCGCTTTGCGTGCCGCCACCTCCTCCATGTTGGAGACCAGCTTGGCATGGGTGTGGTCCTGGCTGGCGATAGCAATGACCGGTGTCTGCGGCGAAAGCAGGGCCAGTGGCCCGTGCTTCAGCTCACCGGCAGGGTATCCTTCGGCGTGGAGATAAGAGATTTCTTTCAGTTTCAAGGCACCTTCGAGTGCAATTGGGTAGCCCAGATTGCGGCCGATAAAGAAGAGCGAGCTGCTCTGTGTCAGCGAGCTGGCCAGCTTGGCGATGGCGGAGCGGTGCTCGAGCACTTGTCCGACATAGTGTGGCAGCCTCCGTAGCTCCTGTTCCCAGCGCCGCAGCTGTGGCAGATCCAAACTCTTGCGCGAGTAGGCAAGATGCACTGCCAGCATGTAGAGCGCTTGCATCTGCACCAGGAAGGTCTTTGTCGCAGCTACGCCAATCTCGGGTCCGGCGCGTGTTAGCAGGATACCGTCGACATTGCGCGCTAAGCTGCTTCCGCCAACGTTACAGATGGCGACCGTGTGCGACCCCTGCTGTCGCGCTACACGCGCGGCGGCGAGCGTATCAGCAGTCTCGCCACTCTGCGAAATCAGTACCACCAGCGGGCGCGCCGAGAGCATACCACCTACATTCTGCACTGGTGGTGAGTAGCGGAATTCCGAGGCGTGACAAACGTTCACCGGGATGGCAGTCAGCTGCTCGATGACATACTTGCCAACCATCCCGGCGTGCAGGGAAGTACCGCACGCCACAATTGAAATCGAGCCGATGCGCCAGTTCAGGTCTAGCCCGTCGATGATAGCCTCTGCTAGGGTTGGCAGCAGCGATTCTTGCAGAGCCCTAGGCTGCTCGAATATTTCCTTGAGCATGTAGTGCGTATAGCCCCCCCGCTCGGAGTCCTCAAACGCCCAGTCGAGTTCCTCTATTTCGGGCTCACGTATATTTCCGGCCATGTCACTAATTTCGACGCTGTCGGCGGTAAGGCATACCAGTTCACCGTTACGGACGTATGCAACGCGCTGCGTATACTTCGCGATTGCCGGCGCGTCGCTTGCTAGAAAATTTCCCCCTTCACCAAAGCCGACCACAAGCGGAGATTCGTTGCGCGCCGCCACGATTTCGCCGGGATGCGCCGCGTGCAGCACCGCAATCGCGTAAGCACCCGTCACATCTCCGAGCGCCGTCCGCACGGCCGTGAGCAAGTCGCCGTCATAATGACGCCCAATCAGGTGTGGCAGCACTTCGGTATCGGTCCCGGAGTTGAACTTGATTCCTGCCGCTTCCATTCCAGAGCGCAGGTCGGCATAGTTCTCTAGCGTGCCATTGTGTATGACAGCAATGTCGCCGCTGGAATCGACTTGCGGATGCGCGTTTGCGTCGGACGGTTCACCGTGCGTCGCCCATCGGGTATGGCCGATACCAACCGTTGCCGCCAGTTTGGGCAGCACCTCTTCCATCACCGTGATGCGCCCTTGTTTCTTGTGGATAGTAAGTCCGTTTTTTTCGTGGAGCGCGATTCCAGATGAATCGTAACCGCGGTATTCAAGCCGCTTAAGTGCTTCAACCAGTATTTGCGGTGCATTCCCACTCCCGGCGTAGCCTACGATACCGCACATCAGTTTTCCCTCGCTGGGAACTCGCCGTTCACGGTCTCACCATCGTCAACGGCGGCGTTGTGCCAGAGCACGCAGCCGCCCTGTAGCACCACCCGGTCGCCAATACGGCATCCATCGCCGACCATCGCCCCACGGTCGATGACCGAGTGCTGTGATTGCAGGTAGGTAGCTTCATCTGGGCCGGGAAGTGCGATGACGTGCGCTCCGAGGTCGCTCCCCTCNCCGATTATGCATGCCTGCAAGTGGGTGTAGCTGTCGATGGNGGTTGAATNCATGATGAGGGTGTCGGCGATTTCACAATGCGTGCCGATTTCGACTCCGTCACCAATCGTCGTCGATGGACCCAGCACACTGCCAGGACCGATGTGACAGCCGCTGCCAATTGAGAGCGGCCCCTGTAAGTAGCAGCCAGCGGCGATGCGTGTTCCGTTGCCGATGGCCACAGCTCCCCGAATCGTGACGCCAGCCTCGCAGGTGCCCGCCAGTTCCTGTTGTAGGTAGCGCAGTGCGANTTGGTTGCCGCCGACTAGGTCCCANGGATAGACGATGTTGTGCCANGCCTCAGCCATTGCAACCGCCGGCGGCGCAGCGCCAGAGGCGAGCAGTGTTTGCAGTGCCTGCCCTAGNTGGCGAGCCTTCATGCTAGTTAGAGCGGTAATGGTTTTTGGAGTCAGCCGTGCGATGCCGGTGAAGTGCAAGCGCCCCACTGCTTCAGGTGCTTCATAGTTGATGCGTACTGCGTCGCCCTCCAGCTCGAGCCCACCCCATTTGGACCAACGCAGCGCCTCACTCGCGAGCAACGTCTCGCCATCTTGCTCGAGTAGCGCTGCAAAGCCCTGCGACGTAACGAAATTATCGCCCGGTACGACCAGAAGTTCCTCGTCTGGGGCAGTCGCAGCCCCAAGTCGCAACGCGTCGAGTGTGCCCGTCAGCTTCTCCTGCCGGGCGTATGTGACCGCGACGTCGTAGCGTCCGCCGTCTCCGAACAGGCTCATCACGCTCTCGGCGCCGTGGCCGACGACCATGGTCACTTGGCGCACGCCCGCCTGTCGCAGTCCTTCGACCAGATGCTCTAGGATGGTGCGGTTGGCTAGCGGCAGCATCCCTTTGGGGCGGCCGACGGTCCAGCCCCGCAAGCGTGCGGCTTCGCCGGCTGTCAGGATTACAGCACGCATGCCCCGCCGCACTCCGGGGGGTATATCATCCTTACGATTTGGCAAACTGCTTAACTCACCGCTACCGTCAGGGTTTGTGGACGGGGAATGGGACGCGGTAATCATCGGTGGTGGGCCGGCTGGCGCGACTGTCGCGCGCTACGCGGCTGAAGGCAGTGCCCGTGTGCTCATCGTTGACCGCCGCTCCGCAATCGGTGAGCCGCTACAGTGCGGCGAGCTGGTGCCAACCAATGCGGAGATGGCACGTCTCTGTCCGAACGTGCCGAATCTGGACGACCTGCTGTGCACCCCGCAGGCAGCGATTTCTCGACTCACCGACAAACTATGCATAGTCCCCCCTTCAGGTCGTTCGCTGAAATTCGAGTTCGGAGGCCAGATACTTGACCGCGTTGCGCATGACCAAGCGCTCGAGCAGGCGGCACGTGAAGCTGGCGCAGAATTCCGGCTCGGGACAGGCGTTGCTTCGGTAGAGGACCATACTGTACGCCTGACTGACGGGACCACCGTGCGGGGACAAGTCATCGTTGGTGCAGGTGGACCGCACGATCCTCTGCGCCGCGCCCGCTGGCGTGAGCAGAGCCTTCATGTCGCCGTCAGTTTCGTTATCATGGAAGGCGATTTCCCTGACTGGGTCGAGCTGCACTTCGGGTCTGTCGCACCGGGCGGCTACGCGTGGATGATTCCCAAGCGAGATGGAGCCAATATCGGACTTGGCGTCCAGCCACGGTTTGCGCGTGGCCGACCCCTGCGCGAATTTCTCGCAGAATTTCTGGCACGCTATGACGGCCGCATCACCTATCGCGGCGGCGGGCTGCTGCCAATGTCCGGCGCCATTCGGAGACTAGTCAAGCCGCCACACTTGCTCGTCGGTGATTCCGCAGGCATGGTTTTCCCCTCTAACGGTGCCGGCATCATCCCGGCGATGGTCGCCGGCCGCATCGCTGGGCAGGTCATCGCCGAGCATGTTCGCGACGGGACGCCTCTGACAGAATACGAACGAATCTGGAACGAGCAGATGGGGCGTGAGATGCAAGCATCACAGCGTGCGGCATGGCTCGGCTCGATACTATTCCGGATGCCTGATTCACTTGTAAATATTGCGCTCAGCCAGATGTCGCGGCCGTTCGTCTGGCGCGCAATTACCTGCCGACCGATGTTCGGGTTGTTTTAGCTGCTGGGAGGGTGCGCTTCATATTTACCTAGCCACTAGCAGGCTGTGTTTGTTCTCGACAGCGTCGCCTTCTTGACCCGCCGCCACCCGCAGGGTGAGCTGCTGACGGTATCGGGCGTCGAGCCAGAACTTGTTAACCGACGCAGCCGTGAATACCACGAGCAGATGGTTGCGACTGGGATGCAGGTTGCCATGGCCAGTGAGACTACGCGGCAACAGGTGGAAACCACAGCGCAGGAGACGGGTGACGCTGGCGTGCTCTCACTAGTCGATGCGGAGCTGCTGGCGCTGGCGCTNGAGCGCAACGCAACGCTGATCACCGATGATTTTGCGATGCAAAACGTCGCCGCTNCCCTGAAGATTGCATGGCTGCCAGTCGAGACCGCCGGTATTGCACGCGAGCTGCGGTGGCGCTGGACCTGCGTTGGCTGTCGCCAGCACTGGGATGAGCCTCACGGCGAGTGCCCGACTTGCGGTAGCGAGTTGCGGCGGACGCGGCGCTAATCCTTTGCTGTAATGAAACCGTCGCCGTCCAGCAGAGGCACCACGTCGAGTGAATCGAATGCCAGGCAGAGGTCGAAATCACGTTCGAGCCCTGCGGTCAGTAGCGCGTCGTAGCTAGGTGAGCCGCGGCAGCGTTCACGGATTTCATCTTTTGAGAGCTCGAAATCACTGTTGTTATCGAGCAGGTGTGCCAGCCAGGTAGCGCCAAGCCAGTCTTCTATGACCGGTTCTCCGAGTCGGCCGGAGCAGACCAATGAGACGTTGTCGCCCCGCTCCCGCAGGAAGCGCGCGACGGCGGAGCTGTTGCAGAAGCCCGCCATCACTACGACAGGCGCGCTGGAAGCGGCAACGACCATGCGCGAGCCATTGGTCGTTGACGAGAGCAGTGTCTTGCCGCTCAGGTCGGCGTCTGCCATTTCGGTCGGTGAAGATCCTAAGTCGTAGCCGTCGATGCGGCGACATTCGCGCTCGCCCGACTGCAGCGCCTCGGGATAGCGCTGGCGCACCTCATCCAGGTGGGTACGACTGGCGCAGGGCACAATGCGTTCCGCGTCGCTAGAGAGTGCAGTAGCATAGGTGGTCGAGGCGCGGATAACATCGATGATGACCGTCGCGTCGCCCCGCGCAGCGGCCGCCTCGGCGCCGGGCAGCCCCTGCTCAATGGTTATGCGCACTGTAGCCTTACCTCCCGCCGCGTTTAGCAAGGTGGCGCTCGCCGATGACGAAGTAGAAGTCCTCGACCGTATCGCCGCGCAGTCCTCGCCGCAACGTCTCGACCGAAATCACGTCGGTCGGTGCAATATTACCCAAGCTTGTTTCAGGTCCGAACTCGCGCAAGAAGAATATTTGCTGAGACTTGCGTGGCGCCTCGAAGATTACTCGGTCGGTGTCGACTCCGGCCAGTGCAGCCTGCATGCGT
>PCBV01000037.1:0-20641 GCA_002731905.1 Methanobacteriota archaeon
TCGACAGGTTTCTCCCCCACCTTCATCCCGGGGCGCCTCCTGAAGAAACTGAGGGAATTAAGACCACATGGCACAGGAGTATGCTTCTTGTTTCAGCAATTACGCTTCACAATATACCGGAGGGACTGGCAGTTGGCGTTGCATTCGGTGCAGCAGCCACAGGAGACAGTTTTGGTGCCGCCATTGCCTTGGCAATAGGCATAGGCTTACAGAACTTTCCAGAGGGGGCTGCAGTTTCCCTACCCCTAAGGAGAGAGGGTCTTTCAAGGAAAAAGAGCTTCTGGTGGGGCCAGCTATCTGCTCTGGTAGAACCAATTGCCGCAGTTCTGGGCGCTGCCGTGGTAGTGTACATGGATCCGCTCCTTCCATATGCACTCGCATTTGCTGCTGGCGCAATGATTTTCGTGGTGGTCGAAGAACTGGTACCTGAGGCACATCGAGGGGGTCATGGAGACATCGCCACAATGGGTGTGATGTTGGGTTTCTCTGTTATGATGGTACTTGATGTCGCGTTTAGTGGCTAGAATTTAGGGTGAATATGGCTAGAGAACTTTTGTGGCTGGATTTGGAGATGACGGGACTCGATTCAAATTATCACGATATCGTCGAGATTGCGACTGTCATCACTGATGCGCACCTAGAGGTAATAGCGGAGGGGCCGGACCTGATAGTGCATGCGCACGAGGAGCGGCTGGAGCGAATGGGTGACTACGTCCACGAGATGCATCAGCGCTCGGGACTGCTCGACGAAATTCATGCTTCGGAGCTTACACTGGCGGAAGCGGAGGAACAGACGCTGAGTTTCATCGACTCGCACTTGCCGCAGGACTACCGGCCACCAATGTGCGGCAACTCCATTGGCACTGACCGGCGATTTCTGGAAGTGCAGATGCCTAAACTGGAGAACCGCTGCCACTATCGCGTCGTTGATGTTTCGAGTATCAAAGAACTGGCGTGGCGCTGGTACCCGAAGGCAATGAAACAGGCTCCCTCCAAGCTCGAGGCGCACCGCGCACGGGGTGACATCCTAGAGTCAATTGCTGAACTCAAGTTCTACCGCACGCAATTCATGCAGCCGCCGGAGCGCGCGTGAAGAAGGTAGTTGTCACCGGCGCCAATGGCCACGTTGGTTACTCCATCACGAAGCTGCTGGTCGAGCGAGGCTACGACGTGCGTGCAACGGTACGCGACGCGAACGATTCTACGAAGACAGCGCACCTCAATGCACTTGGCGTCGAAATAGTTGAGGCGGACCTGCTACGGTCGGAGACGCTTGCGCCGGTGATGGAGGGGCGTGACGGCCTGTTCCAAGTCGCTGCAGTCTATCGTAGCTGGGCGCNCGACCCACAGCGCGAGATCATTGACCCCTCGATTATTGGCGGTGTCAACGCGTTGCGCGCTGCACATGCGGCAGGGATCAAGCGAGTGGTATTCACATCCTCTACCGCGGCGGTTGGTCGTGCGGGACCGGACGGCGCACCGCTGACTGAAGCAGAATGGAACGACGCGTCGAGTCATCCATACTCCTATGCCAAGACAGAAGCTGAACGCCGTGCCTGGACTTTCGCTGAAGAGAACAACCTCGACCTGCTAGTAATCAACCCGACCGCAGTCATTGGTCCTGGTTTCCATCGGCATACGCCCTCAACAGCACCTTATCGCGCGCTGTTGCGCGGTGAGTTGCACCGTATTCCGCCTATAGTTTACGGATTAGTTGACGCACGTGACGTTGCGATGGGGCATGTGCTCGTCTACGAGACGCAACAAGCTAGTGGTCGCCACATCCTCTGCACGGAATGCCTGCCGGCTGAGGAACTAGTCAAGATGGTCCACAAAATTGACCCCACAATCAAGGTGCCAACCCGCCATGCAGCGCTATGGCAGGTCCGTATGCTCGCACGTTTGGAGCAGGCGCGCAGCTGGTTCGGTCACGAGCCGAAACTTACGCCGGAGACGGTCCGCGAATATTTGGGAAAGCCGACGAATTATGATTGCAGTAAGGCTCGCCGCGAGCTGGGGTGGCATCCATTGCCAATCCAGCAGACAGTGCGCGACACATTGGAGTGGGTACGTGAACACCCTGAACTTTTGTGACGACCAATATTTAAGGTAACCACGATGTCATGTCTTATTTCCAGACCGGCACCTACGCACGCTCACTCGCGCCCCTTCAAGGAATCTCTCCCGCAGGGCCCTCTGCTTCCAGCAGCGCCGCCGTCCAGTCATTTTGAAAGACGCCTTGCGGATCAAGCGTATTGCAGACGGTGCGAAAAGCATCGAACTTGGGGTAGAGGGATGTCAGCTCTTTGGCCTCCAGTGGGCAGACTTTTCCCCAGTGCGGACGAGCATGGAACAGTCGTGACATGCTTCGGGCCATGAAGTTCGCGAACAGGGAAAAACCAGCACGGCGTGCTGGCCCCGCGTAGCTGATAAAGCTCAGCGCGTACCAGTCATCCTCCGCGCCGCTGGCCATCGATATCAGGGTGTCATCGGGAAGCACCCGCCGCACACAGATGGGGTAGTGATGGAAGTAATGGTCGTGAAGCCCGGCAAGATCATCTTGCATGCCGAGTTCCTCGATTCGTCGCTGGTTGTATACGGATAACGTCGACACCCTCCCCCCAGCAACCTTGATGACTTCCTGGGCGAACCCGAGCGCAGCCTCCAGCTGGTCTCGAGGCAGGAACAACTCTATCTCTATGTGGCGAAAGGCCTCGTGCTTCATCACCAGCATGGACGAGGAGCGATCCGTAACCTTCCAGTTGCGAATCAGGAATGCCGGGATGATGCGACGAAAGGCAAGCCGGATTAAGCGCCGACTCCGCAGCACGCGTTTCAGAGACAGGAGCAGAAAGTGCATGCCATAGTCCATCACCCCCAGCCAGTAGAGCCGGTACAGCTTGGCAAGGCGGGAACGTGGCCGGTCATCCTCGCGCCGGTGCTGGCTGAAATATGACCAGTGCCAAGGGATGAGATAGAACTGCTGGAGCGGAAATGGCGTTTCGGCATCCAAGACGTCCGACAGACGACGAGACTCGGTGAAGTGCTCCTGCACGTTGTACTGTGCGCGGCAGCGGAGTTTCACGGACAAGATGATTCCGAGTGAACCCAGTGAACAGCGAGCTGCCTGCAGCTGTTCTCCAGCGTTCAACTCCTCGATAAACGCCCGGCCGGTGGAGGCGTCATAGCGCGCCAGCCGCACCCCCACGACATAGTGCGACATGCTGTGGCGTCCCGAACCGTGAGTGCCGGTGGAGATTGCCCCGGCAATCGTCTGTTCCGTTATCAGGCCCAGCGAATGCAGGGTGGCGCCGTCGCGGTCGAGCTCTTTGAGAAGGCGCTTGATCTGGCATCCGGCCCCAACCGTAGCAACGAACTGGTCACCGTCGGGCTGGAGCCGGATGTCGTTCAGCCGTCGCAAGTCCAGCAGCACACCGTCGCCGAGGACTGCCTCGCTCCAGCTGTGCAATCTGCCGATGGCGCGGATGCGCTGGCCGCGGTGTCTGTCGAGAATCTGCAGGACTTCCCGCTCGTCGGCTGGGGTGTAAGCCGCCGACGGCTGAAATATTTGGTTGCGGCCGAAATTCTTGTGTTGCACGCTATGGCAACCGCGTCACGATGAGTCGCGACTTGATGCGGTTGACGATGTCGTCGCTCACAACTTGCAAACCACACTCTTGCAGCAGCTGCAGTAAATCGAAGTTCTTGCCCAACCCTATCCTGCGACGCACCGGGTCCCATGCACGCGACAGTTTGCCCGGCTCCTCCTTGTAGTGGTTAACGATGACTAGTCTACCGCCCGGCTTGGTAACACGCATCATCTCACGCAGCACTACATCTGGCTCTGCCACCACTGCAATCGCATGCGCTACCACCGCGTGGTCAAATGTTTCATCGATAAATTCCAGCTTGTGAGCGTCCATCTGGTACAGCGTTACGTCCGCTACCACCTCGCCTCTGTCCAACCGTTTCTGCGCCTTTTTCAACATCGCCGCGCTGAAATCGAGCGCATCAACACGCACGCCAGCAACATAGTGGCGCAGTGAGATGCCGGTACCAACCCCTACCTCCAGCACCCGCTCACCAGGTTGTGCGTCCAAGGCTTCAACCATCCGTGTATGCCCTTCGGCGAAAGTGGGTGCGAAGACGCGGTCGTAGACCGGTGCGTAAATCTTGTAGGCGATGTTACTGTTCTTGCGTGTTGCCACGTCGCGGGAGTGCTCCAGCGTCTTAAGCCCTTGCCGACAGTCCGGCGGCGGCGGCGGCCCCGGCTACTGCCAGCAGTTGCAGTGGCCCGGTCCCAAGCCACGCCACAACAACACATAACGCAGCGCAGGTGACACCGAAAACGCGCAGTAGCCAGCGCATGTTTGCTTCCCGATTAGTGTGCTGCGTCGGAATGCGTAGGCTGACAAACCAAGCTCCAACAATACCGGCCAGCAGTACCGACACCTGCCCGTATCCTGGGTCACCCAGCCTAGTCAGCGCGTAGATGGAATAAGTAACGGCGGTCCACATCATCGTAATTGTGTAGACCTTCGAACGGAACGGCATTCCCAGTCCGGCACGGTAATCACGGACGTAGCCGCCAAAGACAGGGTGGTGCAGCAGCCAGTTGTAGAACTTCTCCGATCCGCGTGCGTAGAATGCCGCAGCAAGGACGTAGAAGGAAACGGTTGGCAGCCCCGGCACATATGCGCCGATAGTACCAATAGCGACGCAGACGTGGCCCAGCAACATCCAAACACTGCGTACCAGTGGATTGCGTGCCAGCCTGAGTCCTTCTTGTGGCATGCAGATGTCGCCCTGCAAGGAGTCTATAAACTGTTGCGCGCGCAGCCGCTAGTGCCGAAAGTCGTCGCAGTCCGCTCGAGTCAAACCTAAAAGACCCCCTTCCCTGCGCCCGCCGTGGACCACGTCGTCACCATCCAGAACCTCGCCAACGACGATATTGTATCTGTCCTTGACCGGGCGCGCGAGCTGCTGCCAGTAGCGCACGGCGACAAGCGCAGCGACGCGCTTGCCGGCAAAATCCTTGCTACCTGCTTCTTCGAACCATCTACTCGTACGCGACTCTCCTTCGAGACTGCCATGCACCGGCTGGGCGGGAATGTCATCGGCTTTGCCGATTCAAGCGCCACTTCACACTTGAAGGGAGAGACGCTGGCTGACGCAGTGCAGATGGTAGCCGGCTACGCCGACGCCATCGTACTACGGCATCCACAGGAGGGGGCGGCGCAACTGGCGGCCGAAATCTCGAAAGTACCAGTTATCAACGGCGGCGACGGCGCCGGCCAGCACCCGACGCAGACACTGCTCGACCTGTTTACGATTCGCGAAGAGGTCGGCAAGCTGGAAGGACTGACGGTGGGACTACTAGGCGACCTGCGCTACGGCAGGACAGTCCACTCACTGGCGGCTGCGCTGGCACGCTACGATACAACAATGCACTTCATCGCACCGAAGAGTCTAGCGATGCCGCGCCGCGTGACTACGGAATTGCCCGACGGCTGGAGTGCACACACTGCTCTCGACGGGATTCTACCTGAACTGGACATACTCTACGTCACTCGCATCCAGAAGGAGCGCTTCCCCGATCCGGAAGACTATGCGCGCGTCGCTGGTGCCTATGCTATCTCGACCGAGGCTCTGCGCGACGCTAAACCGATGTTACGCATCCTGCACCCGCTGCCACGAGTCGATGAGATAGCAACCGATGTCGATGGCACCGATCACGCCGCCTACTTCCGCCAGGCGTTCAATGGAGTCCCAGTCCGGATGGCGCTGTTGGAGATGCTGCTCGGGAGTGACTGATGACTGACAAACTGCTCAAGGTGCAGCCAATCCGCAACGGAACTGTGATTGACCACCTGCGCGCTGGTGCTGGCCTCAAGATTCTTGACATCCTTGACATAGCAGGCACTGGTAACACGGTCAGCCTGTTGATTAACGTCCCCAGTTCCAAACAGGGGCGCAAGGACATAATCAAGATTGAGGACCGGGAACTGACCGAGAGCGAGACCGAGCGCATTGCGCTGCTTTCGCCTGGTGCCCATGTCAATATCATTCGCAATTACTCTGTTGCTGAAAAAACGGCGGTCGGAATTCCCGAAGAGGTGGCCGGTGTCGCGCGCTGCCCCAACACCAACTGTATCTCAAACAACGAGCGCGGCGCAATCAGTCGACTGCTACTGCGCAACCGTGAACCGGTCCAGCTGGCGTGCGCTTACTGTGCTCGGCTAGTCGCCGAAGAAGAACTTCAGTTCCTCTAGGCAACAACCCGTGTGCCTGCCTCGCCTGCAAGCGCTGCAGTGATTTTCGCGGTGGAAGAGATTATGGCCTCCTGGCCACCATTCTCCACAAAATCAAGCGCGGCATGGACCTTGGGCCCCATAGAACCATCCGGGAATTCGCCGGCTTCGTAATGACTTCGCAGCTCGGCGACCGTTACTACACCCAGTGGCTCCCGCTCGGGACCCACCCAGACATGCTCAACATCGGTGGCGATAATCAGGTGCGTCGCGTTCAACTGCTGCGCCAGCAGCCCTGCCACCAAGTCCTTATCGATAACACCTTCGATGCCGCGCCATCCGTCGCCGTCACGAACCACTGGCGTCCCACCGCCGCCGGCGGTAATGCAAAGGACACGGTTCTCGAATAGCGAGCGGATGATGTCTAGCTCGAGCACCCTCTGTGGCTCAGGTGAGGCAACAAGGCGTCGCACTCCTTTCTCGCTGACGGCAAACACCCAGTTGCGCTTCTCAAGTTCGGCGCGCCGTTCTGGTGGATACCATGGTCCAATCGGCTTGCGCGGCTCGCCCAGTTCTGGGGCTACTTCGACCTGCGCTAGCATGGTCATGACATCACGCTTGCCACCCTCGGTGGTAATGATTTCGCGGACCGTCCGCTCGAGCAGGTAACCGAGGCCACCCTGCGTATCTGACACTAGGTGGTCAAGCGGCCGTTCCGGNGTTTCAGGTAGTCCCGCCTCGGCGCGCAGTAGCGCATNTCCCACCTGTGGGCCATTACCNTGGGTCAGTAACAGTTTTTCACGGCCTGCCAGCAGTCCTGCCAGTGGTGCCAGTGAAGCCCGCGCACGTCGCAATTCACCTTCGACACCNCCATCATCGCTGGACTGCTGGAGGGCGTTACCGCCCAGCGCCAGCACAGCGCGCATTTAGAATCGGTCGTCGTAGTCGCCAGCGCTCAGCGCNGCTTGGAATGCCTTTGGGTCCTGTCCTTCGCAGGTGAGTCCCATCGATTTGGCAACTCCCAGGATTTCCGAAGNCATTGCCTTCAGGTCGCCGCCCGTCAGTGCAGGCGCCTTCTGCTTCGCGACNGTNATTGCCTGCTCCAGTGTCATGTCAGCCGCAACGACTGTTCCGGCTTCGCCGGAGCCNTTGGCAAGGCCGAGGACCTGTTTGACTAGCGACGCCGCAGGNGGCGTACCNACCGAAATCGTGAAGGNNTTATCGTCGGCNACCTTCACCTTTACCGGCACTTTCATGCCTGCCATCTCCTTCGTTTTAGCGTTGATTTCGTCAATAACTGCCTTGACNTTGACTCCNCTTGGGCCAAGCGCTGGGCCCAGTGGCGGTCCTGCATTNGCCNTGCCCGCCTCGACCAGTGCCTCTACNGTTTCACCCATNAGCTTGGATCCTTCTCGAGCACGCGGACATGGTCGCCCCTCACNGTAATCGGGATGGGGACCATAGCCTCAATCAGTTCGACTGTTACCTCTTCCTTCGCTTCGTCAATGCGCTGNACGCGCGCCTTCTCTCCCTTGAANGGNCCGGCGATAACCTCAATGATGTTNCCCTCAGCGATNCCAGTCACAGCGGGNGGCGGCGTCAGGTGCGGTTTCAGCTCCTCAAGGGTACTNGTGCCGAAGGTATCGGGCTGCTTGGAGCGGCCGTAACCAANTCCCTTGACCATTACCATACCGCGAGCGTGTGTAAGTCCCTTCAGGTTGTCNCGTAGCACCTCGGGGCTGTTGGTCTCGACAAATACGAAGCCGCGTAGCTTGGTGGGTGCTAGGATGGCGTAAACCGGNGCGCCACTACGTCGNACACGGTCGGCGAGCCGCTCNCTGGCTGTTTGTTCGCGGCCGATGGCAGTCTTCATGATGTAAATCTGNGACTCNGGTGGTGTCTCTTCTGGCTGGGTTTCGTCATCGAAAGTGGCCATTTTTTCCTCAGATTCCTAGCAAGTCCCCGATTACCGGCGGCACCTTCAACCATATCAGGTAGACAACGAAACCGATGGCGCCAACGATACCGATGCCGATGCCTACTATCCAGGAGGTCTTGACAAACTCGTCGTAGGTCGGCTTGCGCGCCAGCCTCAGCACGCGACCATACTGTCCGCGGCCAATGCGCCGGAAGCGGTCCTCGAGACCCTGCTGCGTGTTCCAGACCCGCTCGATGAAACTCATTGTACGAAGTCTATGCCGTAGCGTGCCTCCAGTTCATCCTCGACCCCAGCCGGTGGCCCCAGAATCTGGGGTGACCTGACACCAGTGACAACGAGCATGACTCGGATCGAATGCTCGAGGGAAGAATCTATGGAAGCACCCCAAATAATTCGTGCCTCCTTATTAATCTTGCCATATACCTCGCGTACAACTGCGTGCGCCTCCTGCAGTGTCATGTCATCGCCACCGGTGACATTGATGAGCGCGCCCTGTGACTCACTGATATCGACTTCCAGCAACGGTGATGAGAGCGCCGCGTGCACCGCCTCCGCAGCGCGGTCACTGCCTTGCGCCTCGCCCATCCCAATCATTGCTACGCCGCCCGACTCCATGATTGAGCGCAGGTCGGCAAAATCGATGTTTACCAGCCCACTGCGAGTGGTAATTTCGGACATGCAGCGAATGGCCCCTCCCAGAATACTGTCGGCGCGGCGAAATGCCTCGTTCAGTGGCAGCTGCGCGATTTCCTCCGTCAGCAATCGGTCGTTTGGAATCACGATAACTGTGTCGGCCACCTTGCGCAAACGCTCCAGCCCTTGCTGTGCATTCTTGACGCGCCTGGCACCCTCGTTGCTGAATGGTAACGTGACAATGGCTATCGTTAGTGCCTGCTGCTCTTTGGCGGTTCGTGCTAGCACAGGCAGTGAGCCAGTCCCAGTGCCGCCACCTAGTCCACCGGTCAGGAACACTATGTCTGCCCCATGACAGGCGTTAAGCATTTCCTCGCGCGCCTCCTCAGCCGCGCCTTCGCCCTTGCGCGGGTCCGACCCGGCACCTAACCCTTTTGTGAGTTGGCGACCGATGAGCAGACGGTGCGGCACGCGAGCGTTGAGCAAGTGCTGCGCGTCGGTGTTCACAGCCAGCAGCTCGACGCCATCGATACCTTCGCGGTAGAGCCGCTCGAGGGTATTGTTGCCTGCGCCACCGGCACCCAGAATCAGGATGTTAGTCTGCAACCCCGATACCAGTTCCTGTAGCTCCCGCTCGTTTAACTCACCGCTGAAATCGCGGCCGGCCTTGAGCTGCTCCTGCGTCACCTCACCCGAGGTGCCTTCCGGTTCGCCTTCCGGTTCGCCTTCCGGCTCTGCCGCGTCACTCATCGTCGGCGGGACTTTATTGCCTTATATAAAACTCAATCCTTTCATCCACCTATAAATAGCGGCCGACTCTCAACACAGTATGCGGCTCCCCCGTCGTCGGGTGTTGGTACTGGGCACAGTCTCGTTGCTAGTGTTGCAAACTATCTTGGCCGGAGTGACGGCGGCGCCCGCCGCAATGGGCAGCAGCGGTCATGACTACGGCGCAGCCGCAGAACTGGAAGCGCTGTTCGGGGCACTTGAGTTGAGGCGAGAAGAACAGGCAAGCCTAGTTGGTGAGGAACTGGCGCTACTGCGCGAACTGCACGACGGACGCATTGTTAACTTCTCGTTGCTGGAGGACCAGAGACAGGCGCTGGATGCGCTCAATACGAGTGAGAATGTGAACGCGTCAGTCGACATACAGGAGCAGGACTGGAACTATACCAATCGCGGATTCACGCCAGTAGTAGTCAGCGACCCACAGGCGCAGCAAGCCCGCATCATGGGGGAAATCCTTGAGAACGAGGAAATGTGGCCGGAAAGCACGCTCGGCACGGCGGCGTCGCTGTTCCTCCAGACTTACCTGATCTACTGGGCCTACGACGCTAACGGGGACGGTAACATCTCCGCAGAAGAGGAGGGCATCGAGGAGAAGGACCTGATTAGCACACTCTTTGGCTCCTCGACCTCGCTCCTGTCAGCCTTCCTCAACACTACCCTTCCCCCCGGGAATCCTTTCGTGGACATTTTCATATTACTCATCAGCAACCTCGATGAGAGTGATATCTCCTGGGTCAACATTGATGTCAACAGTGACGGCAACGACGATGTCCGCGGCCGGCTGGTGCCGATTGTCGGGAACCTGATAGAGCAGTCGGACGCAAACCCCTTCGACGGCGACGTGCAGGTGGGGGCCGAAGGCGGTCTTTCATTCGAATTTGAAAAGTTGCCTGGTGTGGAACTTGACCAGCCACTGGAAATAGCGGTGATTCGCGGCGCGACCTATACTGGCGATAATGGCGAGGACCTGACCTATGTCTGGGCCGTGGACACGCAGTTCCAGGACGTACCAGATACCTACGACTGGGAAGGTACCACCGATGATTTTGCGATATATCTTAATGCGAGTGGAATCAACCCGGGTGACCTGAGCAGCCTGAACGCACCCTATAACCTGCGCTACCACATCAACGCGAACCTGTCCAACTCGTCCGACAACGGAGTTGAGGAGCTAACCATTACTCCTGGCTACATCAAGTACAACTGGTCGCGCGGAGGCACCCCGGAAGAGCCTCTACCAGCGATGGAGGAGATGTCTTTCGTCAAGCTTGAAATCTCCAACCCGCGTGGCAGGATTCCGGCCGAGCTGGAACTGCGCATTATCTCGGATGACGAGGACGGCATTGATCGTGATGCACTCGAGCTCTATGCCGAACTAGTTGAGAGGCACGACCCGCTTGAGCAGGACGCCAGTTTCAATCTTGACTTCGAGTATTATGAATACAACGTCGCCCCGCGCGACGGGAGCGACCCGTTCCTGTCGCATATAGTCGCCGAGCTAGAAGGTATTCCAAGCTGCGACCGCGGTGCTGCTCCGGGCGAAACGTTCGCCTGCCTCAGCGACCGTCCCGGNACCTCTCTCTGGCTGGAGGTGCGCAACGAATCGACCGATGAACAGAACCGCACCGTAGTCGAGTTCAGCTCTGCGCAGCGTCTCAAGTCGTTCGTTTACGGCGACTATGAGTATCTCTCCTCCACTGATGCAGGGGCGGCGTGGGGTGAGCACGACTACCGCGTCTTCACCAGCGTGGTGATGCAGGACCTCCCTGAGCATGTTTTGCTGGAGGGGTCATTCACGCTCTTCAGCGACGACTCCCCNCCACCTGTACAGGACCTTGGCAACCTAGTGGGTGATTTCCTGAACAACATGATGTTCGCGCTGGCCGACAAGCTAGTTACCATTGGCCGCATCCTGCGCTCCATTCCGCAAGCGGTGCTGGGAGTCACAGCCGGTGAGGGTGCCGGCGAGGTACGGCTCACGATGCGTACGCGCTCTGGCAGCCCCACCTGGCTCGGAAAATTCGAGTTCTGGATCACAAGCCATGCCTGGCTGGCACTGCCGGCGAACGACGACTACTTCGCCATCTACAACGAGACCGCTTGGCTCGATGCCAACTCACCTGCGCCGGGCCGTGCCGCTGTCTCGGAAGAGAATCAGGGCTATAGCTTCAGCGGCCGCCTTACAGGCATTGGTGACGCCTACTACTATTCCGACGGCGACGACCGCACGGTCGAACTCTCTGTACAACCGGGGCGTGACCTGCCGCTGCGTGTCTATTTCGAGGGTATTGACGCAGTGGGCGCAACGGTACAATGGGCCAACATTACCTTCAGCGACATCCCGACCGAAATTAGCCTTGACATGCAAGGTGGCGCCATGAGCTACAGCGGCGGTCCAACGGGCGACCCGTTCGGTGACCGNGTAATGGATTCTATCACTTTCACCAGCCTCGGCGACGACATCTACACCCGCTTTGCGCTCGAGCATTTGCCGGGCGACGCCGAGATAGTGGTTGACGGCAGCGACATGCGGCTGCTAACAGACAGTTGGTTCAACTTCAGTTTCGCCATCACCAACCAGACCACAGATGGTGTCGCGACGACCCAGGTGTGGAATGAGTCTGCCTTTGACGGCAACTGGGTGCTGCTCTACCGCGACCAGGTTAGCNCCCCCAATGAGGTGACGTCGCTGGCNGGGCAGCTCAACTGGCTCCAGTCTCTACGGCTCGACAGCGCTGGCGACATGGCTGACTTCCAAATTCAGCATAAGCAATCGACACCATTCAAAGTGGGCGCAGTCGACCTTACTGAATACGAATCGCCAGCCGATGGACTCAATGCCTACGTGTTCATTGACCCGCTGCCTGTAAACCTGACTGTACGGGTGCCGCTGCTCAATGTGGATAACTTATCGGCGGGCGTAGGCGAGGTGGGCTCGCTAGGCGACGTTGCGCGGCTAATTGAAGCACTCTCTGATTTGGGCGAGGCGATGGTNCAACTTGTCTCGGATATGTCGCTAAACTTGATTTCTAACGTCGAGTCGTTCGAGACTGTGGCGCGCTTTATCTACTCGGTCGAGGAAGAAATCGCTGTTACAGCTTGGATTGATAAAGGCAATATTTCACTGCTGGAGGAGCAACCGCGCTGGGTGCAGGGGCTCTGGTCAGACAAGCTGGAAATGAACGAGGGTGACATACTGGCGGTGCGATTACTACTGTTAGGATTGCCGCGGCTGGTTGATGCCAACTACCAGTCACATGGCGACGATATCAGAATCCTGCTCGACCTAGAGCAGTACAACCACGAAGCAACCGCCAATTACCTGCTATTCCAGGAACAAGGCATCTTCGGTCCACAGGTCACAGCCTACATTGCCGAGATTCCCCAGTCGCTCGACCTAAAGATAGATGCCAACCTGACTATCAACGCCACCGCGNAGAATTTTANGCTGGCTGGCTCTATCGATTTTGAGAGCAATCAACGGGTCGGTCCAATTTATATNCACATCGAGCAAGATGGNGAGCAACCCTATTCGCTCGAAATTCTGTTGCCGCAGCTGCCAAGTGACTTGCGGCTGGAACCTGATATCAGGGATGATCAACTGGTTCTCAACCTCAGCGCCAGTGAGCCGGTTGAGCATGTCATNATCTCCGCTGAACTNGGAGACTCCACNGGNCTCGCGAGCGAATGGGTCAATGGCCTTTCGCTGATGCGCTCTGTGGAAGGCGATCTGAGCATCAAGGCATACCTTAGGGGCATCACACCGCAACTATCAATCGAGTATTACGACCGGCCNGACGGGACCTCGCTGGGGCTCAATNCCTTAGATTTCAACGCCGGCGGGGAGATGGATGAGCTGGTGGCGCGGGTGGTGGGTGTAGACAACAAGTCACTCGACCTGAGGCTAGGGGACCTGCCGTCCAACCTGGACGCGACTGCACTGCTGACGGTGGATAATGATGTGGATGGTAATCCCGTCAGTGCCAACCTGACCATCACCACTGACCAGCCGCTAGGAACGGTATACGGCCATGTAATCGATACCATGCGCGAAATAGACATTGAAATTGCGCTGCCNGAACTGCCCGAATCGGCATCGCTCTCGCTCACACTGGGCGACACCCTAGAGCTGGGATTCGAGTCATTAGTACCTATCCCACGCGTGACAGTAGCGGCCGATCAGGGTGTTGCGCCAGGCACTTACTGGACCCACGGCGCGGTACTACGNCAGGTGGGNGACAACGTCTCTCTGCGATTCCACCTCACTGGAATTCCTCAAGCGGCGTTGCTGCAGCTAGTGACCGGGGAACCTGACGAAGTCAACCTTGACCTACAGGGATGGTCACCCGAACGCGAATGGATTTGGCTCGATATTGACCGTGGCACTGCCGGCACCGGATTGCGGCTGTTTCTGGACTCCATTCCAGCCGGCAGCAACTTGGAGGGCAGCTTCAGCTTTGGCAAGAATACGGNCGCTGGTATCGACAGTGACTCCAGCTTTGATGTATTGGCCTCGAAAGGTTTGGGACGCGCCTACTTCCGCTCACATAACCAAACTGCGCGCTCAATCAACGAAATTATCCTCTCCGCGGTGCCTCATGAGCTGCAGGCCAAAGTACTGGTAGGGCGTGAAGTGCNGTTCAACTACCACGCCTCNGCAGGACAGGAGCTGNTACTGGCTCGCTCAATTAGTAATCGCTACGACGGCTGGCACTCCGCCACTGCGCTAGTACATGATGTTCCGCGCTTCTTCGACATGCACATTTCCCCTAACTACGATTTCNATATGGACCAGCCATTCATGTTTCAGGGCTTCCCCGACGTCACGGTCCAAACGTCCGAGCCNGGACTGGATGTGGTGCTGCAGCTCGACCCCGGGTATACAGGCGGCCACAGCGGTACTTGGCTGGACGCGACCAACCTAGGCAACAACACCCGACTCTACATAGACGGCTACTCGTACGTGATTGACGCGCCGAACGGCATCGGCGAGGCGTTCCTGCGTAGCACCAATTCGCCCGCGACGCCGCAGTTCACGCTGCACTACCTCGAAATCCATGCTGTGGATGTTAAGCACGTGCGTATCACGCCACACGAACTGTTCGGGGTCTACCCGGTCTTCGAGCTGAGCGAAGCGTACGGTGGTGAGCTGGGNCTGGCAGTTGCAGGCGAGCTGCGGCTGGGGTCATTCGTGCTCGACACTGCCGCGATGTTGCTTGACGTGAGGCTGCAGGAAGTAGGTGGGTTCCCACTTATTCCAAGTTGGATTGAGCACCAGCGCGGTGGGCTCGACACTGAACTCGGTACAGGAGAGCACCATTACATCCTTCCGGAGCCTGGCACNTCTCTGCTGGCGTCGCTGGGGGCGTCACTGTGAACCGGGAGCAGCGAATGCTGTTGCTGCGTGGTGGGGCTGTGCTAGCGGTGCTGCTGCTGCTGTGGGCTGGNTGGGTGTGGTTTATCCCGCGTACAGCGGTTGACGTCGAGATTGTCTATCACCATTCCTACTCTGGTAACTTTGTTCAATGCCGCGTGACTAACGAGGGAACCACCAGCTTCAGCGGACTGGAGTTGGAGGTCTCAGTCTGGAACGACACCATGCTGGTCGAACAGGAAACATGGCACCCGGGTGCGCTTGCGCCGCACACATCGGTCAAACTGCCGTCGCTCATCTACCATGAACCATCAGCTTACGACTACCAGCTGCTGGTAACACTGCGCTTCAGCGATGAAAGCGGCAGCCACGAGCTGCGCTGGTCACACACAATTGCCGAATACGCCAATTTGGCGTGGCTCGACAGCTACCGAGATACCTGAAGCTTTTTGTGTCGCCACGGCGTGGCGCAGCCTCTCGGACTCAACCCCGGACTTAACACCCATGAGCAAAGGAATCATCTCGGCCTCTGAGATGGAACGGTACGGTTACTGCCCACTNTCGTGGTGGCTCGGCCGCAGTGGAGTCGAAGCTGAAGGCAGCGAAGTGGACAGTGGTCTCGCCAAGCACCGCGAAATCGGCGACTCACTCCGGACACTGTTNTTCGAGGAGAGCCGGTCACGCGAGACCTCCAGTACACTGCTCGCCGTCGTAGGGTACATCACACTGCTGGTGCTGGTGGCGCTCTTCATCCTGTGGCGAGTCGGCACGTTTGAGGGGAATATCGTGCTNATCGTGAGTCTAATCAGTATGCTCGCCGCAGCGTACTTGCTTTACCGACTGTTNCAGTCGACTGAGCGCATTGACCAACTGCGCGACGACTACCGACTAGGCGACGGTGACATCGAGGCGCCCGACGGATTGAGCGACNGNTNCCCCATTCTAAAATCAGAGAAACACAACCTAGCAGGGCGACCTGACTATATCCTCCATNAGGACGGCATACGTCTNCCAGTCGAGGTCAAGACCGGCCGCCGGCCGCCGGCCCCCTTCTTCAGCCACGTGCTGCAGACAGGTGCTTACTGCCTGCTGATTGAGGAGNCAACTGGCACGCCGCCTCCTGAGGGGCAGCTGCGATACGGCCTCGAGTCGGAACCGCACACGGTCGAATGGGAGCCCAAACTGAAAGCTATTGTANTCGAGAAGCTGGGGGAAATGAATGATGCCCTGGCGGGTCGGAGCGAGGTTCACCGCAACCACAACCGTCCCGGCAAATGTCGTAACTGCTCGCGNAGACAGGGATGCCCCGAGCGACTCGACCGGCCCCCGGCTGGCGACAACACTTAAACTCTGGTGCGCATTTTACCCTTCTACGCATGATTCCTGTAAAAGTGGCCATTTCNGGACAGCCGGGCACCGGCAAAACCGAGACGGTCCTGAAAATCGCCGAGATGGTGAGNGATCACTACACAATCGGTGGCTTCACNACTCATGTACGGGATGAGGATGGAGAGATGGTGGAAATGACGCTGCGCGACTACAGTACAGGTGAGGAAGAGCTGGCCGCCTCAGTGCGCTGGGATGTCAANCCGCGCGTGCCAGGGCGCACCCCCGAAGCGACGCCGCTCGGCATCCGGCTCGACACAGTTAATCGCATTGCTGCTGGGTCAGTGCTACGTGCTATCGAGGAGAATGACCTTATTCTCATCGACGAGGTCGGCAAGCTTGTTTCGGAGTCAAAGGAATTTGCCGAGGCACTTGACGACGCACTCGAGTGCGGCAAACCGATGCTCATCACAATGCATAAGCGGTCGCGCAATCCACTGCTACAGTCAATCCGCAAGCGGGACGACCTGCGCACGNTGGAAGTCACGCGCATCAANGCCTCNTTACTGCCGTCGAAAGCTATGCACATCCTGAANACCGGGATGGTGTGAAGCTCCACCACGAAGGGNCAGTCNAGTTCGAGGCCGAGACNTCTGGCTCCGGTTCCGGTCCAGGAAAGGCAGGCGGTGTATTCTACAATCCGGCCATGGCATCCGCGCGTGACCTGCACGTCGCACTCTGGCGAAAACTGGCACCGGCCGGGACTACGCTCGATGGACTAGCTGCATCCGGGGTGCGCGGGCTGCGGCTNATGGCCGAAGCCGGAGCAGCCATNGAATTCTGCGANCGNTCACCANCCGCNGNGGAAGCGATTCGCGCCAATCTANCACGCAATTCGCTCGCNGCAGAAGTNCATGANGGNGACCTGTGCAAGGTACTNGNGGGNCGCGAATTCGACGCGCTCGACATCGACCCTTTCGGGACNCCNGCNCCTTTCATCCCTGCCGCCGTNCGAGCGGTAGCCGATGNCGGACTCCTTGGTGTTGCTGCTACTGACACCGCTGTCTTNTGTGGTGCGCAGCCGAAGGCGTGCGAGCGGCGCTATGNTGCACGGCCATTGTCAGGAGTGGCTGCGAAGGAGGTCGGCATACGCATCTTGCTCGGCGCTATCGCGCGCGAGGCGGCTGGAGAAGGACGTACTGTTACACCACTACTCTGCTACACCGAAGGGCATCACTTGCGAGCCTGGGTTAGGCTGACGCTTGGCAAGCCTCCCACGCTGCGCTGGCTCTCGCACGAGATGCAGCTGCACGACGCAAACGCCTCGGGTCTGGCAGGACCGCTCTGGGCAGATGCACTAGGTGACTCCGCCGCGCTGCCCAGCGAGCAGGAATTGCCAGAAACGGTGCAGCGCCAAGGGCTGATGCGGCTGCTGACTACGCTACGCGAAGAGCTGCCGGGACCGCCGGGGCTGTGGGACATGAATGAAATGGCGCGTGCCGCTGGTAGAGGCGAGACGCCACGCCGCGAGCGTATCGTGGTCACCTTGCAGGAGCGGGGCTGGTTCGCGTCGTCCAGTATTTTCCATCCACTCGGGATTCGCACCGACGCGCCACTTGACGAACAGGTTGCCGCAGTGCAATCCTTATAAACGGCAGGAAGGTCCGCGCCACCCCAGCAACCAGCTACTATGACTATGGTAGTTGCGCTGGAAAGAGGCAAGATGGAAGTCACCCAGGTCAAGAAGTCGAAAAATGAGCTGGAAGTCCAGATCAGCGGCGCTAACGAGACTCTGTTGGGGCCACTGCTCAACCGCACGCTGGCTGACCCGCAAGTAGACTATGCCTCCTACTACATGCGCCACATCGTGCTGGACGATCCCCGTTTCTACGTCCGTACCAAGAAGGGGACCCCAAAAGCAGCCCTCGACCGCGCAATGGAGTCCATCATTGCCGACATCCACGCCATCCAGGACAAGCTCGCCAAGTAGGCATGAGCCTCCCAGAACCGGGGTGCGAGCCGTTTTTCTCCAGCGCTGACGGCATTGCCGGCCGGCTACGTGCCACACCAGAGGACTTCACCGTCGTGGAGCGCGAACTTTTGCCGCCTGAAGCAGTCGATGGTCGTCACTGTGTCGTGCGTGTTACAGCGCGCAATCGCGAGACTAACCTGCTGATACGCGATCTGGCTCGTGCGCTTGGCATTCAGCCGCGCGCCATCGGCTTTGCCGGCACCAAGGACAAGCGTGCGGTGACCACTCAACTAATGACCGCACGCGCCAGCATGGAGGCGATTGCAACAGTCGGTCTGGCAGGCGTTACAATCGAGCCACTGCACCGCACGCTGAAGCCACTGCGACTGGGTCAACTACGTGGTAATCGCTTCATCATCCGGGTCACCAACTCCAAAGATCCGGAAACGCGCATTCCTGTGATTCTCGAGAAACTGAATGAGCGCTTTCCCAACTACTTCGGCGTTCAGCGCTTCGGCGCTTCGCGACCGGTAACGCATCTGGTTGGTGAGGCGATGCTGCAGAGCGACTGGCAGCGCGCGGTAGAGACCTATATCGGCTCACCGTCGACGGAAGCGGTCGACACAAGCGAAGCCCATGCCGAAGCGGAGGCGGCACGTGCCCACTATCGCAATACCAGTGACTTGGCAGGGACGCTCGAGGCGCTACCGGGACGACTGCTTTTCGAGCGACAGCTGGTCGGTCACCTGCTGCGCAACCCTGATGACTGGCAGGGGGCGCTACACCGGCTGCCGCCGAACCTGCAACAGATGTTCATCCACGCTGCGCAAGCGGCGCTCTTCAACGCCATGGTCGCGCAGCGTATTTCGCAGGAACTACCGCTTGATGTGCCAGAGGTGGGTGACATTGTACTACCGGCCGACCGGCACGGCGGTCCCGACCAGCGTGTGCCGATTGTTGTCAACGAGCGTAACCAGCCCAAGCTCACAAAGCGCTGCACCGAAGGCAAGGCGTGGGTCACCGCGCTGCTACCCGGCTTCAGTGCACCGTTTGCTGACGGTCCACAGGGTGAAATCGAGCGAAAGGTCGTCACAGAGAGCGATATCGCTCGCAAGAACTATGCACTACCCGAAGCGCCGCGGCTCGCCTCCGACGGACTGCGGCGTCCTATCCACGCCACTGCCCAAGCTTTGGAGTGGAGCGTGGAAGACGGTGTACCGGAGTTCCGCTTCACGCTGGACAAAGGTACCTACGCTACCAGCTTCATGCGGGAAATCATGAAGGCGGAAGATTCGAGAGCGTACTAATTTAGGCAGGTATAACTGTCTACACATGACCCGCATCGCAACCTTGCCGCTGGCACTGATGCTGCTGACAACGGCGCTGGCTGGCTGCCTGGACGGAGCTGAACCGACCGACACCAGTGAGCTGGATGAAAATACCAGCCAGAACAGCGCGGACATCGCCACGCTGAACGAGGATATCGAGGCAATCTCCGACATCCTTGATGCCGACCTTGCACTCATCGAGGCTCTTGACACACGTATGGACGCGCTCGTGAACGAGAGCGAGGACAACACCACCAACGCGCAGATTGCCGAGCTGCAAGAAGAAATCGATACCATCATCGACATCCTCGATGCCGACCTGCTGCTGATAGAGACACTGGAGGCGAACCTGAGCGCGGTCGCAGACGACCTTAACGCAGCCGTAACAAACATCAGCACGGTCGCAGCCGACCTGAATGCAGTCGAGACACAGCTCGCAGCTCTTGATGCGAGGGTCACGACACTCGAGACTGCGGTCACGAATATCAACCAGATGCTCGACCAGCACACCGTGCAAATTGCGATGCTCGAAGCGGACCACATGGTCGACATCTACATGCTACAGGCGGAGCACGACATCGACATCGACGCGCTGGAAACCGAGCTCAAGAGCGCCACCTCCTGTGCCAGCTGGTGCCGTTCGGCAACTGCGCCGGTGCCAACCTGAGCGGTGCCGACCTGAGCGGGATGGACCTGACCGGTATCGACCTGCGCAGCGCCAACCTGGAGGGCGCGAACCTTGCCGGAGCGGGACTGAGCGAGAGCCTGCTGATGAACATCAAGGGTAATAGTTCCACGAACTTCTCCAACGCCAACCTGTATCGTGCGGACCTGACGGAGGCCTACCTGGGCAATGTGGACCTGATGGATGCCAGCCTGAACCACACTGACCTGACTAGAGCCCACCTGGTGTTTGCGGACTTGTCGGGTGCCTACCTGATGTATGCGGACCTGACGGTTGCCTTCCTGCAGTACGCAGACCTGTCGGATGCCAACCTGTATCGTGCGGACCTGACGGATGCCTNCCTG
>PCBV01000037.1:20646-27477 GCA_002731905.1 Methanobacteriota archaeon
TGCNGACCTGACGGNTGCCNACCTNNNGNGTGCGGACCTGACGNATGCCAACCTGACGAATGCCAACCTGCAGAATGCGGACCTGACGGATGCCAACCTGAAGAATGTGGACCTGACGGATGCCTACCTGTCGGGTGCCGACCTGACGGGTGCCAACCTGCTGAGTGCGGACCTGACGGATGCCTACCTTAGGGATGCGGACCTGACGGATGCCTACCTGTGGAATGCGGACCTGACGGGTGCCAACCTGTGGTATGCGGACCTCAAGTTCGCCGATTTCGGGGGCGCCACCGTTACCGACGCTGTCTTCACCGACACATACTGGCACCAGACCATCTGGACCGACTACGTACGCTACGACTCCAACCAGGCGGCTGACTAAGCGAGCGGTGGCGGTAAAGCCGCCCGCCGCTCGCCGGCCGTGAGCAAAAGCGAGCTCGAATACCCTGTCAAAGTCGGCGACGAGACCTTCGGGCCGGTGCCAGTCTCGCGGCTGCGCGCCGACCTCGAAAGAGGCGAGCTGTCGCACTCGGCACACATCTGGGACGGCAAACGCTGGGTGCCGGCTGTGGCCCTACTGGCCGTGCCATCTGACGCGCTTCCGGGCAACGGCGGTGCTAGTGACGAAGGCTGGAGCGGCGAACGCGGACGCTGGGCGGGCATGTCAGAAGACAAACGGCCGCCACTGCCTGCTTCGCGTGCCTGGCCGGCTGTTGACCATCCAGGGCGATGGCTGATGCTCTACGGCGACGTGTTAGTACTAGACGGCGGCACGCCGACCGCGGGAGAGCTGCTGGACCGATTCGCGGGACGGGCGACCACCGGCGGTATCCCGGTCGACGGGCTGGTCAACGTCACGCTAGCGCCGGCGGGCGACGCGGTTACAGTCGAAGCGTGTGGCATCGAAGGAATGTATGAGGTGTTCACGCTACGCTGCCAGCTCTCGACCGATCATGCAGCGGAGCTACGGAGTGAGCTGGAGCGCGACGAAGTACGTGTTGTCAGCGGTTGAACTGATTCAGAAATGCTTCTCTAATGTTGCCAGTATCTGTGGCTTGGGTAGTGCACCGACCATCTGGTCGACTTTCTCGCCATCCTTGAAAAGCATCATTGTCGGGATGGACATGATGCCGTGCTGCGACGCAACACCCTGATTTTCGTCTGTGTTAACCTTGGCGACAGTCACCTTGTCACCGTGCTCATCGGCGATTTCTTCCAGCACTGGTGCCACCATGCGGCAGGGTCCGCACCAGGGCGCCCAGAAGTCCACCAGCACTAGCCGGTTATCTGCGATGGTTGACGCGAATGTGTCGTCTGTTACCTCAATTGCATTACCCATATAATTCACTCCATTATCGGGCCCCTCTGGACCGCGGTGGGCGCGCCACTTAGGAGGCAGTTAAACGCTTTTGCGCCGGCTAGCCAGAGATAACCTGCCAGCCGTGCGCGACTGCTTGCGAAATCCGTTGTGGTGCATGTGCCTCGCGTACCTGTAGTGCCGGCACAACGCCTCGCTCAGCAAGCGAGTGGGAGCAAGCGAACACTCCGCCACTCAGCTCTGAGATTACCTGTAGTGCGGCCTGCGCCTCGCTGCTCGCTCCTTCAGCCAGCCACTCGACACCGTCACCCTGCAGCAGCACCGCAACACCGTGGTCGCCCAATCCGGCCTGAGATTCCGCCAGTCGTAGCAGTTCCAGCGCGCGTGCTGTGTCGGCAGGCCCACTTAGCAAAAGGTAGAGAACGCCTTTGGAAGCCATTAATTCTGGACTATTATCTTGGCTGCTAGATCTCTGTCCAAAGATAATGAGGCATTCTCCGTTTCGACATCATAGCATTTGTCGTTAACCTTCTTGACCATAATCGTACGACCTGGAGACAGGCCGGCCTGTTCCAAAGTTTCTGTCAGCTCGCTCTTTTCTAGAATTATGCGTACCTTGCCTGTTTTTCCTTCTCTAAAATTAGTTAATGGAAGGAAGTCAGGTTCAGGTTCGGAATCAACGCTTATTTTCTTATTAATAATCTCTGAAGCGTTATCTGAATCAACACCTAAGAAATTACTCAAACGAGTCTCGACATCTCGTGTTAGAATGTGTTCCATTCTACAAGCAACCTCGGCGGCTTCTTCTTTTTCCACACCCAATATTTCAGTTAGAAATCGTTGAAGTATGTTGAATCTATATTCTATTACATCCGCTACATGTTGCCCCTGTTTAGTAAGAAAAACGCCGTGGTAGGCCTGATAATCAACCAGCCCTATCTCGCCTAAACGTTGAATCATCTCAGTTACAGATGCTGGCTTCAAATCAGTTTTCTGCGCCAAATCGGAGGTTCTAACACGCTTTCCATCCAAGGATAACTCATGGATATTCTTAATCATCATCTCAGCGCTTTCGGATAGAGCATCCATAACTGCCACGGCAGATTACAGATGGAGTAGTATAAAAAATTTAGGAAACCCTAAATAACTCATTTACCGTATTATATACAATATGATTTAGGGTGGCCTAAATTTTATATAGAGATGGTTTTTAGGTTGACCTAAATTGGACTGCCCTAAGTAATGGAGATGTGAAAAATGGACATGGAAGCGGGCTTTCTGATTGGATTTCGAGAAGCTCTCGAAGCTGCACTTATAATTGGTGTATTAGTTAGTCTACTGTATAGAACTGATAGAGAATTTATGGCCAAATGGGTCTGGGGTGGAGTCTTACTCGCGCTTGTAGCTAGTGTATTAACTTGGCAAGCCTTCGAGGTCGTTGTTGGTGAGTTCTCAAAGATGAATGAGGAGCTTTTTGAAGGCGTGCTGTATCTGATTGCCGCAGTACTGATTACCACTGTCATTCTGCACGTTATAGGACACGCGACTAGAGAAGTTCTAGAAAATAAAGCAGAAAAGGCGATTGAAACGCGTGAGGCATTTGGAATTGGTCTACTAGCCTTCGTTTCAGTTTGGAGAGAAGGTGTTGAAACCGTCATTTTCATAGGTGCAGGAACGGAAAGTGGTGATGCCATTACTGGTCTATTCATTGGGATTGTGTTGGCTGTAATAATTGGATATGCACTCTTTGCTTCCACTAAGAATCTTGATATCAGATTCATGTTCAATCTGTCTACCTCATTACTAATTGGATTTGCAGCTTATCTTGTGATGAAATCTATACATGAGTTTGGTGAGATTGGATTTATGGGGATACCAGAAAGTTTTCCACTGCAAGTGATCGGAGCTTCGGCATACTTGGTCGTAGCCCATTTTGTTTCGGAAAAATATGGCGTTTCTTTGATAGGATCTGTAATAGGAACATTCAAAGGAATAGGGGATTTGCTTGGTTCGCCAAAAAAAAACGATACCTGACCTGCATCAGGCTGATTAACCACTCGCGAATACCCCGTTTCCAATGGGGCGTATCCGGCTGCTGGACGAGCATACCGTAAACCGTATCGCCGCCGGCGAGGTAATCGAGCGACCAGCATCAGTGGTCAAAGAGCTGGTCGAGAATGCACTCGATGCCGGAGCCAGCCGCATCGCAGTGCGGGTCGAGGAGGGAGGTATTGCGCTGGTAAGTGTACGCGATGACGGGTGCGGTATGGAGCGCGATGACGCGCTTCTCGCATTCCAGAAACACGCCACTTCCAAAATTCGTGATTTTGACGACCTTCTCGCAGCGCCGACCGCTGGTTTCCGCGGCGAAGCGCTGGCATCAATCGCCGCCGTAGCGCGGGTACGGCTTACTACCTGCGAACCTGATGCCAAGAACGGAACGCGCGTGCTGGTTGAGGACAACCGCGTTGAAGCTGTTGAGGACATTGCTGCACCAGCTGGTACCACGGTTGAGGTGGCTGAGCTGTTCCACGCGCTGCCGGCACGCGCCAAACACCTGAAGCGACCGGCAACCGAGCTGCGACACATTATGCGCGCTGTAACGGTGCTCGCCATCGCCAATCCTGGCGTCGGTTTCGAGCTGGTACATGGTGAACGCACGCTCATCGACGCCCCGCCAGGCGATATGCGCGAGCGTATCGGGGTGCTACTGGGGCGCGAGACCGCACGCGAACTGGTCGAACTGGATTTCGAATCATCGACGCTCTCCATTGCAGGAATGCTCGCTAAGCCTGCCATCACCCTGCGGTCACCGCAGAAGCTTTTCCTGCACATCAATGCCCGCCCAGTGCAGGCACGTCCACTAGCTTACGCGATTCGCGCCGCCTACGGAAACCTGCTGCACGAAGGGCATTTTCCCGTCGGCGCACTCTTCCTGACGCTGCCGTCCGAGGATGTAGATGCTAATGTCCATCCTGCCAAACAAATGGTGCGGCTTGCGCGCGAAGACGCAGTCTGCTCAGCACTGCGGCAGGTGGTTGAGGAGGTGCTGCGGGAACAGGCGCTGGTACCACATTTGGAGCTGGGCGAACCTGTCCCCGCACTGTCGCATGCTGCGACTGCAGGAACAGCAGTCACTGCCGGTGACGTAGCAATGACTGCCACGGCTGGAGTACAGGCGCAACTGGCGGTAGAGCAGACTGACCAAACGCTGTCGACAAGCAATCTGCCGGGGATGAGACCACTAGAACTTCTCGACGACCGATATATAATAGCAAAAGGCCCGGATGGCGTCTATATTATTGACTTCCACGCCGCGCACGAGCGAGTGATGTACGAGCGATTGCGACTACAGTCGCAGTATCAGCGAGTGGGTACGCAAGAACTACTCGAACCGCTTAGTCTGGAGCTGTCGCGCGCCGAAAGCTCAGCGCTGGAACAGGTGCTACCGGAACTGGGCGAACTTGGCTTCGCTATCGAGCGCTTCGGCGCCAGTAGCTTCATCGTGCGCTCGGTCCCGGCACTGCTCGCTGGTGGTGGTCCACGACGCGTGCGTGAGGCGCTACAGGAAATCATTGAATCGGGCAGCATGAAGTCGGCGCAAGAACGGCATGAACGACTGCTCTACTCGATTGCGTGCCACTCAGCGCTGCGCGCCGGTGACAAGCTGACACTAGCACAAATGGAGTTCGTAATTCGTGAGATGGCATCCATTCCCAACCCCTATGCTTGCGTCCATGGACGTCCGACGGTGATGACTATCACACCAGCGGAACTCGATCGCAAATTCAAGCGAACAGGATTTTAGAGGCGAGATAGCCGTTCGGCAATCACACCCATCGCAGTTGCGGTCTCCAATTCAACGCTGTGGCCGGTCAGTTCGAGGTGGAATTTAGACGCTTTGAGCAGCTTTCCCGGTAATCCTTGCGGACCGACCCCCATCAGTAGGCAGAGCCGTCCTTCGAACGAATCAGGCGGTTCTGGCTTGGCCGGTTGCGGGGTCGTTGCGACCAGCGTGCCAACCCATTTCCCTGGGACGCCGCTGAACTGCCGTACCCGTTTCTCCGCAACAAGCGCGGCAAACCAGCTACCACCATCAGCGTGCGATTCCTGCGCAACCCTGCGTGCCAGTATGGGCAAATCCATTTCGGGAAAATCGACCAGCGCCAGCTCGAACCCGAATCCAGCGCAGAGGGCTCCAGCACGCGCCAGCGCCCGCAAGTGCGGTCCCTTCAACCCTCCACGGTAGCCATTCCAGAGGCCAAGTGCATGCTTTCCCGCCGAGGTTGGCAGTTCAGCGACGACTGCGGGAGTAGCTTTTGCAGCCTTGCTGCTCAGTCGTTCCTGACCGCGTGCAAGAGTCTCAAGCACTTTTTGGCGTGTAGTATCATCATTGATTTCTCCAGCCAGTTTACTCCCCTCACCCAGCCACTCCTGCGCTAGTGTGCGATTGCCCAGTCGGTGTACTGTGCCGGCGAGGGTGCCAAGCAACCGTGCAGCCTCATCTGGTGGGCGCTCTCGGGATGCATCAGTCAGTAGATTCAGCTCATCCTGTTCGGCGACCGAAGCCAGGTAGCGCAGCCCCTCTGCACCCGGACCGAGCGTGAGTGCCTGTTCCAACGGTGTCGGCGATACTGTGCGCTTTTTTCGCCGTAATTGCAGGTGCAGGTAGCCCAGTAGCCGCACCGCTTGCTGGCGTGGCAGCTGGGAGAGGTTCGCCATTACTGCTGCTGGCTGCAAGTCACTCACCCAAGCGCGCAGTACTGGTTTGGCGGACGCCACTTCCTGTCCTGTATTGGCGAGTGCTAGCTCAAGCAAATCGTGCTGTAGTTGCGCTGGCAGTCGCGGAGCGACTTCCTTGAGCACAGTCACTAGTGCTTCACCGTGCAGCGTTTGCAGGTGGACCATCAGAGCACGCATAGCTGGCGGACGGTCCCTTGCAGAGCGCCAATCGGCGAGACCCTTTGCCAGCTCGCCTACCAGCTCGGCATGGCGCCACTCTTGCTCCACACGCTCGGCGGTGCTGAGCGCGTCGCGAACCAGTGATTGCGCCTGTCGCTGCGCGACGTCGTTGCGACTTGAGAGCTCGAGTAGCGCCTGGGCTCGATAGTAGGGTTCAAGCGCGTGCGCCTGCTCAACCAGCCCTTCTAGTGGCGCTCCCTGTCGCGAACCCCGTATCAGTGTGCGGTAGGCGGACGGCATGTGTTCGCGATGACGTGCCACGCGCGGCAAGACTCGTGGGGCTTAAGGTCGCCGGCCACGCTACTTATGGTGTGGTGCCGTTTAGGGCGCGTGGTACTATTCGAGCAGGAGACAGAGGTCGCTGCGCCAGTCGAAGAACTGTTTGCGTGGCACGAACGGCCCGGCGCCTTCAAACGGCTGGTACCGCCTTTCGACCCCGTCACGCTGCTGCGCCGTGAAGGCGACCTGCAGTCCGGGAGGGTTGAGCTGAAAGTGCGTGCACCTTTCCGCCGTCGCTGGGTCGCGCGCCACCACAGCTACGTCCGCCAACG
>PCBV01000038.1 GCA_002731905.1 Methanobacteriota archaeon
CGTCACGTTTGACTTTGTCGACGAAGTTTCACGCGACTCTCCAGCGCCTGGCGGAGGCTCGGTTGCTGCCCTGGCAGGCGCACTAGGTGCGGCGCTCGGGACGATGGTCGCTAATCTCTCTGCTACCAAGGGCAAGCAAGCGGCAAACTACGAACCGCTGGCTGCGGTTGCCGAGCGTGGGCAGGCGGTGAAGGATACACTCATCGCAGGCGTTGACGCCGATACAAGTGCCTTCGACGGCGTGATTGCAGCGCTGCGCATGCCGAAAGACAGTGACGAGCAGCGTGCCACACGAGATGCTGCACTCGAGTCGGGATACCGCGCTGCAACTGTGGTGCCACTGGCGACGGTTGAGCAGTGCCGTGACGCGCTAGCCGTATGTAGTGAAATGGCTGGAATGATGGACAGTGTGATGGCAAGCGATGTCGGTTCAGGTGCGCTGCTGGCGCAGGCTGGCGCCCGCGCCGCAGCATACAACGTGCGCATCAACCTCAAGGAAATCCCCGATGAAACGTTCTGTAGCGAGACTGGCGAGGCGCTAAACACGCTATTAGGCGAGTGTGACTCACTTGCTGCCACAGTCACGGAAGCGGTCGAGGCTATACTACACAGCTGAACAACGCTAATAACNGGCAGCGGATGGNGCCCCGATGGCGNTAGGNGAGTTGGTCGGAAGGTTCGAACGCTACAACAACACCGAGCTGCGTCGGATGAATTTGCCAGGTGGATTCCCGTTCACCATAACGGGCCGTATAGTCTCGGGCGGTTATGGTTTCGTAATAATTATTGTCATACTCGCGAGTTCCTTCCATTTCGCGCCTCACAGAGATGACGTACAACCGCTAGGCGGCGGCGCGACTGGCTTCGAGGCGGACATCGCGACCAACGGCACCGCAGGTCCCAGCAAGAGTGGAACGCTCAACAACGAAGGTGACAGCGTGCCGTTTGGGGTTGATGCAGGTGATCTAGAGTGGGATTTTGCGACCGAGCTGCGGCTGATCTCGGTCGATGTGACTGTTACTTGGAGTGCAGGCACCTCTAGCGTTGACGCCGGGGCACCGACCGTCTCACTGCAGGTTACCGCTGGCAACTTCTCGGAAACCTCCCAAGGCACTGGCTTTGACGCCTCGGTAACCATTAGTGTCCCCGTAACTGTGATGGGAGAAACCGTTTCCGGTTCGTCCAACTCAGTCGAAGAGTTCATCGCCTCATTCGAGGCAGAGGGTCCGGCTGTCTCGGGTGTAATTACCTACGAAGATGATGCAAACCCTAGCCCCATTAAGGACGAACCACTCGACTATACACTGACCTGCTCTCTGATGGGGTGGGAACTGCAGAATATCCGCGAAGTCTCGGACGTCTGATGCAGTCTGCGGCGGACAGCGGCAACTTGCTATTCACCGACGAGTACAAGCGAGCTCTCGAAAAGGCGTCCTACGAGATTGTTGGCAACCACTCAGCCATAGAAATCTGCGGCTGGACCAAGAAAGGGATGCGAACCGGCTCTGAGGGATGCTACAAGCAGAAATTCTACGGCATCCGTTCGCACCAGTGCACGCAAATGACTCCAGCGGCGGTAGCGTGCGACCAGAAATGCGTCTACTGCTGGCGTGTCAACGAAATGTTCTCTGGCAAACAAGATCTCATGGAGCAAGCGCACGATAATCCAGCCGACATCGTGCAGGGCTCGATTGATGCGCACCTGCACAAGCTCTCCGGCTTCGGTGGAAATCCTAGCATTGACCGGCAGAAATTCGAGGAATCACTGACGGTACGACATTTCGCGATTTCGCTGACTGGGGAACCGACACTCTATGANCAGCTGCCGGAGATGCTGCGCGAACTACGCACGCGTGGCATCTCGTCCTTCCTGGTCACCAACGGCCTGCACCCGGAAATGATTGAGCGTCTGCGAGACGAGGACTCGCTGCCGACGCAGCTCTATGTTTCGATGGACGCGCCCGATGCAAAAACGTGGAAGAAGATTGACGTACCGCTACTGCCTGATTACTGGGAACGGGTCANTCNCACGCTCGACCTGCTAGATGGGCTGGAGACGCGCAAAGTGCTGCGAATGACAGTCGTCCGCGACTGGAACGATTTCGACGTTCCCGGCTATGCTGCCTTGGCGCGCCGCACTGGAAAACGTACGATGATTGAGGTGAAAAGCTACATGCACCTAGGCCCAGCACGCAAACGCCTCAGCCAACGCAATATGCTAGAGTGGCCCGAGGTGCAGACATTTGCGCTATCGCTCGCCGATGAACTCGAGTGGCAGGTCATCGACGAGGCACCCAACAGCCTCATCGCGCTCGTCTGNGAGGAAGACTACACTGNCCGCGTNATGGATTTCGGCGACCCTGTCACTGGGCATTTGCAGCCAGGATTCAGTTGTTGAGCGCGCAACCGTCTTAACCACCGCGCTGCGGTGCCGCGTCGTGGACCCTCTCAAGGGTATCGAGCGCACCTTCACGACCCACATCGGGNCGGACGCGGTCAANCNNCTGATGGCAACCATTACGCCACTGCCAGTCATCTTAATTGCAGGTGACCAGCTAACTGGAAAGTCAACGCAGGCACGGACACTAGCGGGCCATTTCAACGGTGTTTACCGCTCTGTAGGTGAACTGTTCCGCGAGGCTGCTGCGCGACGGGGTATATCTATTGCCGAGCAGGCGCGACGGCTGCTGACCGAACGTGGACTTGACGTTGAGATAGACTATGCAACCTGCGAGTGGATTGGTGGTGCAGGGCTCGACAGCAGCATGGCGGTCATCGAGGGACGACAGCCGGGCTGGCTGGGGATNTTCATGTCCTCNCTAGGCAANGGGAANATGGCNCGACTCTACTTCCACTGCTCGCGNCGCGAGCAGGTACTGCGGTTCCTGAAACGCGAACTGGGTGAGGACGCCTACCGGCTGGCGCGCGACACACTACCGCCCGGNGAGCCAGAGACGCTNGAANTGCTGTGCGAGGCGGTNGCGGCGCTGAAGTTAGATGGGGCANCCGATGCGGCGATGCAGCTGCGCGATAACGCGCGNCGCGACGAGGATGACCGGCAGCGCTACCTCGAACTCTACGGTTTCGATTACCGCGANACNAATGGCTACGACCTTGCCNTGGATACNGACGGTAAGGGCCCGGCGGATGTGCGCGACGAAATACTACAGTGGCTAGCACAGCTGGCGCCGCTCTGGGCAACGCTTTAGAGCAGGAGCAACTGCGAGCCGTGGACCTCTCCTCTAACGAGCGGAAAGTGTTGCGCGCGCTTGCAGGGGGGCCGCTGGCGCCGCCTGCCACCGCGGAGGCGGCCGGACTTGGCGAGCAAGAAACGGTCTCGGCCGCCTCCTGGCTGCGCACCAAGGGACTGGCTGGAATTGAGGAGGCGATGACCGAGCTGATCGGCCTCAACGATGAAGGGCTACGCTACGCCGAATCGGGACTGCCGGAGCGGCGTGCGGTGCTGTGGCTGGCAGAGCAGGGGCCGACGACGGTCGAACAACTTGCTGCGGGGCCGCTGACCCCAGAAGAGGCGCGCATCGTCATTGGCTGGCTACGACGCAAGCAATGGGCAACACTGGAGAAAGGTGGCGAAGGAATTGTGCTGAAACCAACTGGTGACGCGCCGGAAGGAGCAGACGAACCACTACTGCGACAACTAGCTTCGGGAGCGCAACCGATCGACGGACTGGAACCAGAGGCGCTGAAGCTGCTGCAAGGACGGAAAATTCTCCAGCGCAGCCAGCAAGTCGCACGCACATTTTCGCTGACTGATGATGGTCGCNCGGTACTGGCGGAGTTAGGTGATGATGAACTGCTAGGCGAAGTGACACCGGAGATGCTACAGTCGGGCACATGGCGTAAGGGGCGTTTCCAGCGCTACTCACTCGAAACGCAAGCCGAGTCTGCGCCGCAGGCGACGCTACACCCGTTGACGCGATTCACCGAGGAAATTCGCGGAATTTTCCTCCAGATGGGTTTCACCGAAATCGAGGGCGACTATGTCGAGTCAGCGTTCTGGAATATGGATGCGCTGTTCATCCCGCAGGACCATCCAGCGCGCGAGCTACAGGACACTCTCTACCTAGACGATCCGAAGTCGTTCCTGCTAGACGACGAAGCTGCCATAGAGGCGGTAAAGGCAGTCCACGAGACCGGCGGCGACACCGGATCAAGCGGCTGGCAATACGACTGGTCGCGCGAGGTCGCCCAACAGGCATTGCTGCGGACACATACTACGGTCAATACTATCCGCTACCTGTCAGAGCACCCTGAACCACCAGTGCGGGTCTTCGCCGTTGGTCGCGTCTTCCGACGCGAGGCGGTCGACGCGACGCACCTGCCTGAGTTCACACAAGTCGAGGGTATCATTATGGAGGAAGAAGCGAGCTTCGGAATGCTAATTGGTGTGCTGAAAGAATTCTACCGCCGTATGGGCTTCCCAGACGTACGCGTACGCCCAGCCTACTTCCCATACACTGAACCATCGATGGAAATCGAAGTAAAATTCGGGGACAGCTGGCTCGAACTGGGTGGATCCGGCATTTTCCGCCCCGAAGTGACAGCTCCTTTCGGCATCGATACACCTGTGCTGGCGTGGGGACTAGGACTAGAACGGCTGGCAATGCTGCGACTAGGTCTGAAGGATATCCGCATGCTCTACCAGTCCGATTTGGAATGGTTGAAGACTGTGCACTGAATAACGCGCGCAGGAAAGTATGTAATCCTTAAATCGGGCGGGAAGTAGCGCGGGCTCTCATGGCCAAGCGGGACTACTATGATGTGCTCGGCGTCAGTCGGGATGCGTCTAAGGCGGAAATCAAGAAGGCTTACCGCAAGATGGCGCGTAAGCACCACCCTGATGCCAACCGCGAAAACCAGGCTGATGCTGAGGAAAAATTCAAGGAAATATCCGAGGCATACGAAGTACTGGCGGATGACGAGAAGCGGCCACGCTATGACCGCTACGGCCACGAGGGAGTAAACTTCGGAGGCGGTGGCTTCTCGTGGGATGATTTCACGCACCAGGGCGATATTTCCGACATCTTCGGCCAGCTCTTCGGCAGCGGTAGCGGTGGTGGTGGGGGGATTGGCGATCTATTTTCACAGTTTTTTGGTGGTGGCGCGCGCCAGCGCGGCCCGCGCAACCGCGGTGCAGACCTGCGCTACGACATTTCACTGACTCTCGAACAGGCATATAGTGGCCTGGAGCAGGAGGTGACCATTCCGCGCGACACGAAATGCGGTGACTGCTCCGGCAGCGGTGCCGCTGAAGGTGGTAGCACAGTCACCTGCAGCCAATGCGGCGGCAGGGGAATGGTGCAGCATGTCCAACGACGAGGCTTCATGCAAACTGTTCAGACGGCTGAGTGTCCACAATGCAGTGGCGATGGCAAAACTGTGGACAAGCCGTGCCGCAGTTGCAGTGGACGCGGCATCCGCGAAGCGAAGCAAAAAATCAAGCTAACCATCCCAGCTGGAATTGACGACGGACACCGACTGCGACTGCGGGGACAGGGCTCTGCCGGCTCGCGCAGTGGCCCACCCGGCGACCTCTACGTCGTCACCAACGTGGAGCGCCACAGAACCTTCCAACGACAGGAAACTGAAATCGTGCTGGAACTGGAGGTGACACCTGCACAGGCGGTACTGGGAGAGAAAATAGAGGTGCCAACGCTCGCCGGAAAGGTCAAGCTGAAGGTCCCAGCCGGCACCCAATCAGGCACGATACTACGACTCAAGAGTAAGGGAATGCCCTACCTCAACCAGACAGGTCGATTTGGGGACCAGCATGTACGCGTTAATGTCCGCATCCCCAAGGCAGGCAAGAAATCTCGCCCAGCGTGGGAGCAATTGCGCGAGCTGGATGGAGAGTCACCCTCGCTCTTTGAGCGGGTCCGGGACCGGTTCGGCTAGAGGCGGCGGCGGCGCAGGCCGGCCAGGCCTGCGATAGCGAAGGCCGCAAACAGTCCCGTGAAGCCCGGCACTAATGCCGGGTTGGGACCATCGACGTATGCATCGGCCCANAGGTCGAAGAACTCGATTACGTAGGTNGCGTTGCCGTTCTCGTCCTCGCGNTTGCATGNCTTCNCCNNNGNNGNCNATCTTGTCNCTNCGNATNTCGTACGTGTCGTTCACNGATACAAGNCCNTCNNCNTCGTTNTCGNTCCACGNNATGTACCANTGGCAGCCAGTTTCNGTATCAANCATNTCNNCCTCCTCCNTCTGANAGGACCATNCTAGCCACTACNCTGGCATTCTCCCGGCNGNCTTCCTCATCNTCGNCNCCGCCNAANGGATCACCNATNNNGGGACCTTCATCATCGCTGCCTTCATACGCCTCAAGAACCCGAATCTCNATCTCATCGTTGGGGNCTTCCTGCATGTAATTGCCATTACCCTCCTCCGATATCGTCCCCTCATAGACGTTCTGCGANNTTTCGTNGTCATCGTAGGAGTCNGCGTCCCANTTGAACNGGGTTGCGGACTTGTTCAGGCCTTCNTCNTCATTCAGCTCGATGTANANNTCNTCACCNTACCAGAACTCGAAAGCCATGATTGGTACGCCAGTCTCATTGTNGAANTCCAGANNNCTCGGATACANCGTNNCNGTCTCGATATNCTGTNTNAGAGTCGCGNCAATNCTCATATTNTCCTCNTCNTCCCAGGCATNGGCGNAATNTTCNATCCAGTCATCCTNNCCATCGTCNTCGGAATCCNATCCCNNTCCCGCTTCGGTANCCCAATCCANGTCAATCGGCTCNATCTCCGTGACAATGACCNTGCCCGTCAAATTTCCAANAGGNTCCTTGTCCTCNGNCTTATCNCTNTAGTAGGCGTACTCACCGACCTCTCCGAAAGTGTATTCCCACTCATCGTATGGATTTATATCACCTGAATCGAAGGTTCCATCATCAGCAGTGACGGTATGGGTCGTATCATCATCGTTGTACCAGATTACGGTAGTATTGACCTCTATCTCTATTTCAGCGGGCGAAAACATCACGTCATCGCCATCCCTTATGATTTCAACCTCTTCAGATTCGCTTTGCCCTAGGAAGAAACTACCTCCGCCTGGGAGTTCAGCAACAGGGTCGCCATAGTAGGGCACCATGTCGCGGCTGTAGGCGGTGGCCAACATGTACATTGACATTTCCATCTGTGTACCGGGACCTTCGGCGTTAGTGTAGAGGGACGCTTCCATGATCTCGTTGGTCAAAGTACAGTCCCCGCTGGTGCAGTTGGGGCCCTGTCTCACCGACGTCACCATGAATGACATTTTGCCTTCACCATCCTCTGTTCCCATATCCATGATATCCCCCGTCATTCTCGCCTCCATACCGAAAATAGCCGTGAAAATCTGATTCTCATCATCTTTCTGCATCCCAATGACTACGTACATTTCTTCAGGCATTTCCTCCTCATCTTCAGGTTCATCGTCACCCTCTCCACCTTCATCTTCTTCTTCCATTATAGGTATCGGATTTATTTTTATTTCAGAGCCGAAGCGGTCAAAGTCATCCGACCACAACGTGAAATCTTTCTGTGCTGTGAACAGGTTGGCAAAATCGTTGAGCTCCTCGCTCGTCAGGCCTGTGTACACATAATAGCAGGAATCGTCTTCTATTGTTGCGTAAGGATTGTAGTTGGCTGCAGTCTCATCCGTACAG
>PCBV01000039.1 GCA_002731905.1 Methanobacteriota archaeon
CAGGAGTGCTGGAACTGAATCAATATATGATTCGGGAGAAATTCTGGAGAATATTTGGTAACAAATTCTGGTTTGAGGGTGCAGATCAAAAACGATATGGTTACTGCGAACAAAAACGTTTCAAAATAAAGGAAGATATTCGAATATATTCGGATCCATCAAAAAGCCATGAATGGTTAAAGATCAAACAAAAGCAATTTGTTGATGCCTGGGGCGGCTATGACGTAATTGACTCCGGAACTGGTGAGGTTTTAGGTACGGTAAGGCGCAAATTCTGGGCATCCATACTTAGAACCAGATGGCACCTTCTAGACGCTACAGGTAAGGAGTTTGGAATGTTGATTGAGGATAGTATGGGGCAGGCCTTGGCCAGACGATTACTATTAGGATTAATCTTACCAAAGAAATTTCACATTCAGATTAAGGACGCTACCGAACCTGTGACAATGAGGCAGATGTTCAATCCATTCATCAAGAAGCTGGTGGTCAATATTCCACCCAACCACCCTCTCGATAGAAGATTTATTGCAGGTCTAGCAATTGTAATTGCTGCGATAGATGGACGAGGAAAAAAGTGAAGCTAGAATTATTCGTAAGTCCCCAAAATACTAGTTATTTAATTAAATTAATAAATATAATAGAATATACTAAAACACACAATATTAACAGAAATACTAGAATTAATTATTCTGCTATTATTTAATGATTACCATTATTTAATCAATTATAGTAAAATATAATATATTACCGATAATCCTAATATTCACAAAACCCTGGTTTTTGCACAAACCTAGGGGTTTCTGCGTTTTTCAGAGATTTGTTCATACTTGCAAAAAACGATTACTTTATATATTACTTTTTATTAGAGGTAAAGTAGAAAGTAATGTTTGAAACCAAGCTTGTAGCAAGCCCTATGCAAAAAATAGTGTTTGCAATTGTAAATCAGAAACAAAACGAAAACACACGCCAAAATTATGCTTCAGCGTTAACACAATTTTTCAGATGGTATCAAAACACAGAGTATTCTGAATTAAGTCCTGAGGTAATCAGAGAATATATTCTCTACATGAAACATAGCGGGTACGCGAGGTCAACTATTGCTACAAAACTTTCGATAACAAAACAGCTCTTTCGGGAATTATGGAAATCTGGAGTAATTGACAATGACACATATACCAATCTAAAGGAGATTAAAATCAAGGGACCGAGGGGTCAGAGGGTCAAAACTTGGCTTAGCCATGAAGAAGTACAACTATTTCTGAGAAGTATCCAAAATAACAACAATAGAACAATACGTGACAAGGCTATTCTAGCAACAATGCTGGGTTCTGGTTTACGTAGATTTGAAGTGTCCGAATTGGAATGCTCACAAATTGGAAAAGTGGAAGGGCGATGGGCATTTACCGATATCAAAGGTAAAGGTGAGAGATACAGAACTGTTGCAATTCCTGAATGGTGTATGAACTTAATCAAGAAGTGGCTAGAAATGAGAGAGGAGCTGGCCTGGAATTTTACTGAAAGACTGTTTTTTTCAATCCGAAAAAATGGAACGCCTGGCAATACAAAGATCTCGCCTCAAGCAATCAGAGATTTAACCAGAAAATATTCAAATAAATATCTGGGGAAACCAGTCCTCCCTCACGATCTGAGAAGAACTTACGCACAATTATCCTACAGGGCAGGAGCCCCTCTCAGACAAATACAAATTAGCCTTGGGCATAGTAGTATACGAACAACAGAAATATATCTAGGATTAGACCAAGACTTCATCAAGGCACCTGGAGATTATATCAAAATTAAAATATGAATCCAAAATTAGCAGATGAAAGGAAATTTGTGGGATATTTAGGTGAGTGCATTGCTCAACTTGAACTTGCATACGAGGGGCTCAAAACCGATAGAACGGCGGAGGGGATGGTTTTCGACTTGATTGCCAGTAATGGAGCTACACTGGAAATTAAGTCGTCCAAACCCCACATCAACAAAAAAAGCGGCGGTTTCCTGAAGAAAAATGGTGAGAAAGTAGATTATTTTTACAAAAACTGGAAGTTCAGAATCTCTAAGGAACAGGATTGGATTGACTTTTATGTTCTTGTTGCTCTGGACGAGGATAACACATACCTATGTTCATTCATAATCCCGAACAAGGATAGAACTAACCGCGGCCAGTTGATTGCAATCTCTGAAAATGCATTGACAGGAAACTACAAAACCAGACATTCCAGTCAGACAAAACTAAGACCATCCAAATGGGACAAATACAAAAACAACTGGAAATCTATTCTAGATTATAAAAAGAATTAAGCATCTAACCGTCAAGGAGAGATGCTGGGTTGGACCAAAATCTCGCAAATATCTCTGGAGACCTGCTCGATATCAGTGTCTAAACACTTGGCGCATCTCCTGTTGCGGCAATTTCCGGGTCAAATACTGACAACTGACTATAATTAAAACTAAAAGAATTATTAATCTATTTAAGTAATATTAATTATATTATTTTATTAGGATAATTAAAAATCAAAACCACTCTCCCCCAATTGTCAAAAAATTGTACAGAAGTTATTAATACGAGAGTACACTAGTACGAGGTGAGCACAAGGGCAGCTGGCATTATTTCCTTGGTTGCACTCCTCATTTCGCTCGCCCTTGTGCTCCTCCCAGGTAGCAAAGGCGAAATAATAGATTCAGGAGAAATAAACCATTTTTACACTAATCAAGAAAATAATCTAACTATCATTATTAACAATCCTTTCGCAGGGGAAACCGAATTCAGCCTCTCCGCCGAACTCCAGAGCCATGATCTGCAACAACCAGTTCCCCTACCCCAGCCAAACCTACAGTTCACCCTGGCTGAGAGTGAATCAGACAACTATGATATACCTTTTCAGGCCCACTATTCTGGCGATTATTCTTTTTATATATCGCTCGTCATGAACTTTGATAACCAACTCCAGACTATTGAAAAGAGTTGGAACTTCACCTTTTACGATCACCTGACCGTTATACCGGGCAGTTCTGACCAAGTCACATTTACAGGAGGTGCGGCGTGGTCCCTGGATGGAGAGGAATTCGTGCTGCAGCCAAACGATAACTCGCAGGTTGGTCTAGTTTTCGGCCCTATTGACAGTTCCGTCTACAGTGAGTCAGTCCTAGAACTTAACCACGCCTACAGCCTGGCGACAGATGCAGGGTTCAGTATCAGCTATTCCACAGATTTTGATTCACTGGAAAAACGCTATACCGCTACCTGGCACGAATTAACCACACTTTCATCTGGCAGTTTTGACGGCAGCACGATGCTTCTACTTCCACCAACAGAGCGCTGCTTTATCCAGTTCGCGGCGGTGATAGGGGAGCCGGAAATAGGCCCTACCTGGCAGCTTAATTGGGCTGATGTACGAGGCGTTACACCCAAACACGAATTGGATGTGTCGTTTCCGGATGTCAGTTTCCTCGCCTATTCCAGTGGAAGTGGCATCGGGGTAGAACTGTACAACAGCGGGTTATTCACGCAATATCTGGGCAATATCAGTGCATCACTAAATGTGAAATGGCAGGGAGAAACAATCACATCGTTACAACAATCACTCTACCTACCTGCCGGCGAAACACGGCAACTAAATTTTATCCCTGCACTGAGCGAACCCGGCATCTACGAATGCCAGCTTGAAATCAAGGTACTGGACCGCTGGTCTCGCGCGCAGACATGCCACATTTTGTACTCGCGAGAGCAGTATCTATTACCTGAGAACGGGCTGTCCTTGGAGCAGGAACTGGCACTCCCGTTCGAAGCGGCGGCGATTCTCTTCGAGGGTGACCTGCAACACAACGGCGAGATGCTCGATAGCTGGAGCGAAGACGGAGGGCAGATCCAGCACCTTACAGCTGGGTCGGAGCCACTAACACTAGGTGGTGGAGAGTCAGTAGTGGTGCGAGCGATAGCCAGCCTCGATATTCACCGCTTCGACGCCACCTCTCTCGAACCCGTGCAGGAACTGGTCCCGGGCTGGGAGGGGGCGACCATCGAGTTTGTTTCAGGTGGGGACGAAACTCTAAGCCTGCAGGTTGTAAACAAGGGATTCAATACCGAAATCTTCAGCCTGCAATATTTCTACGCACCAAATTTCCTGATGCAGCTAGAAGGAGTGTCAGAGATTACGCTGCTGGTTGATGAAACCCAGACCATAGACCTCACGCTGACCCCACAGTTGGAAGTCCCACACGAAGGGGGGAGTCAGTTCACAGTGCTGCTAGAGCAACTTTCAACAGGGGAAACTGTAGCACTGAACCACGTGCTGACCTATCGAGCCTCTGAAATTATGGTTGATGAGCTGCACTTCAATCGCAACGGAGTGTTACTAGGCCAATCGGTCGCGGGCAGCATAGAGATTAGCAACCAAGGTTACCCTGTCAGCGAATTGACGCTGGAGCTGTGGCTCACGGCGGCAGATGGTAGCCGCGAACTGCTCGCTTTTCAGCCCGTAAATCACCTCGAAAACGGAGAGAGTATCAATTTTGATTTCGAGCACAGCCCCGTTATTGTCGGGTTGCACACGCTACAAATCGAACTCAAGGGGGGAGCCACCCTGATTAACGACCAGGACGCGCAGTTCCGTGCCGTTGCCCTCGAACAGGCGGCAGAGCCCGAAGCTGCGGCAAGCCTGCCCTTGCGCTCGACCGCCGCCTCCGCAGGTATAATCGGAATTCTAAGCGCCGCATACTACTTTTCCAAGTCTGAAAACCTACGTTACCACAGCTTCAAACTGCTGCTGCCACTCTACACCCGACTGCAACGCGACCGGCTAGCCGACCACCCCACGCGTCAGAATCTGATGCAATATATCTACGGCCATCCAGGTGCCAACCTCACTCAATTGCGAGAGCAGTTNGGGCTGCACAACGGCGTATTGTCGCACCACATTAGTATTCTGGAAGGCAACCAAGTCATCCAATCACTNCGTANTGGGCGCCAGCGGNTATTCTACCCNTCTGGTTTCACCGGGCTGGCGCAGGAGNTGCTGATAACCANCGANGTGCAGNNGCGGATTCTGGAAGAGATCAAGGNCAGCCCCGGCGTCACCCANTCNATGATTGCAACCAGACTCGGAATGAGNCGCCAGAAAGTGAATTATCACGTTACCGCGCTCGAGCGCAAGTCGGCACTGCGCGTCGAGAAGAGCGGTCGCATCAGCCGGCTCTACCTGCTGCGCCTCAGATAGGCATGGCGGGCCTGAAGGGATTCGAACCCATGGCCGTCCGGTTAAGAGCCGGACGCTCTACCTAGCTAAGCTACAGGCCCGCGANGCNGCGTAGGCTGCCGCCGATTAAANATTTTNTTACAGNNGNNCGAATCNCGCTNGAGTGAATTAGCNCNACNCNATCCCNTAATCATTNCCGCTGATANGTTGCCCAGCCGTCCNNATNGTNNGNCTNCTCNTCTCGGGAAACNCTAGCTTCCGTGCGGCGCTGTNCCTGTTTTTTATGGTCTGNATGCTCCTGACGATGAGCCGCNTCNCGNTTGCTCCACGCNACGCCACNACCCTCCCATTTACTCTGGCTCTGCGACCACCAGTCACCCGCAGATGGCTGCTGGTCAAGTTTCTGCTGGTAAGTTAATTCTACACGCGCCCCATCCANTTCTCGAATTTTNTTACGGCTGAACTGTAGCGCACCTATTGTTACAATCAATGCAAAGATAAAACCAATTCCGGGCAGGAAATCGTAGCTTCCTAGCGTCATCATTCCGTTCCAAAAAGCATGGAGGCCAACTGCCGCCAAATAGTAGCGTACCACAGTCATGCGCGAATCGCCATGCACCAGATAACGGCTCAAACCGTGGCCTGTGANGGCAGTCGCGCTAGCATGTACCAGCGTCGAGGAAAAGGTACGCATTATGATTACCGCCGCTGTAACTGCCACACCTTCACTAACAACGCTCCAGCCATACATCAAATTTTCGGTAGCCGCAAAGCCGAGGCCGCATGCGGCGCCGTATATCAATCCATCCTCAACCTCATCTACTTCCTTGCGCACACCACCCCGAACGATGCCGACCGGTTTCAGAAATTCCTCNACGAAAGGCGCGATGATAATTGCACCCACAATCTCAGCAACTACTACCCCTGCTGCCAGCATAACAAAAACGATGAATATGGAGTTGATGATGCCGGCGGCGATAATGCCGGTGATGGCACCCCAAAAGAAAGCCTGGTAGAGTGCCCCCCACGGNTCTGGGTCATGTTTCTCGAAGTTGCGGAACCAGTTCAGATAGAAAAGCGCTGGGATGAATGCCATTCCGAGGAAGAGTGCCGCCAGCAATCCACCGAAATCGGCCGCTAACGCTAGCAGTAGAATCAGGAAAAACCAGAGGTAGCGCAGCGGGGGAGCTTCCATCTTTCAGGACGTCGTGCGGTAGAGCCCTTCGTGGAGGTACAGAATACCGCGTCGCACTAGCTTCTGCATCTCCAGCCGTGGACGCGGGATGNCCAGCTGTTTCGCCTTGCTGAGCAGCATATCTGGGTCGACTCCTTCGCCGTCATCAAGCGAGCGCATCAGCGCCAGCATCCGGAACTTTGGGGTGTTGGCTTGGGCTAACGCGCCCTCTTCCAGCTCCGGCTCGAAAACAGGCTCGGGGGGTTTACGNTGCACCTTGCGCACCTTGCGCGCGGGCTTACGCTTCTCGCTTGCGGGCGGCGCCTGCCGGTCTGTCTCTTCATCATCCGCTTCNTCCTCGTCCTCCTGCTGATCGAGGTACTCTTTCACCATCTGCCGGTCCATNTCATCATCATCATCCACTTCCTCCTCGTGCTTCTGCTGATTGAGGTATTCTATCACCAGCTGCTGCAGCGTCTGGGACGGAGTGCTGTCGGCGTCGCGTGCCCGGCGCAAGAAATCATCCCAATCAGCACGAAACTGCTTGTCGATGGGGAAACGAAAAGTAATGCGGTCTGACGCCACGATTGTGANCAGNCTGTTTTTATTTAAGTCTGCCGCGNACTCAGAGCAGGCCCAAGTAGAGTTGCTCGANNCGTGCCACAATCGAGGCCCAGCTAAACTCNTCGCGCGCCCGTTCACGCCCCAGTCGCCCNAGCTCGCGTGCGCCAGTGGGATCGTCCAGAATCTGTGCCAGCGCCGCAGCCAATGCCGTGGCGTCGCCATACTCGACCANTANTCCGGTCTCGCCCTCGATAATCGCTTCTGGTACCCCACCAACNCGGGTGGCGACCGCCGGTAACCCCGCCGCAGCCGCCTCGAGCAGNACGATGCCAAACGCCTCGTATTCCGAAGGTAGCGCNAGCACTTCAGCCACAGCAAACGCCGAGCGGTATAGCTCATCGCTGAGGTGGCCCAGTCGGTGCAACGAAACGCCAGCAGCGCTGGCCTGCGCATCCAAGGCNGCGCCAACGCCCATGTCCTGCCCCACCACCAGCAGCTCCACGCCNGGATGCGTTTGGCGCAGNTGCGCCAGTGCTGTGATCAAGTGCGGCAATCCCTTGTTAGTCGCNAGTCGCCCTGCGTACAGCACCAACTGCTCACCCAATTGCGGATATGCNGCGCGTAAAGGCTCAGGGCGTGGCGGCTCTGCCCAGTCGGACCAGTGAATACCATTGGGAATCACTGTCGCTTGCGGCAGTGGGAGTCCCGACTCCTGCCGTAACTGCTTCAGCTCATGCTGGCTAACAGAGATTATGGCGTCGGGTGTCCTGAGCGTTGCGCTNCCNTGGAGCCAGTCATAGAACTGNCGTAACCGNCGGCGGCGATTGCCACCCCACATAGACCAGCTAGGGTGAAAGTGTGGCGTCAGAACCCACGGCGTCACCTGTAGCTGTCGCCGCAGCCACGCCACGGAGTTCTGGAAATATCCATAGGAATGGGTGTGAACTATGTCGGCTGGCTCTCGCAGGAGCCCCGGCAGCATCCCTGGTGGCAACACGTAGTGCGCCTCGCCNCCCGGGCTAAAGGCGGTGTGTCGCCTGATAGGGACACCAGCCACGCGNCTGGGGAGNCGTGCGCGTCGGAAGGGGGTCTCACTCCAGAGGTCACTGGTGTGCACCACCACCTCGTGACCCCGCTCCCGTAGACCAGTTGCTAGTGCAGCAACGTTAGTCTCAGCGCCACCGGGGGCGGGGGGATAGCGCACGCAACCCTGTACGACTCGCACGCAGCGCGATACCGCCCCGCTTTAAAGTGGGTCCAGCTCCGCCGCCATGCACCCGCTGCTGCGCATCACGCGCCCCGGCAATGTGCTGCTGAGTGCGCTGGCGCTGCTTGCCGCCGGCTTCGTTGCGGTTGGCCCNGAGGCATTGCCGCAAGCCGCCCCGCAGCTAGCATTGGCAGCTGGTGCGGCNATGCTCTGCGTCGGCGGCGGTAACACACTCAATGACTGGTTTGACCGTGAGACTGATCGTNCCAACCACCCGAATCGGGTGCTTCCGCGCGGCGAACTTTCACCGCAAACAGCGCTTAACTGGGCGCGGCTGTTNCTGCTGGCAGGGCTGCTCTCGGCAGGGCTACTACTCGATAATCCGCTACCCCTAACTATCGCCGNCGTCGCTGTCGCACTTCTACTCGCATACGAGTTAAGGCTCAAGGCAACTGGGCTCCCTGGCAACACAACCGTNGGTCTGCTCGCTGGAGGACTCTTTTTCTACGGCGGCGCCGCGACCGGGACTCCCGGCGCAACACTCTGGCTGGCNGGTCTAGCGACACTGGCAACGCTTAGCCGCGANCTGATGAAAGATGTGCAGGATCTGGAGGGCGACAGCGACCGGCGCACACTGCCGGCGCGAATAGGTCCCGCGGCAACGCTGCAACTGGCAACCACAGTGCTGNCGCTCGCCGCGGTATTGAGTNTCACAGCTTACGCGCAATTTAGCGGGCGGGGTGCAACCGCCTACCTGGTGCTGGTTATCCTGGCTGATGGCTGGATGCTCAATGGCTGCCGNCTGGCACTCANCGGAGACCCACGNGTNGGCCAGCAGGCANTGAAGCAGGGNATGGGGGTCGCGATGCTNGCATTCATTGCCGGCGCAGCGCTCTGATAAATGGCCCCCGCCTCGCATCGNGTGGACCGCCCACANCCGCTGCCCGCGCACTTAGTCGAGCTGCGAAGAACCCTGTTGGGGCCGCTAGTGCTTTTCGGGTCGGTTATGGCTGCAACCTTCAGCTTGAGCGATGACATCCTGCAGGCAATGCTCGACTACCATGGTCTGGCAGGTAGTGTGAGCATCTATACGCCCACTGAGTTCCTGCGCGTACGCCTCAGCCTAGCGACTCTGGCAGGCTGCCTCAGCGCGCTGCCGCTGTTGCTGTTGCAGTCCTATCGCTTTGCGCACTCGGGACTGACCGACAGGGAGCGTGCNTTCGCGCGCCGCACTATTCCGTTCTCGCTGGCACTGTTCGCTGGCGGCACAGCGCTGGGTTGGACCGTCTTCCTACCGAGGCTNTTGCCGCTGCTTGTCGGTGGACCGGCAGAAGCGCAGTTTTCGCTGGCGCAGACCGTTGGGCTGCTGTTCTCACTATCTCTCGGGACTGGCATTGCCTTGCAACTACCACTGCTCGCCTTCATAGCGCGCCGTACTGGTGTGTGGGACGGAGGGCTTGCACATGGCCGCCGACTGGCATGGGGACTACTACTGGCGCTAGCACTACTCGTGACACCGGACCCTGCGACCATCGGCCTCCTGCTCACGACTGCACTACTGGTGCTGCTCTTCGAAACAGGCGCCTGGCTAGCAAGGGGTGCGCATGGCTGACCGAAGACAAGTACTGCTGCTCGCTGCAATTGCTTTCGGCTCGCTGACGCTGCGGCTTTCACACCAGTGGCACTGGGCCTTGTGGGGTAGTGACAGCGGCGAATACCTCTTCCTGACCACTGCGCTCGCCGAGAATGGCGCACTGCTGCAGGATGGCTACCTTGGGTGGGGGCATGCGTATCCCTGGTTCCAGGGTATGCAACTACTGGCTGCCGCCGCGGCGCTGCTATGTGGACTGCCGACAGCGGCTACCTTGTTATGGCTCATCCCCGCCGCGGGTGCGCTGGCAGTTCCAGCGCTGTTCTTGGCGGGCCGGCGCTTCGTCAGTAGCGACGCGGCTTTGGTCGGGAGCGGCTGCTACGCGGTAGCATTTCCGGTGGTTTTTGCTAATTCACATGCCATGCCTGGTAGCCTCGCCGACCCGCTCAGCTTGCTACTAATCTACACCTTCATCGGGATATTAGCAGCGCCACGCCGCTGGTTGCCCGCATTCGGCGTACTGCTAGCAGGACTGGTAGTGGTGCACCACTTCACACTGCTGCTCGCCATCGCAGGCTGTACTGGGATGCTGGCAATCGAGGCTGCNGCTGGCAACCGCCGTCGCGCACCGTATTTCACGCTGGCNGTTGCGGCAGCGCTGACCTCNCTCTACTGGGTCGGTTATGCCACTGGATTTCGAGTCGCCATCCTAGGCGATACTGGGCTGCCGCTGGAAGCACTGGTAGTGGCGCCGCTCGTCNTGCTGATTGTAATACGACTACTGGCGCCGCAGATACCGCTTCCATTACTGGATGTTCCACAACGGCCGGCACGNATTTTCCTTGGCGCATTCCTCGCACTATTGCTAGTTATCGGTTATGGCTTCATCTGGGGGGTGCCGGGCACCACAATTCCTGTTGGGCTGGAAGCTGTACCNTATCTGCTACCTCNCCTTGGCTGGTTGGCACTTGCGGCAGCGCCAGGGTTAGTATTGGCGCAGCGTGGTGGATGGCTGCTCTGTGGCTGGACACTGCCAATAGCTGGCCTCGCGATTGTGGGTGGCCTGACGGAATCGCACTTGCTGATTGCATATCGCCATGCACCCTACTTGCTGGCGCCGCTCGCACTGATGGCGGGCGCCGGTTTTGTCACACTACTACAAACACAACCCTCAGTACGGCGACCACGATTCATCGCAGGGCTGGTGGCAATCTTGCTCTGCGGNGCATTGACTGCCTACCCACCAGCNGATGTAATGGGTGGTTTTCAGGAAGGCAGTACGCAGGTGGAACTAGGGTGCGTGCTCTGGACACAGCAAGTCGAGNCGGGGGCGTTCATTGTCAGTGACCACCGCCTCTCATCTCTTGCCTTTGGACTCGGAGANCATAATGCCTCATGGGAACATGGTGCGGAAGTTCTTGCTTCAGTAGGCGTCGTACGNGAGGTCNCTGCGCCTGCAGCTGGAGTGCAGCAAGTGGACTATGTACTTCTGAGCAACGAAATGCGCCGTGGTGTGGCGCTGCTACAATGGGAAGCGGCGGAACCATTGTCGGCAGAAGCAAATACGAAATTCGGGTCACAAAACTATCCGGTGGTGCTCNATGCAGGNGAGTGCCAACTCTACCGCCAAGTACCCGATTCACTTATGTAGGGGAATCTAAGTCCTAAATCCCAGAAACNGGTGCTTTCGGTCTCTGGTTCCACTTGTCAGTGACCTCAGAGGGCAGTGTGTTTCTCTCAAAAGAGGTGAAAAAAAATGTCAGACTTTGAACAACAGATGGAAGAACTTTTCGATCTGGAAGAAAANAANACGAANGTCAATACNGAGCTTATTGCNGGTCTAACGACNTTCTTNGCNACAGCNTACATCATCTTCGTGAACCCNNNNATNCTAGGTNAGNCCTTCGGCTATTATGNCCTNNACGAAACCAANGGACTNGTGACNGCAACNGTCTTGGTAAGCGCCTTCAGCAGCATTGCAATGGGNGTATACGCGAAGAACCCGATAGTCCTGGCGCCAGGTATGGGACTTAATGCCTTCTTCACCTACACGGTTTGTGCACCGTGGGGCATGGGAATACACCCCTACATCGCACTGGGTGCAGTGTTCTGGTCCGGTGTGATTTTCATCCTCCTGTCCGTGTTTAACGTGCGTACCGAGATAATGAGAGCAATTCCTGCACAGCTTAGGTATGGTGTAGCGATAGGAATTGGACTATTCCTCGCCCTGCTAGGCTTTGCGGACCACTCAAACTTCATCCAGCACACCCCTGATGAAGTCGGTGGCGTACCTATTGTCGTTCTAGGCAACATGTTCGATGATACTGGGTCGTTACCTGACCGGTTATTGTCTGCCAACTCGGGAATGGTGGTATTCCTATTTGGACTGACTCTCACGAGCGCCTTGGTAGCCCGAAGACAGACCGGGGCATTGATTATTGGCATTTTAGGAACTACAGCTTTTGCAGCGTTGTTTGGCAGGGTCCTCTACCCTGATGAGAATATAATGGTGGTAATGCCAGACAAACTTGTTGCGGCTCCGGAATTTGGACTCCTGTTCGCAATATTCACGGACCAGGGCGGAGATATTGGATTACCCATCGTTGAATCACTCAAGTTCGCTGTTTTACCAGCAATGTTCGCCTTCCTTTTCACGGACATGTTTGACAGTATATCCACTTTCGTGGGTGTTTCTGAAGTTGGAGGACTGAACGACGAGAATGGTGAACCCCGCAACATCAAGGAATCGCTCATCGTTGACGGAGCTTCCACCTTCTTGTCGGGACTGTTCGGAAGCAGCTCCGGGACGAGTTACATCGAATCAGCAGCTGGCATCGAAGCCGGGGGCCGAAGTGGTATGACTGCAGCGTTCGCAGGCCTCCTCTTCCTGCCGTTCCTGTTCCTTTCACCGGTAATCAATATGGTGCCGCTTGCAGCCTCGGCACCCATACTGGTACTGATAGGCCTGTTCATGTGCAAGCCGATAAAGAGCATAAACTGGGACAATTTCGAGGATGCCTTCCCGGCATTTATGGCGATGATTCTAATCCCGCTGACCTACTCGATTACCCAGGGAATTATCTGGGGATTCCTTACCTGGACGGCGATTAAGGTCGTCACCGGCAAGGCTGACCAGGTTTCCATACCACTCTGGGCCATTAACGTATTCGCATTCCTGGCCCTGATATACGCAGACTGAGGTAATCAATCAAGCGGGCAACCCGGGCTTCTGCCCGGGTCTGCCACCCCACGCTAGGAGTAGAGGACACGAGCATGCACTGTATATGCCGACAAATCAAATCCAGTTAATCTGTGACTGCATCCGTAACGTTCCTGACTTTCCTAAGCCGGGCATCCAGTTCAAGGACATAACTCCGGTCCTGAGCAACCCGGCTGCTTTCGACGCCGCAATAGAGGCGCTTGCGGCACCGTATAAGAATTCTGATATTGATCTTGTCGTTGGAATAGAAGCTCGTGGCTTCATCTTCGGAACACCGGTTGCCAGGCTACTCGACGTCGGCTTCGTTCCAATCCGCAAGCCGGGCAAGCTGCCGTGGAAAACCCACAGCACCAGTTACGAGCTGGAATACGGCAGCGACGCGCTGGAAATCCATGCTGACGCTGTTACTAAAGGGCAGAGAGTTCTAGTGGTAGACGACCTGCTTGCGACTGGGGGGACGGCACGCGCTGCATGTGACTTGCTGGAGGAGATGGGTGCTGATGTCGTGGAAATTACGGTGCTGATAGAGCTGGAGTCCCTAGAAGGGCGCAACAAGCTGGCGCCATTCAATGCGCGTTCGGTACTCACCTTCTGACCCCCAGCTTCTCTAAACGGTTCTCTCAAGTCGCTGAACACCTTCCGGCCCAGAACAGAAAACTACATCAGCCATGCCAAGAAAGAGGCCGGTATCGATAACACCCGGTAACGCCAGTAATCGAGCGTCAAGTGCGACGGGGTCATCGATTCCTGCGGCGAAGCTGATATGCACAATACAGTTTCCGTTGTCTGTCACGAACGGCGTGTCAGCGTTCCGGCGCAACTCAACCTCGCAACCGAGTGCGCGCAGCTGCGCCAGCGTAGCGTCGGCGTCATCGGTCGCTACTTCTACAGGCAAAGGGCCGCGACCGAGCCGCTCAACTAGCTTAGAATCATCGACAATTATCACCAATTGTTCCGCGCATGACTCGACCTGTTTCTCGCGCAGCAATGCACCACCTAACCCCTTGATGAGATCGAGTTGTGGTGAAACCTCATCAGCTCCATCAATCGCCAAGTCAATACTCAGCCCTGACTCGAAAACACGCAGCGGAATCCCCAGTTCACGCGCCCGTGTGGCTGTACGCTCCGATGTTGACACACCCGTCATGGTGAGACCACCGGCGACTCGCTCGCCCAGTAATTCCAGCACGTGGTCAGCAGTGGAGCCTGTACCGAGACCTACCAGCATGCCCTCCTCGACAAGTTCAATTGCCGCGGTGGCGGCAGCGCGTTTCAGCTGGTCGCGCACGGTCAGGAGTAGAGCGGTTGCTCTGGTTCCTTCCGGTCCGCCTCGGTCAGCCGGTTACGCATCTTTTTCAAAGCTTTCTGAAAGTCGACTGCGCGTACCTTATTGCGTTCCTTCTGAATGGCGTTCATCCCAGCCTCGACACAGAGCGCGCGCAAGTCGGCGCCAGACATGCCCTCCGTCTCCCTTACAAGCTTTTTGAGACTTAGGTTCCGGGTCAGAGACATCGCGTGTGAGTGGATTTTCAAGATTTTCAGCCGCGCCTTAGCGTCGGGCAGAGGGACACGAATGACACGGTCAAATCGGCCTGGTCGCAAAAGAGCCTCATCGAGGATGTCAGGGCGGTTGGAGGCTGCCATAATGGCAATGTCGCCGCGCGGTGTAAAACCGTCCAGTTCGCCTAGAAGCTGCATCAGCGTCCGCTGCACCTCACGGTCCCCGGTGGTACCAACGTCCATGCGCTTTGCCCCAACAGCGTCCAACTCGTCGATGAAGATTATACTCGGTGATTTTTCGTGCGCCAGCTGGAACAGTTCACGCACCAGTCGCGCACCCTCGCCAATATATTTCTGCACCAGCTCGCTGCCGATTAGCCGTATGAAGCTGGCATCGGTCGCGTTGGCGACCGCCTTTGCTAGGAGTGTCTTGCCAGTACCAGGCGCTCCAATGAGCAGGATGCCCTTCGGCGGCTCGACACCCACTGCATCGAATAGCTCCGGCCTAAGAAGGGGCAGCTCAACTGTGCTACGCAGCTCATCTAGCTCTTTCCGCAACCCGCCGATATCCTTGTAGGTCTCGGACGGTTTCTCGAGCACCTCGGCACCCATCACCAACGGGTCCTTGACCGACGGAAGCACCTCCAGTACAGCGAGGGTTTGCCGGTGCAGGGCGACGCGGTCACCGGCTAGCAACGCTTCGCGGTCTATATTTTCAGAGGTATGAACGACGAAGTCAGGGCCGGAGCTAGACTTGATTGAGATGCGACCATCCGCAAGCAGATCGCGCACAGTACCGATAACCTGCGGCGGCGCCCGCAGCCGCGCCAGCTCACCCTTGAGGTGGGCATTTTCGCGTTTGAGCCTCGAGAGTTCTGTTTCATACTGTCGTTTCTCGGATTCGAAACGTTCGGTCTCCTCCATCAGCCAGCGATGCCAGTCTTGTGTATCGCCGGCGGGGCTGACTGCAGTATCGTCATCCACGGGGACCATTCTGAAGGGTTTATCTGCTGGCTTTTATATATCCTTTGCGAAACATGCAGTGCGAGCTTTGCGGGGCCGATGCGCAGTTGGAAGCGACACGCGTCGCCGGCTCGGTGCTGCGCGCCTGTTCCACCTGCGCTGGCTCTGGTCGCAAGGCGACCGAACGCGAGGCACAGGGTCAGCAAGTGTGGGTTGCAAATGCCCTGGAGAAGCGCGCTCTTCGCCAGCGGGCGCGTGATGAAGAACTGCCCGAACGCGTGCTAGTCGCTGACTGTGGCAGCCGCGTGCGCAGTGCACGACAGCAACGAGGGTGGAACCAAGCACAACTAGCGCAACGTGCCGCCGAAAAAAAATCAGTCATCGCTGCGGTCGAGACTGGCGCTAGAGAACCGGACGACAAGCTGCTGCGCAGACTGGAACGGTTGCTTTCACTGAAATTGACTGAGTCCACCGCAGCGCCAGTCGTGGTCAGCGACAAACGCGCCAGTGCCCTAACTATGGGCGACCTGCTCAAGCAGGAGCTAGAAAAGAAGTAAAGCGGGCGCACGGTTACGTGATACGAGCGGTAGATATTTGTAGAAGGAGCAGCCGTCAGCGACGTGGGCATCCTTAATCGCCAGTTCGGCATGGAGCGCGAGCGCGAGAAAGTAACACTAATCGCGCTTGCAGCTGGCTCATTCCTGACTTCGCTATACGCCGGCTACCGTCTGGATGGGATTGGGCGCACCATTGAACTGCCGCTCTTTGGCATCGAGTTTCACCTCATTTCGACACCGCTCTGGATATTGGCTGGGCTTGCGACTCTGCTCTGCCTGCAACAGCTATTCCACGAAATTTGGCACCATGGCGTGTGGCTGGTAGGTATCTACGCGCTCACGGGCCTCGGGACGACGCTCTTCTACGTGATGTTCGACCAAGGTTACACCTGGTACTTGGTCACACTTGTACTCCTTCTGCTAGCACTGTTCCTGATTTACTGGATGGTGCTTGAAATGTACGCGCTGCGCAGCCATATCCAAAGTGAGCTTCCAGACGAGGAAATCGCACTGAGTGACTGGCTGCCGGCACTGCCGACATTCATGCTCTTCACGATGCTGAGCTATTACTGCTATACCAAATGGTACCTCGGTGAAGATGGCTGGACCTTCGGCTACGCCCGCCAAGGATACCTGCTATTCCAATTGCTCGCATTCGGTACTGGCGTCTACGCCCTCTGGATTCCGCAGGGGCTGCTAGGCAGGCATATCAAGGAAGAACTCCAAGAAAGCGAGGTCCTGCACAAATTACTGCCGGGCGGCGGCGGCCGCTGCCCCGAATGCAGCGGTGAGATGCGCGCACGCGGGATGGCATGTCCGGAATGCGAGGAACGCAAGCGAGTCGCCTTCTGCAATGTATGCGAGCTCTATGTTGCTAGCTGCTCTGGCTGCGGTCTGGGCGCGCAGGTTGGGGCAGTCTGCAAAGGCTGTGAGCAACCCATGGGCGGACTACACTGCAATGCTTGCAAGCATGCCGGGCCAGTGCGTTTCTGGAGCAGTACCTGAGAATAACGCACCCAGAAAGGCTTTTAAGCGTTCAGCAGGCCTCCCCCTTACCCGACCTCGACCGCAAGGTCGAAATGGTCTTGGGTACAACAAGGTGAAAATATGCCCGAAACAGGACAGTCCGAATGGAACGCACAGGCGCTGGTTGCTGCTGGAGCTGTGCTCCTGCTGCTCACTGCGCTCTGGCTAGGAGTCTACGCCCCTGGCCAGAAGAAACTGAGCGACGACTTCGAGACCACATACGAGTACGGAGGCGAGCTCAAGGTGCTCGACATCCCACAGTTCCAGACTATGCAGGATGCCGACAATGACGGCTGCAGCTGTACTGTCTACTCCAACGCCATAGCACGGCATGTGCTGGTTGCCGAGTCAGGTCAGAGCAGCGATGACGAGACCTTCTTCAACGAAAATTTCAGCGTTTTTGCTAACGATAAAACCGTTGACCAAGACAAGGATGGATTATCCGACTCGTATCTCTTCACACTCAAGGATGGCAACAGTTGGCTCGACCGCGTGACTTATGAATCTCGCGGCGAGGGGAGCGAGGCGGATGACTACGGTTACTCGAC
>PCBV01000040.1 GCA_002731905.1 Methanobacteriota archaeon
GCGTGCCGCCATCTGCCGTTGCACTCTGACTGCCCTCGCCACCTATCGTGGCGCCGCTGTAAGCCTGGACGTCAGCGGGCAGTGACAGACTACCAGGTGGCTGCATGTAGTAGTTGCCGTCATCTGACTCGGGATCAGTTGAGCTCGCCTGCAGCTCTATGGTGGCGGGGCCAGCCGCGACATCGTCATTCAACGTGACATAGACGGGAACCATGGTAGACTCGCCTGAGTTCATGCCGTACAGGGTAATCGAGTTCACGAAGTCATCGTTCTGATCGAACGAAACCGACCAGCCGGGGAGTACACCCGTAAATTCGAGGGTAATCTTGTCAGTGATTGCAACACCACTGCCGCTCTCGTCTTCGGCTTTGTTCCACACCTCAACGTCGTACGTGTTCATATCACCGCGGGCGAAAGAAGGTGGAGACTCAGTCTCGTAATCTGCCACCCAGTTGGTGACACGGATACTGAACTGGACCATTACCGATTCAGTATCTGCGGTTATGGTCACATTTAATGTCCCCATGTCGCCAGGACTGGCGCCAGAGGGAACCGGGGCTGCGATATTCAAANAGATANCCGNGCCGGCNGCCAGNNCTNNCCACGCAATACTGCCTTCGCCGCTNTTGCCATCNTCATCNNNAAAGGAGACTGCANNATCTTCCCANCCTTCCTCAACGAAGTCGGCNTCNGCCGACACNCTGTCAAAGNCTNCACTCCCAGTGTTGCTTATGNNTANATNGAAGNNGGCGGNGNCATTAGCGGNGNCNAATGACTCTANTCCGAAGTCNCCTNCGGNANNTACATCCAGTCCTTCTGCACGGGCCGGTATCGCGAGAGCAGCCGTCACGAACAACGCGACCACTGCAAGCGCACTTAGCATGCTCTTGTTCATTTTTTCACCTGTTTGCGTCCTTTCCACGGGTCTCCAGAGGAGTCCGCGGTAGCTGCAACGATTGTGCCTCTGGTTTAAAAGGTTTCGTAAAAACAGCTATGCAGAGCATTATCTTGATTGGACAGTTCAGCGAAATCCTTTAATGGTGGGCAGGTACCGCCGCGTTCCCGTCCCTACATTAGGTGGTCAAATGGATAAACACAGCCGGTTTGAGAAAGCCCGTATCATTGGCTCCCGCGCCCTCCAGATTTCGATGGGGGCTCCAGTATCGATTGACGTTCCCGAGGACACAATTGACCCAGTCCTTATCGCCCAGATGGAATACGACCAAGAAGTAATACCAATTACCGTCATCGATCGCGAGAAGAAGTGATTATCAAGGACATCTTTCTGCGGCGTGTCCTCGATTCGCGAGGAAATCCGACCGTTGAGGCTGACATTACAACTGGCTCTAGCTTCGGTCGCGCTGCGGCGCCCGCCGGAGCGTCGACTGGTACGCATGAAGCTCAAGCGTGGCCGGAGGGTGGCGTCGCTGCCGCCATCGAGCTGGCGCGACAGGATCTAGTACCGCAATTGCTGGGGCTGAGCGCTGAAGAGCAAGTGCAGGTCGATACATTGCTACATGAAGTAGACGGCACTGCCAACTTCAGCCATATTGGTGGCAATATGGCGGTCGCAGTTTCGCTCGCGACCGCTCGGGCTGCTGCAGCGAGTCAGGGCATCCCACTCTACCGCTATGTCGCCGGAATGGGGCCATACGAACTGCCTGCACCGATGGGGAACGTTCTGGGAGGCGGAGCGCATGCCGTTGGCGGGACCGACATCCAAGAATTCCTGGTCACAAGCTTCGACGATGACGTTTCACGGGCAATCGAAGCCAACGCCGCGGTCCATCGCGCGGTTGGTGCAGCACTTCGCGAGCATTTTCCAGACACTGCGCTCGGCAAAGGCGACGAGGGGGCGTGGGTCGCACCACTGGAGAATGTTGCAGCTCTTGAACTGGTAGTTGAGGCGGCGCGCAGAGTCTCCGAGGAAACTGGCGTCGACATCCGACCCGGAATGGATTTGGCAGCGAGTGAATTTTACCACAACGGGAAATACGTCTACAAGGACCGCAGTCTAACGCCAGAAGAGCAGGTCAATTTCGTCGCGTCACTCATCGAGGATTACGACCTGTACTCAGTTGAGGACCCACTCGACCAAGATGACTTCGAGTCGTGGGCTGCGCTCACGGCAAAGACTAAGGCACTGGTCATCGGCGACGACCTCTACGTCACCAATGTCGAAAGACTCCAGAAGGGACTCGAACTGGGTGCCACAAACGCGATTCTCATCAAACCCAACCAGATAGGGACACTGACGGATACATTGAACACCGTCGCGCTGGCGCGTGAAGCAGGGCTGGCAACCGTGATTTCACACCGCAGTGGTGAAACAAACGACGATGCCATTGCGCACCTAGGAGTCGCTTTTGGATGCCACGCCATCAAGACAGGTACAGTGGGCGGCGAGCGAATTGCAAAACTTAATGAACTAGTCCGCATCGCCGGGGAACTTACATGACTCCCAGCAAGGCAGAAGCGCAGCCGCTGCTCATCGATGAGGAAACTTTTCTCACCTGCGGAGTGCATATTGGCACCAAACAGAAGAGTAAGGACATGCAGCCCTACATCACGACCGTTCGCGACGATGGACTGCGACTCCTGGACGTCAGCCAAACATCGCAGCAGATTCGCATCGCCGCGGAGTTCCTGAACAGCTTCAAGCCGGTGGAAATACTGGTAGTTTCAGCGCGGCAGTATGGCTGGAAGCCGGCGCGCCGCTTTGCAGTGGCAACGGGCGTGACCTGCATCCCGGGCCGCTTTACACCAGGACGGCTGACCAACCCGGAGATGAAAAACTTCATCGAACCCAGGGCAATACTGCTCACCGATCCTGCCGCTGACGTGCAACCTTTCCGCGAGGCCTTGAATATCGCGATTCCTGTGGTGGCGTTGTGCGATGCCAACAACCTCACCAATGGTGTTAACATTGTAATCCCCGGCAATAACAAAGGGCGTAGTGCACTGGCTCTGATGTACTGGCTGCTCGCCCGCGAGATGCTACGGCTGCGCGGCGATCTGGGGGTGGACGAGGACCTCGTGGAAAGCGTTGACGATTTCGAGGCTCCTCTGGTCTGATTTCTATACTAATCATCTGAGGATTGTGAATAGTGTTCGTGTTCGACCTGCTCTTTATGCTGGTAGTGCTCGGCGTCATGTCACGCACGCTTAAGGTGCGCGACTAGTTTATAGCGGGTAGGATTGCGCCACCGTGCTGTGGCAGCTGGACGCACTGCATTTCCTGATTGTCCTTGTCAGACTACGTTTCAGAGCCCTGTGGCTCTCACAAGAGAATTTCCGCAGAGCAGTACAAAACGAAGCAGTGGGATTGGCGAAAAGATACAAACTGGAAATTTATGTGCACGGAGAGCCCCAGCCAGGATTCCTGGCTGCCAACCACACAAGCTACGCGGATGCCGTGGTTATCGAGGCCCTGAAAGGGGCAGGGTCGGTGTCCAAAATAGGAGTGAAAAAATACTTTCTGATAGGGCCAATTACAGAGAAAGTTGGCACACTCTGGGTCAGGAGAGATGATCGGAACTCGAGGGTCGAGGCTATGAAAAAGCTGAACGCCTGGAATCCAGTCAAGAACCCCATATGGATTTTTCCTGAGGGAACCACCACTCCCTTTGGCGAAATTGGAGAGTTCAAGATGGGGGTCTTCAAGGCGGCAGAGCATTCGGGACACCCGATTCAACCTGTAGTAATCTGCTACAACAATCCAATGATTGATTGGGGGAGGGACAACAAGGAATTATTCATCAGCATCGTTCATTTTTTCTCCGAGAAGGTAAGGACTTCGGTACGCTGTTTCTGGCTTGAACCCATTATGGTCGGTCCAGGTGAGGCATACAAAGCGGCCGAGAAACTACACAGGAAGATGAGTGTCTACATCCGTCGTTTTGAGAGGGACGAATATGGGTCGTGATAGGTGGGAAAAGGAAACGCTCAGACCTTCCCTTTCCAGTAACCCTGAAAGGGATGCTGTGCAGACCCTGGGCCCAAAGAGACTGAATGTACCGGAGGATATTCCAGCAGGCAAAGCGGAGTGGCCTGGCGAGTTCCCCTACACACGTGGGATACACCCCACCGGATACCGTGGGCGATTCTGGACGATGCGGCAATATGCTGGCTTCGGCACCGCCACCGAGAGCAATGCGCGCTACCGCTACCTGCTCGAGCAAGGAACCAGCGGGCTGTCAGTAGCGTTCGACCTGCCGACCCAGATTGGCTACGATAGTGACCACCCTCTGGCGCAGGGCGAAGTGGGTAAGGTAGGCGTCGCGATTGACTCGCTGCGCGACATGACGGCGCTGTTCGATGATGTGCCGCTCGACCGCGTCAGCACCAGCATGACCATCAACGCGCCAGCGGCGGTGCTGCTGGCGCTCTACGTTGCTGTGGCAAAGCAACAAGGAATCGCGCCAGCGAAACTGCGGGGAACCGTACAGAATGATATCCTGAAGGAATACATCGCGCGTGGCACCTACATCTGGCCGCCGCGTGAGTCGCTGCGGCTGACGACTGACCTGATGGCGTGGTGCGCTACGGAAGTGCCACAGTGGAATACGATATCCATCTCAGGCTACCACATCCGCGAAGCCGGGAGCACCGCGGTGCAGGAACTGGCGTTCACGCTCGCCGATGGCATCGCCTACGTCGAGGCAGCCTTGGCGCGCGGGATGGAGGTGGATGACTTCGCGCCGCGGCTGGCATTCTTCTTCAACTGCCATAACGACCTGCTAACCGAGGTCGCCAAGTTCCGCGCTGCGCGCCGCATGTGGGCGCACATCATGCGCGACCGCTTCGGCGCCCGCGACGAGCGGAGTCTGCGGCTGCGGTTCCACACGCAGACCGCCGGCTCGAGCCTGAGCGCGCAGCAGCCGTGGAACAACGTCACGCGCACCGCCGTACAGGCACTCGCCGCCGTTCTTGGAGGAACGCAGTCGCTGCACACCAACGCGCTCGACGAGGCACTCGGTTTGCCGTCGGAAAAGGCGGCACAGCTGGCGCTGCGGACGCAACAGATCATCGCGCACGAAACTGGCATCGCCAACCTGGTCGACCCGCTCGCTGGCTCATGGACTATCGAGGCACGCACCGACGAGCTGGTGGTCGAGGCAGAGGCGCTCATTGGCCGCATCGATGGCATGGGTGGAATGCTGCCCGCAATCGAGCAGGGATGGGTGCAGGCGCAGATTGCTGAGGCGGCATTCGCCTATCAGCAGCAGGTCGAGCGCGGCGAGCGCACCATCGTTGGCGTCAACGCCCACACAGAAGACAGCACTCCTGAGGCAAAGCCGCTTGCTATCAACGCATCAGTCGCCAAAGCTCAAGCGAACGCCCTAGAGCAGCTGCGTGCCAGCCGTGGCGACGTCACCGTTCCGCTCGAGACGCTCGGTGCAGCAGCTAATGGCGACGAAAACCTACTGCCAAACATCCTAGTGTGCGTCGAGGCAGAGGCAACGCTGGGGGAAATCTGTGATACGCTCCGTGCGGCGTGGGGCGAATACCGACCCACGGCGTAGTCGCCAGCTTTATCTGCCCCCTGCCGTCCGCCGCGAGCGTGGCGGGGTTAGGCTAGTTGTGGTAAAACTGGGGGACTGTGGATCCCTCGTCCCGGGTTCAACTCCCGGGCCCCGCCCCATTACAACTTGTACATCGCTATTACTTCATCGCTTCCCGTCGCTGTTTCGGGCGTCTTATCGTCGCGCTGGCGCTTGTAGCGGGGGAAGCGCACGGCGTAGCCGCCACCGCAGGTGTGGATGGGTGACTGCGAAATTTCGGCGCCGAGCAGCTCGAGAACTAGTTCAGGCTCGAACCACGCGTCAGGCTCGAGTTTCCACTCCAGTCCGGCGGGCGGCTCAGTGCGCTGCGTGGGGTCCAGACGCTGCTTCAGCATAGCCAAGTCCTCGTCGCTGAAGCCAGAGCCAAGCTTGCAGACCGTCTCGAAGCCGGTGGGCGTGCGCGTCGCCATCAGCAGCGCACCCCAAAAACCGCCGCGCCGACCGCGGCCGTGGAATCCGCCAACGACAACCGCATCGATTGTGTCAGCCAGATCGCTGCGGTAATCCGGCTTGTACTTTATCCACTGCCAGCCGCGCGCACCGGCACGGTAACTACCGTTGAGTGCCTTGGACATCAGCCCCTCGCAGCCACCTTCCAGTGCATCAAGCATGAACTGCTCCGCCTCTGCTGCATTGGTAGTTCGCAGCAATGTTGTGCAGGCAACACGGTCGGACGGCGTGAACAATGTCTCGAGTCGTTCGCGCCGCTCAGTGAAAGGAATGGCAAGCGTTTCCTGTCCATTGGCATAAAGCAGGTCAAACAACCGCACACCGACCGGGATTTCCTCCAGTTTTTCAGCTAGGCCATGCTTACGTCCGCGTCGTTTTGCGATAACTTGGAACGGCAGCAGGTTGCCTGCCTCGTCAATTGCAAGCGCTTCGCCTTCGACAATCACGCCAGTCGGTAGCACCTGCTCCAGCGCACCCACCACATCGGGGAATTGCGGCGTTAAATCTTCCAGGCTGCGCGAGAAGAGCCGCGTGCCGCCCTCCAGCAGGTGCGCTTGCACGCGCAGCCCGTCGTATTTCCACTCGAAACTGGATTCGCCGTCGTGCTTCTCGAGCACCGCCTCCGCTGATGATAGTCGCTCGCCGAGCATTGGCCGTAGCGGGATTCCCAGTGTGGCTCGCACATCAGCTAGCGAGCTGAAATCAGCGGCGGTGCGCTGCGCCAGCCACCCGATATCAGGGTGACGATTGTAGGCAGCTTCGACCAGGTTGCGCTCTTCTCGACTGCCGAAAGCCTCTGCCAATCCGTCGACCAGCAGCATCTGACTGAAACCCAGCCGCAACTTGCCGACCGCAGTGCGGCAAAGGTAGCGCGCGTCCTGCGGAGTACCGTCATGCAGTAACTCGGCTAGCGCGCGGAACTTGCGTTCCTGCGAGCCACTCCCAGTTTCAAGGGAGAGTGCGTGCAGTCGTTCCCACACGCGGCTGACGGTCAATGGCGAGCCGAACAACGGCTGCTGCGACTTGGCCGCCAGTGCTTCTTCGGCGACAAGACCAATATCGCCTGCTTTGGCATAGTTTGCCTGAAGATTATCCAGCGGAGCACCGCTGGCAAGTGCCAGCGTGCGGAGAACACTCTTATCAGAGAGCCCGACCTCGCGCGAGTCATAAGCCGGGCCGAGTTTGCCCAGACAGAGATACGCTACCGCCACCAACTCTTCCGGTGGTGTGTCACGGAACAACCCTGCCAATAGCGTTGCAATTTCGAGTCGGCTGCGCGTCTGTTCCATCGCGCTGTATGCTTCGGTCAGCCGTTCGTAGTCCACACTAGGGGAGTGCCTGAGGGTATTAAGAATATGCTACTATTGGGTAGGGCTTTATTTAAATAATAATCGTCTAAAAATTTTATTTTGCTATATTTGGCCTGCTAGGAGACAAAGCAGGACTTCAGAGAGCGTCCGGCGCGATTTCGCTCTCCACACCAGTCGCCAAGTCACGTACCTTCACGAACCCGCGCTCCCATTCTTCAGGCGCAAGCAGCAACAGCCGCTCCGCGCCGCAGCGGTTGGCGTGCTTCAGCACCCACTTGAGCCGTTTCTCCTCGAGCACTAAATCGACGCTCTGGCCTTGTGCACGCTGCCGGCTAGCGACCTCCATCGCCGCCGGTCGCAACTCGGGTTTCAGTGCGAAGACCACGTCCTGCACGCTGCCATCCAGCTCCGGAATCTGGCCGCAATCCTTGAGCAGTTCTAAGATGACCATGTCACCGAAGCCAAAACCAGTCGCCGGTAGGTCCTTCCCACCAAAAGACGAGAGAAGCCTATCGTAGCGGCCACCGCCACAGATAGCACGCAGCTGGCCGCTGCGAGCATGGGCTTCAAAGACCGGGCCAGTGTAATATGCCAGTCCGCGCACAATCGAGCCATCGAACTCGAGCCATTCGGAGATGCCGTAACCTTCGGCTAGCGTCCGGAGCGCACGCAACTCCGCAACGGCGACACTGTCATCACCCAAGGCCTCTGCAAGGGCGTCTAAATCGTGCAACCCGAGCGCATGCTGGATCGTTACAACCGCTTCGGTGCCTAGCCCTAGCTCCTCAAATTGCGCTGTAGCCTCTGCGAGCGGAAGCTTACCAAGCTTGTCAATTACAATACAGACTGCGGCGAACTGCTCGCCTGAGATACCGACTGAATCGAGCACTTCCTGTAGCACCTTGCGGCTGCTGAAACGCAATCCCACCTCAGTAGGCGTCAGTCCGACACGACCGAAGAATGTGCAGAGTACTGCTAGCAGCTCGACGTCGGCCTCAACACCCTCGCTGCCCCAGATATCAACGTTCCACTGGTAGTGCTCGCGTCCACGCCCACGCTGCATCCGTTCGTAGCGCCAGCACTGCGGAATCGAAAACCACTTGATAGGCAGCGGCAGCGCCCCAGCGCGCGACAGCACCATCCGTGCCAGCGAAGGTGTCATCTCAGGGCGCAGCGCAACGCGACGACCGCTCTTGTCCTCAAAGGTGTAGAGTTGGTTGGTAATTTCCTCGCCCGCCTTGCGTGTATACAGGGTTTCGTGCTCCAGCATCGGCGCATCATATTCCTCGAAGCCGTGCAGTTGCGCCGCGGCGCGGAAATGCGAAAAAAGCCAGCCACGCAGTCGCATCTCGTCTGGGTAGAAATCACGGGTCCCGCGTACGGACTGAAGGTCGCTCACGCTGCCACGAACGAGGGAAGGGGTTTAGGGTTAACGGACGCAGCCATCGTTATAGCCGCCAGCCGCTGCCGGCTAATGACAACGCGTGAGCGTATCGAGGAGCTGGAACAGCGACTGGCACAGGCGCAGCGCTCCGATGCGAAACGTGTCGAAAAACAGCACGCGGCCGGTAAGTTAACCGCGCGCGAGCGAATGGAGGCGCTACTAGACGACGGGAGTTTCGTCGAACTAGACGCGCTGGCGAAGCACCGTAGCGCTAACTTCGGAATGGAAAAACGGCGGTGGCCCGGCGACGGAGTGGTGACCGGACACGGTACCATCGAGGGACGGCCTATCTATCTCTTCGCGCAGGACTTCACAGTCTTCGGAGGGGCACTAGGTGAGGTACACGCCGAGAAGATTTGTAAGGTAATGGATCTTGCCGCGCGGATGGGGGCGCCAGTTATCGGGCTCAATGACTCGGGTGGTGCGCGTATCCAGGAGGGCGTCATCTCGCTGGGCGGCTACGCCGAGATTTTCTGGCGCAACGTCCAGTCGTCGGGCGTCATCCCGCAAATCTCACTCATCCTAGGACCATGTGCCGGCGGCGCAGTCTATAGCCCAGCGATAACAGATTTCATCATCATGACTGAAGGGACATCGCACATGTTCATCACCGGCCCTGACGTCATCAAAACGGTAACACACGAGGAAATCGGTTTTGAGGAACTAGGTGGCGCGCAGACCCACAGCTCGCTCTCTGGCGTGGCTCACCTGACCACAGCCAATGAGCAAGAAGCGTTCGTAGAACTGCGACGACTGCTCGCGTTCCTGCCGCAGAACAACCTCGAACAGCCACCGCGACTCGTGCCCCCGTCTGGCGACGAGGCGCGACCGAAATTAGATGACTTGATGCCAGACAATCCCAATACTCCATACGACATCCGCGACATCATCACCACTGTGGCGGATGATGGAGATTTACTCGAGCTACAACCGGACTGGGCTCAAAACCTGGTCATTGGCTTCGCGCGACTGGGGGGGTTTCCCGTTGGCGTGGTGGCGAACCAGCCACAGCATCTAGCAGGTTGCCTTGACATTGATGCATCAACTAAGGGGGCGCGCTTCGTTCGCTTCTGCGACGCCTTCAACCTGCCACTGGTTACTTTCGTAGATGTTCCCGGCTTCCTGCCAGGGCGTGAGCAGGAGCACGGCGGTATCATTCGCCATGGCGCCAAGCTGCTCTACGCCTTCGCTGAGGCAACCGTCCCAAAGTTAACGGTGATAACGCGCAAGGCATACGGGGGTGCGTATGACGTGATGGCGTCCAAACACATCCGCGCCGACCTAAACTTGGCGTGGCCAACCGCCGAAATCGCGGTCATGGGTTCTGAGGGGGCAGTGAACATCATCTTCCGCAAGGAGTTGGCAGCAGCTTCTGATCCTGAGAAAACACGACGCGAGCTAAGCGAGGAGTATCGCCAGAAATTCGCGTCTCCCTGGGTTGCGGCTGAAATGGGTTACATCGACCGGGTCATTTTTCCGCATGATACACGCGCCGAACTGTTACGTGGGCTGGAACGCTTTAGCAGTAAGCGCGAGCCACGGCCGAAGCGAAAGCACGGTAACATTCCACTTTAATACCTGTCGACGTAAAAACTATGAATAATATCCCACAGGCTGGCGACCACCCACCGCCTTTTGAGGCGGTTGACCAGGACGGTGCAGCCGTCTCGCTGGCTGACTTCGCAGACCGCTGGCTGGTACTATACTTCTATCCACGCGACGACACTCCCGGCTGCACGGTCGAGGCGCAGGAATTCACGACACTCGCCGCCGAATTCGCGGCGCGAGAGTGCGATATTATTGGCGTCTCGCCCGATTCGCCGCAGAAGCACTGCAACTTCATCTCGAAATACGGCTTGGCGGTGCGGCTGCTCGCCGACCCCGAGCACGGTGTCATGGCACCCTACGGGGCGTGGCGGCTGAAGAAGAACTACGGCCGCGAATACATGGGCGTCGCACGCTCGACTTTCCTCATTGCCCCTGACAGTACAGTCGCTCGGGCGTGGCCCAACGTGCGCGCCAAGGGGCATGCGGCAAAGGTGCTGGCGGAGCTGGAGGCACAGCGTGAGTGAGCTCGAGCGGACCAGTCGCAGCCAACCCATGCGGCATTCCGAGCGCGGCAGCTTCGACCGTGAGACGGTAAACGCAATCCTGGACGCGGCGCTGCTCTGCCATGTCGGGTACGCACTCGACGGCGCGCCGCTGGTGACACCGACGCTCTTCTGGCGCGACGGCGAGCGCGTCTTCTGGCACGGCTCCGCCGCTAGTCGAGCGCTGCAGACGCAAGCGGGGTGCAAGGTCTGCCTGACAGTGAGCCTGCTTGATGGCATCGTGCTGTCGCGCTCGGCTTTCAACCACTCGGTCAACTACCGCTCGGTGATGCTTTTCGGGACGGCCCGGAGTGTTAATGACTCCGGGGAAAAACTGCTGGTGCTTGAGAAGCTCATGGAGCGCATCGCACGCGGCCGCTGGGGCGAAGTGCGCCAGCCGACTGAGTCGGAACTGAAAGCGACCAGCGTGCTCTGGATGGATATCCGGGAAGGTGCAGCCAANATTCGTGCTATCCCCGTCGGTGACGAACCGGCAGACCGGGACCAGCCGGTCTGGGCCGGGGTGGTCCCAATCATGACTAGCCTCGGCGAGCCGGAGCCGGCAGCGGGGCTGGCAAGCGATATCGAGATGCCAGGCTACCTGTCGAAAATCAGGCTATCATAGGGCGGCGGACTGGCGCCCGCCGCCGGTTCAGTTCAGGTTTTTTTGTAACAAACAGGACTACATCATCCCGCCCATGCCACCCATACCGCCCATGCCACCCATGTCGCCCATGCCACCCATGTCCGGCATTGAGGACTCCTTCTCGGGGATGTCCGAGATGAGTGTCTCGGTGGTCAGCACGAGGCTCGCAATCGAGCCGGCGGCCTGAAGTGCATTGCGCACGACCTTGACGGGGTCGATGATTCCAGCCTTCATCAGGTCCTCGTAGGTGTTGGTGCGGGCGTTGAAGCCGAAGCTGGCGTTCTTGGATTCGCTAATCTTCGAGACCACTACGCCTCCGTCTTCGCCAGCGTTTTCGGCAATCTGGCTCGCCGGCATGGCGAGTGCATCACGTACAATGCGGACGCCGGTCGCCTCTTCGTCGTCGAGTTTGCTGGAGAGCTTGTCGAGCGCCTTGCGAGTGCGCAACAGTGCCACGCCGCCACCCGCCACGACGCCCTCGGCCATCGCAGCGCGAGTGGCATTAAGTGCGTCGTCGACACGCGCCTTCTTCTCCTTCATCTCGGTTTCGGTTGCTGCGCCAATCTCGAGCACCGCGACGCCACCTAGCAGGCGACCGACGCGCTTCTCGAGCTTCTCGCGATCCCACTTGGATTTAGCGAGCTTGGCCTGCGAGCGCAGGATGCGCGCACGTTCCTCGACGTCGGGCTTGCTGCCGCCGCCGCCGATAACCGTTGTCTTGTTCTTGCCGATGACTACTTTGTCCGCCTTGCCAAACATGTCGGCGGTAATCTCCTTCAGCTCCATACCCTGATCCTTGCCAATAACGCGGCCGCCAGTCAGGACTGCCAGGTCCTCCAGCTGCTCTTTCTGGTCGTCGCCAAAGCCCGGCGCCTTGACGGCGCACGCCTTGAGCACCCTAGAAGCGACGTTCAGCACCAACGTTGCCAGTGCCTCGCCTTCCAGGTCCTTGCAGATGAGCAGGATGGGCGCCTTCAGCTGCTTGACTCCCAGTTCCAGCGCTGGCAATAGATCCTGCGCTGACGAAATTGTATGGTCGGTCATCAGTATCAGCGGGTTCTCCACAGTAGCCTCGCGCTTCTCGCGGTCAGTAACGAAGTATGGAGAGACATAGCCCTTGTCGAACTCCATTCCCTCAACCAGCTTGAGCGTGGTCTCCATCCCCTTCGCTTCCTCGACAGTAATAATGCCCTCCTGTCCCACCTTGCCGACTGCGTCGGCAATCAGCTTGCCGATTTCCTGGTCGTTGTTGGCGGAAATCGCAGCGACCTGCTCGATGACCTCGTCCGA
>PCBV01000041.1 GCA_002731905.1 Methanobacteriota archaeon
GTATGGCCACGCGACCGCGACGAGGATGTGCTTCACGGTGGCGCATCCCTCCCGATATAAATCAGCCACGGGCGCCGGCGATGGGGTGACAGCGCTCTTATCCCCGCGCGGCTGCCCGACCGTGTTTCGCATCGAGCGTGACTATACCGTCGAGGCGGCGCGACGGCTGCCGCGGCTGCCCGCCGAGCACCCCTGCCACCGGCTGCACGGCCACCGCTTCACGGTCACGCTCGCCATCGAGGGCGACAACGATAACGAGCAGCAGTGGGTCGCCGACTACTACGACGTCGATGCCGCCTACGAAGTGGGGGTCGGCAGCCTGATTGACCATAATTACCTCAACGACGTCGCGGGGCTGGAAAACCCGACGACCGAAGTGCTGGCGCGCTGGGTCTTCGAGCGGCTGGAACCGGCGCTGCCGGGGCTGGTCGAAGTCATCGTTGCCGAAGAGGGCGATACGCGCTGCGCCTACCGGCCCGGCTAGCCGCTGTCGCCGAGATACACGGCCAACGTCGCCAACGCCCGTCCGCGATGGCTGACCGCATTCTTCTCCGCCAGCGGCAGCTCGGCGAAAGTCCGTTCGTCGCCTGCGGGGACGAAGACTGGGTCCTTCCTCTCGCAGCGCGGATGAGGTGTCGTTCAATGACCCGCTGCGCGGTGGTGTGGTGTCCAGGGTAGTAGATTTCCCTCAACATTTCGATTACTGAATTAAGTCTCTTCTTTTCGTCAGGTTTCATGAATCAGGCCGCGCGCGGTTCCCTCGAATACGACTCCTGCCGTATAAGTGTGCCGGTCCACCGCCGGTCCACAAGCCTCTAAAGCGCGAGTGAGGTGGCGCCGCCGCGCCGAGGTCGCATAGCCCGGAATTGCGCGGGCCTGGAAAGCCCGTGGGAATTTTCCCTCGCGAGTTCAAATCTCGCCCTCGGCGCCAAAATACTAATGGTGCTCCCGCCGGGATTTGAACCCGGGTATTCGGCTCGAAAGGCCGAGATGATGGGCCGGACTACACCACGGGAGCGCCGGCGCCCACCGTGGCAAGCAGGGCTTAACATTAAGCGTCGAACGCCTCGAGTCGTGCTCGCAGTTCCACAATCTGTCGCTCGTAGTTTGTGCGCTGTATAGTGAGCTCGCCCTGATAGCGTGTCTGTGACGCTTCCAGTGCGTCGTAATTCTCCGACTTGAGCTGCGCCATCTCAGTCTCATGTGCTTTCCGTTCCTCTTCCAGCTTCGTTTCCAGGGCGGCTATACGGGCGTGCAGCAGCTCTGGCTTGTCCTCCACACATACCGATGGCTAGCGCGCTTAAGCGCTTGTGCTGCGCGGCAGCCAAATTCCTTAAGATGGGGACAGGGTGGCGCGCCCATGTGGCGTGAAAGTCCACGGGGTCGACAGGCGACTTATCACGTCGAGTATTCCCCATTCAGCGCCGGCTGGGGCGAACCACTGCAGGTGAATCGACGCCCGGGCGGAATGCTCTTCTCCGACTACGAGAAAAAGCAGATTGCCGAGTCGGTAGCACTGTTGACAATCGCACTTGCGTTGGCGCTAACCGGCGGACTCAACCAGGCGCTGGAGCATCCAATGGTACTTGGAGTGAAATTGCTGATGTCATTCGCGGCGGTGATGACTGGCTTCCTCCTACACGAATTAGCGCACAAATGGATGGCGCAGAAATATGGTTGCTGGGCTGAATACCGCGGCAACCGCAANGGNCTGCTGCTNGCGCTGNTGATGGGNGCTGTTGGCTTCCTGATTGCAGCGCCGGGAGCGGTGATGGTTGCNGGCCATGTCACTAACCGACAGCATGGACACATCGCCGCCGTGGGNCCGCTCACAAANATCGCNCTCGCGCTGGCAGCGCTGCCGTTCTATCTGCTGCTCGCGAACGCTGCCGGGCCGCTCGGCTGGGCTGGTGACCTAGCGCGGTTCCTGGTAATTATCAACATCATCCTGGGTGGCTTCAACATGATTCCGTTCCCACCGCTAGACGGCTCGAAAATCATGGCCTGGAGCAATGCAGCCTGGGGCGGTATTGTCGCCGCCATCCTAGCACTGGCAATGGTCTACTGGACCATCTAAACCTTTCTAACGACTAATATTTAAGCTATACAACGCCCAACGAGGTCTCCAGGAAACGCCACAGCGCGCTTTTACACAACGCCGGCTGGCGCGCCATGTCCGAGGCGGGCTGGCTGTTGTATGACGGAGAATGCGACTTCTGCTGCGGGCTCGCTGACAGCTGGGGCAGACTAGCACAGCGGGTCGGCTTCTCACTAGCGGAGTTGCAGGCGGAGTGGGTGTGCGAACGGCTTGCCCGGAACGGCGAAGGGACGGACGCCACATCAGATGAATTGCTACTGCTACTTCCCGACGACCGCGTGCTCGGTGGCGCCGATGCGCTCGTTGAAATCTGCAGCCACATATGGTGGGGCTGGCCGCTCTGGCTGCTCTCGAGGCTGCCGGGTGTGATGCCACTACTGCGCTGGCTCTACCGGCGTGTTGCAGCACGACGGCACCAGCTCACTATGGCGGCACAACTGGACTAAAGCGGTTGGTGCGGGGGGCCGGATTTGAACCGGCGAACCGCTAACGGACCGGATCTTAAGTCCGGCACAATTGGCCAGGCTATGCGACCCCCGCGCTCAGTTTCCACCTCCCCCGAACCCTTAAAAAAGATGGTGACTCCCGCGGCGGCAGCGGGGACGCGTTTCCTGCCCAAGGACATAACTTCACTATGCATGATGCCCTCCGCCAGCTAGAAGAGATGGCTGCTGCAAGCAAACCACCGCCTCTGGTTGCTCTCTACAAAGGTTCTCCCGCAGAACGCAAACAGCTCCTGGTCGAGCTCGAGCCGCGGTTGCAGGAGCGCGGGCTGACAGTGTTGGCGTTCAACGCACGACGGCACCTCTCCGAGCCGGATTTGGGGGGGCCATTGGTCCAGCAGCTGCTGCTGTTGCTGCAGGAGTTGGCAGAGCATGACACGACAGTACTCGAGATTACTGGTCGCCTACTCGACGGACTGGACGTATTGGCGTCGCAGGAGCAGCACGGCACCGCACGTATGGTGGCGATGCGTGAATTCGACACTGCAATGCGCAAGCTGCTGGAGCGACTGGTCGCACAGCCGCCGCTGGTAGTGCTGATACAAGGAGTCGACATGGCCACTTCCGGGGTGCTACTACGGCTACTCGAATTCATGGCTGGCTTCCTTGATCTGCCAGGCTGCATGTTCATACTGGCACTTGGCGAGCGTGCGCTGAAGGCTGACCTGCAGGCACAGTATGGTGACCGGATGTCATACTCACCGCAGGAATTCCTGAGTGAGACTTTCCACCAATTAGTGCAGCTTGGCGATAGCACAGTACAGCCAAAGGCCGGGGGCGACCCGGCGTTGCAGACCAAACGGGATGATATTGGCCGGCTGGCGCCTGCTTTTCACACCCTCCTAGAGAGCGAACCGGTGCTCCTCACCACACTGGAGCGACTGGTGCGCGGAGACAGCTCACCCGAGCTGCTGAAGCAAGTTGGCGTGAACACTGTCGCACTGGACGCCTACAACAACGGCAACCTGCGGGCTCTGCTCGCCAAACCCCCCTTCTTCGACCCTCAACCGGTGACCCCGGCGATGGGGGCGAGAGGGTCGAGTGTAGTGACGGTGAACGAAGGACCACAGTTCAAGAGGCCATCAAGGCTCGAGAGCGAGAGCGGAGGCGACATCGCTAAACAGCGCAGACAAGGGAGTGGAACACACGGCGACCCACGGCCCAAGGTGCGCAAGGCCAAGGTGCGCAAGGCCAAGGTGCGCAAGGCCAAGGTGCGCAAGGCCAAGGCTGCGCCAAAACGCCGGGTTCGGGAGCATACGCCCACTCCCAAAGCAGAGCCGAAAGGCGTAACGCTCGAAATACTCATGGAGCCTGTGCTCTCGGGCGATTACATCGCGGCACGCGAGCTCTGGTCGAAGATACCAGATGCAGACCCAGTGCTGCTGGAGGACGCAGTCAAGGAATACATTATCGCTACCCGTGACAGCAAGTCCCGCGTGCGTGCCAGCGCGGCCGCCGCATTGGGTACCATGGCGAGTTTTGCTCCAATCGAGATGCCGAATGACGCGATGGATATGCTGCTTATTCTGACCAGTGATGCTGTTGAGACTGTCAAGGATGCCGCCGCCGAGGCTATCAAGCAGTTCAGAGACGGGGGCGAACCTGCCTTTGAGTATGGCGGAGACGCCTCTGTCCCGGAGTTCAAGCCGGTCAGTACTGGCTCTTCAACGGTACGCGAGGCGAGCGCCGACCTGCCCACTTTCACCCCTATCGATGAAGCACAGCCAGAGAACACTGGACCATCGTTCGAATCTGCTGGAATCGATGAGGCTCCAGTCTTCAAGCCAGTTGCCAAGCAGCCTAGTTTCAAGGTAGTCGAAGACGAAAAACCGCAGTTCAAGCCAGTTGCCAAGCAGCCCAGTTTCAAGATAGTAGAATAGTAGTGGTGTCCCAGCGGTTGCCTACTTCAGGCCCGGCGAGCAGCAAAGCCTAGAGTTATACCATCAACCTCGAAGTTCTCCGTCCGCTGCGGCGCTGCCTTGCGGTGCAACTCGGCGTTCGATGCGCGAGTCTCCGATTGTACCCATTCCCAATCTGCCGCGGCCAGCTCCGGTGCACTAGATGGCAGCCACACCTCAAGCGCGATGCGGTCCTCAATCTTCAGATCTAGCGCTTTACGCTGTGCCTGGACACGGCGCGTGATTTCGCGCGCCAGCCCCTTCGAGAGTAGCGCATCATCGATAGCCATATCAATCACTAAGCTAACACCTGAATCAAGCGTTGCAGCGGCAAATCCCTGGCGTTCAACGCGAATCAGTTCGACGTCTTCCGGCGCAATTGAGTGTCCGGCCAATTCAAGCGAGCCTGCCGTAAGTGCCGCGGCACCCTTAACTGGGTCAAGCGCCTCGAGTGCCGCTTTCACGGCGGGCAGGTCGCCCTTGACTTTAGCACCGAGTGACTTGAAGTTGGGGCGCAGCTCAATCTCCTGAAATTTCTCGAGGTTGCTCTCAACCTCCAGCGACTCGACGTTCAGCTCCTCCGCTAGCAGGTCGTGGAACTGGGTGACATCGGGACCACCGACTATCCAGCCTGCGCGGCATGGCAGTCGCTGCCGTCGCTGCGCCTCGGCCCGCACGCGGCGCCCTGATTCGGCAAGAGCGCGGACTAGTACCATCTGTTCTTCGAGTGCAGGGTCCCGTTCTGCGGGCTCCGGCCAGTCTGCGAGGTGGGCGCTGCTTCCCGTCAAAGCGTGGTGGATGTGGTCGCCCAGGTAAGGTGCAATCGGTGCCATCAGCCGGCAGACGGTTTCGAGTAGCATGTGCAGCGTGTGCTGGCAAGCCGCCTTGTCCTGCGTTGGCGCATCAGTCCAGAGTCGCCGCCGGGAACGCCGCACATACCAGTTGCTGACATCATCGACTAGAAACTCCTCCAGCAGACGCGCCGCGCGGTGGAAGCGCCATTGTTCGAAGAGTGCTGTGTATTCCTCGGTAACCGCGGCGAGCCGCGAGAGCGCCCAGCTGTCAAGCGGTGCCAGTTCAGGTGGCTCCGCCGACGGGTCGAAATCGTCGAGCGCAGCGTAGTCTGCGTGAAAACGATAGGTATTCCAGAGCGTCAGGAAAAAGCGCGCGAACGTCTCGCGTAGTCCTTGCGGGTCGAACCGCAGCTCGGCCCACGGCGCGCCTGCCGTCACCATATACCAGCGCACGGCGTCAACCCCTTCGCGGTCGAAATGGTCGCCCGGGTTGACTATATTGCCGCGCGACTTTGACATCTTCTTGCCTTCGCGGTCTAGAATCATCCCCAGTGACAGGCAGCTGCGGTAGCAGTGGGAGTCAAAAACCGCGGTCGCAACCGCCAGCAGCGAGTAGAACCAGCCACGCGTTTGGTCGACTCCCTCGCAGATGTAGTCTACCGGGAAATTCTCCTCAAATTTCTTGTTGTCCTCGAAGGGGTAGTGCCACTGCGCAAAGCTGGCGCAGCCGGAGTCGAACCAGCAATCCATAACGAACGGCTCGCGTGTCATCTCACCATCGCACTCGCTGCAACGCAGTTTCACTGTATCGACGTAGGGGCGGTGCAAGTCTTCCGGGATGGCGTTGGTATCAATAGCAAGCTCGCGCAGCTCAGCGCGCGAGCCAACGCAATGCTGGTGGCCGCATTCACAGCACCAGACCGGGAGTGGTGTACCCCAGAACCGTTCGCGGCTGATGGCCCAGTCTTTGACGTTCTCGAGCCATTCGCCGAACCGTTTTTCGCCCACCCAGGTGGGAGCCCACTCTACCTGCGCATTGTGCGCCAGTAGTTGTTCCCGCACGGCAGTCATACGCACGAACCACGAATCCATGGCATAGTAGAGCAGCGGATGGTCGGTACGCCAGCAGTGCGGGTAGTCGTGCGTGTATTCCTCGGTGCGGTAGAGCAGCCCCGCCTCGTCCAGCAGTGCGATAATGTTGCCGTCGCATTCCTTGACGTAGCGACCGTCAAGGTCAGGATGCACCCCGGCNACGAAGCAACCGTCAGTCCCAACCGTGTGCACCTCAGGCAGTCCGACGGCACGACCCAGATTGAAGTCATCCTCACCGTACATTACCGCCGTGTGCACGACGCCCGTGCCGCTCTCGGCGGTGACGAAATCAGCGGCAATCACAGTCCATGCGGTTTTCGAGCTACCTGGTTCAATCGCGCCGGGGAATAGCGGTTCATAGTGCTGGCCAACAAGATCGGAGCCAGGGAATTCTGCCAGCACCTCGACTTGGTGCCGTAGCGTATCCTTCAGTAGATCCTTAGCTAGAATCAGCTCCTCGCCCACTTCAGCGCCACCATTTCCTTCCCAGCTAGCTGGTGGTTCGATAATACGGATACGGCAGTAGGTGACTTCCTCACCGACCGCCAGTCCAACGTTACCGGGCAGGGTCCAAGGGGTCGTGGTCCACGCCAGGATTGATGCCTTGTCATCTACCAGTCTGAACTTGGCGTAGATTGACGGCTCGCTGATTTCCTTGTAACCGAGCGCGACTTCGTGGCTACTGTAACTGGTACCAGTCTGTGGGCAATAGGGCAGTACTTTGTAGTCGCGGTAGAGCAGCCCTTTCTCGAACATCTGTTTCAGTGACCACCACGCCGACTCAATGTAGTCGTCGTGGAGGGTCACGTACGGGTCGTCCATGTCGACCCAGAACGCCATGCGTTCAGTCATCTCGCGCCACGCCTCCTCGTAGGTCCAGACGCTCTCTCGGCAGGCGGTGTTGAACTTCTCGATGCCGTAATCTTCAATTTCACGGTTTGTTCCCAAACCGAGTGCTTTTTGCACCTCGATTTCGACAGGAAGCCCGTGGGTATCCCAGCCTCCCTTTCGCTCGACGTAGCGCCCCTGCATCGCACGCCAGCGGCAGACTAGATCCTTGTAGGTCCTTGAGACTACGTGATGAATCCCAGGCATGCCATTGGCAGTTGGCGGCCCTTCGAGGAAAGTGAATGGTTGCGCACCCTTCCGCTGCTCCACCTGCTGCTGGAAAGTGCCTTCGACCGCCCAGCGTTTGGCGACCGCCTGTTCCAGCGCTACCGGGTCGTAATCCCCGACGGAGTCGGCTGCCATTGCGTGCGGCAGATGACGCCCGCTAAAAAGGCCGCCTGAGTCTTAATCCTTTTATGGCACCCGCCGTCCGCCACAACGCGTGCCGGGGTGGCGTAGTTGGCAGCGCGCCGGACTCATAATCCGGAGGTCGCGGGTTCAAACCCCGCCCCCGGCACCATTACTCCCACTCGATGGTTCCGGGCGGCTTGTCTGTAACGTCGTAAACTACTCGGTTGATGTCTTCCTTGAGTTCGTTGGTGATGCGGCGCGAGATGCGCTGCTGCACCGCCCACGGCATTTCTGACGCCTGTGCAGTCATTGCATCGTAGCTCTGGACCGCCCGCACAGCAATCGTATGGCCGTAGGCGCGAACGTCGCCCTGCACGCCAACGGTGCGCACTGGCAGCAGCACCGCGAAGTACTGCCACGGCATCTCCATCTCACGCGCTCCTGCAGCAGNCTCGATTTCCTGCTCTACNATGTGACATGCCTGTCGCACCAGCGCAGTGCGTTCGCGCGTCGCTTCGCCCATTACCCGCACCGCCAGGCCAGGGCCNGGGAACGGCTGCCGCTGCGCGACTGAAACGNCGAGGTGCTCCGCCAGCGTGCGAACTTCGTCCTTGTAAAGCTCNCGCAGAGGCTCGCACAGTTCCATCTCCATATCCTCGGGCAGCCCGCCGACGTTGTGGTGCGACTTGATGGTGTCGCGTAGCCCGCCNCCCGACTCAATCCAGTCCGGGGCAATCGTGCCCTGCACCAGCCATTTCGCGTCAAAGGTNCGNGCTTCTTCCTCAAAAACGCGGATGAACTGCTCGCCAATCNGCGTGCGCTTCAACTCAGGGTCGGTCACCCCNTCCAGCGCNGCGTAGAANCGGTCGCTGGCGTCGACCACGCGGTGATTCACCTTCATCTCGCTTAGCATAAGGCCGACCGCTTGCGACTCGTCCTGCCGCATGTAGCCGGTGTCAACATGNACTGCCAGNAGCCTTTCACCAAGCGCACGGGNCGCAAGCACCGCGGCCGCCATGGAATCAACACCGCCNGAGGCGGCAATAATCCCCCTGCCAGCGACCTGCTCGCTAATGGAAGCGACAGCCTCTTTCGCAAAGCTGNCGGGGTTGAAGAGNCCCATGCGCGCGCATACGGNCCATCGTCTTTAAGGCTGGTTTTCAGCGAAGGCAGCAGTTTTATAACTNGNGGNATNGGTAAACGAATGGCGTTGTTACGCCGGAGACAAGATATGTCAAAAATCACGGCTCTTTTTGCCGCCCTGTTATTCGTCGGCACGCTTGCTNGCGCAGTTGTTGCGGANGNTGANGCTGAANGCGAGCGGCCGGACCGGCTGGCNAGGCTTCAGGACCANGTNGAGAAGCGNCTGGNGCGACTGGCCGATTTCCGCGAACATATGCCAGATGACGCTGACACNTCGCGGCTTGACGCGNTGGAAGCGCGACTCGAGGCGCGCCANGCNAAGCTGGCGGAGTGCGCTGCTGANCGCGAAGCGTGCAAAGCCGAACGTGAGGCAAAGCGCGAAGAGCACCGCGAGGCAACCCTTGACAAGATGATTGCACGTACTCAGGCAGCACTTGANCGCGTATCAGAATGTCGCGCAGATTCAGACTGCGCAGCCGATGAAGAAAGGTTGGCTGCAATTGAAGAGAAACTAAGTGAGCGCCTATCCAAATTAGAGGCATGCCAATCGGGTGAAGAAGAGTGTAAAAATCCCAAGCGCCCCCACAGCCGTACAGACTACCTCAAGGATCAACTAAAGGACAGGCAGAGCACCTCTAAGGACATTCCTAAGGAAAGATAGGCTAGGTTCGTGCGNAAGCGCGAACATTGCGCTGTTGTGAAAAATGTCACAGGAAGAATACCAGAGNATAGCTCAGTCAATTATTGAGAGCTCCACACCTGAGATTAATCTGGAACAGCAACTTTCCATAGATAATTTCGGCAGGGGGATAGATGCCTTTTCGCTATACAACTCAGTCTATCTCGAAATTATAGCATACGAAGAGAACGCAAGCAAGCAGGAGCAGGCGACTACACTCCTTGGTGCGTTCAATCATCATCATCTGGAATCCCGNAAAATNCTCATTAATTCGNTTTACCAATCATTCTGTGGNAATTACAATATTGCCTATTCNCTATTGCGTAATTTCATTGAATGCCATATGCGCGGTGTNTTTCTGAANCANTTAGCTCTATCACAACACGAGTCNGGNTTGTGGAAGGTTCCTCTTTCATCCTCAGTTAANGAGAGTTATGGAGAGTTAGTGGACCAGTTGAATAATTACAGGGCCAATCGAGATAAAATTCTGGATAATGCCCAGTTCCTGGCTATGGCCTCAGACATCAGGCAGGAATTGAGTTTCAGTGATCTCTTGAGGGAATTGATTTCTTGGGAATTAACTGCCCCCGAGGAAAATTATCGCAATTTCAGGAACTATTCCCGGTATGGAAAATTATCGGGTTACGCCCATTCCGAGGAAAAAACACATGACATATCAAAGCTCAAGAAATATTTTGGCAATGATGAACAGAAAGCAATAGCTGGCGGCTCGATGATAATTCCCCAACTGAGTAAGGAATATCTCAGTGACATGTGTTGCGTAATAGATGCATCCATGACTGTGATGTTCAACTTTATTTCACGTGTTCTCACTTTCGATTACTATTCGGGATTTGAGGAGTTCATAACTGATTTGAAAGATGATTCTAGATTCACCAATGCACATCTGAACTACTGTACTAAATGGATGGCAATCTATCTGGAATAAAAAATATTTCGAGTGCGGATGCGCGCGCAGGGTAGCCGGATGAAACCTGCCTGAAAGCCATTTAACAAGTGATTGAATAGCCAAAATATGGCTACGGATGTGCAAGGTCCCTCCGACTCGGTAATATTATTGGGAATAGTGGTTGCAGGTTTGGGTTTGGGCTTGGCTTTATTCCCAGATTTGGCCTACGATTTGGGTTTCCCAATAGGCATGAGTGTTCCTGTGTTGTTAGTGGCTATAGTGATTGCTTTGGTCGGGATACATTATCGTCTAGGGAGGTTAGAGCCGTGAAGAAAGAGATTCTGACGATTTCGCAGTAGCAGTTTGTCCACCTAGCGCTTCCGCTTAATTCTCTTAACACGACGAACTCGTTTCTGTGGAGCTCCGCTCTCCTTTTCCCCCCACAAATTGTCAGGTGCCGCATTGGGCTCTGCGTCGTTGCGTGGTGGGAACGCTGGTACGGCACGGTATTCAGCAACCGTGAGGACGACTGCCGGCAGTACCAGCAGCGACGCAGCGAGAGCATAAAGAATCATCACCGCAGTCAAAATCCCAAACTGGCTGAAACTGGTCATTGGCGAAAAGGAGAGCATACCAAAACCGGCCGCTGTAGTCAATGCCGCACCGGTAATGGGCGTACCAGCGTGCCGTACTGCGGCCGACATAGCAGCCTCCGGAAAATCGCCCTTGCTGAGAGCCTCGCGGTAGCGATGAAGCAAATGAACTGCGAAGTCCACTCCGACTCCAATAGTAATCGCCGCTATGGATACTGTAATCAGGTTAAGATTCCAGTTTAGTGCCCAGAGGGTTCCGTATACCCATGCAGTCACCAACAGAACTGGAATAATCGCTTCAAATCCTTCAATCCAAGAACGGCACAGCAGAACTAACAACCCAAGACAGATTACTATGGAGACTGCCAGTGATCGCAGCATTCCGTCTGTCATAGTGCTCATCATCTGGTAGCGTTCGATTGGCTGGCCATACGGGGTTGCCACAAGCCCAAGGTCCTCTAGTGGCGTTGCATCTTCCTCTAGTTGCTGTAGTAGTTCACCGCCTCCCATAGTTCCAATATCGGCACTCGAGACGCGGATGAGCATCCCATTACAACTCCCATTTCCGTCCGCTCGTGCAAGGGCCCTGACCTCTGTCGATGTAAGGTCTCCAGCGCCTTGTTCCAGCAAGAGGCCCAACAGCTGCTGTGTCTCTGCTGCGCTATCGGGTAACCCATCACCATCTCCGTCAACCATACCCAATTGTGGTGCAAGTTGGGGAAATGTCAGCTGTATAACATTCGCGATTGAGAAAGCTCGCGGCTCTCCGCTAATTTGAGCGACCTTTGAATCGTTAGCCATTGCTGATTGAGTATCAAGCAACGCACGCAACACTTCTGGACGTGCCAGGTCGTCTCCTTCTACCAGCAGACCCGCTTCTTCGCCTGCTGTAGTTGCAAAGTCCCGTTCATAGACTATGAAAGCGCTATACATCTCCGAAGTGGGGTCAATCAAGTCCGTCATATCCAAATCCTGTTCCAGTTGAAGTGCAACCCAGAGTGAACCTCCTGTGAGTAGTAGGGCTAATACAATTACAGTTAGAGGTCTTGATTGAGCCAAATCGGAAACCGCGTCTAGGGCAGGTACCAAAGCTGAATTCTCTTCTAGCGGGGCTAAGTCAGGGTCTAGCCAGCGGTCAACCAGTAATCGTATCGCCGGCAGAAAAGTGGTAGTCAGGATGAATGCAGCAGCTATACCAAGCGCAACATGAANGCCAAAGTCNCGAATTGCTGGCACGGTTGAAATGCGGTTTGCGCTAAAAGCGGCCATAGTGGTCAGTGTAGTCAGAAGTAGTGCAGTTCCGACCAATCTCACTGAAATCCGCAGTGCCCGNTCCGGCCCCTGGTAATGNTCAGCACGGTAGCGATGCAGGATGTGTATTGCNTCATCAACACCAAGCGCNANCACCAAGATGGGAGCAATGAATGTGTACTGGGAGAAGCGCAGTCCTAGCAANTCGCCAGCGGCAAACATCCAGAGCAGTGCCATCATCACNGCNGTGAGGCTTAGAATCACGTCAGTGGGGCGTCGNAGNGAGAACCACANCAGCACAGCCATCGCCGCTAATGTGAGTGGNAGCANNTTCGAGAGCGTCTTCTCTGAGGCTTCCTGCATTGCCTGNTTNGGNGCAGCCATNGAGTTCAACACCAGCATGTCACTCTCGAAAGTGTGGAAAGCATCGCGNACCGTNCGCTCGGAAGTTTCGTCATTGTACGCACCCTGTTTNTCGACCGATACTGTGACAAAAACTGAACGTGCATGCCAGACNCCNTCCTTCTGTGAGGGGGCCCCGAACATCCCGCCCGCTAGAGGGTCCTCAATCAATGCTCCAAGTACAGTCTGCAACACTGAATCTGGNGTGTTTTCCAGTGTCAGGTTCTGTAGAGCAAGCATACCAGCNACGGCGGAGCCGGGGGAACTTACGGCCGTGTTAGTGTCATACAACCATTCCTGCACACTNTGTTGNGCCAAGAGATGGACTTCGAGCTGTAAAAGCTCNTGGAGAGATTCACGTGAGAGCAAGTTCCCGTCTGGCCTCTCGACTACNGCAGAGACACCGAATGGGAGTGGGAATTCGCCATAGGCAATCTGTCCTGCGTCTACCTCAGGTGAGGGAGGAAGGTAATCNTCCAGTGAGGTCTCGGTATCCATANTCTGCATTGGCTGTAGCGCCAGACCNGTCAGGANTAATGTGANCAGNACNGTCGTCCATGGATAGGTTGCGACAAGCCGAGACACTTCCTCCATACGCGGCGATGCGACACGGGCGGACATCGGGCGGCGACCGNCAGGTGGATAAAAACNGCTGGGCAGGCTAGTTTTCCGTAGTTNCNNCNGNGATGAGGCAAGACTAAATAAGCCTCTAAAATAGCCNGNNATAGTGTTNGAATTTCTGGANGGATGGCATCCGNTTCAACAAGCGTTAGCTGCCGGACTTTTCACCTGGGGCATGACTGCTGCTGGTGCCGGGCTGGTCTTTTTTTTCAAGGAGGTAGACAGGAAGATTCTGGATGCGATGCTGGGTTTTGCAGCAGGCGTAATGATTGCGGCCAGTTTCTGGTCATTGCTGGCGCCGGCGATTGAACACTCGGACGGCACAGTCCTGAATGGTATCCTTCCCGTACTGGTTGGTTTCCTGCTTGGAGGCGTTTGCATGCGAATAATCGACAAGTTTCTCCCCCACCTTCATCCCGGGGCGCCTCCTGAAGAAACTGAGGGAATTAAGACCACATGGCACAGGAGCATGCTTCTTGTTTCAGCAATTACGCTTCACAACATACCGGAGGGTCTGGCAGTAGGCGTTGCGTTTGGTGCAATAGCCACAGGCGATCCTCTTGGCCCCGCCATTGCCTTGGCGATAGGCATAGGTTTACAGAACTTTCCAGAGGGAGCTGCAGTTTCCCTACCTCTAAGGAGAGAGGGTCTTTCAAGGAAAAAGAGCTTCTGGTGGGGCCAGCTATCTGCTCTGGTAGAACCAATTGCCGCAGTTCTGG
>PCBV01000042.1 GCA_002731905.1 Methanobacteriota archaeon
TCGCGCTTCCAGAGCTTTCCAAGGACCTGAAGGCTGACAATACTGACCTTCAGTGGATGATGGATGCCTATGCCCTTATCTTTGGGGGAACTCTTCTTGTCATGGGAGCGCTTGGTGATCGTTTTGGCCGTAAACCTGCGCTCCAATTGGGCTTGATTATTGTGGCCGTGGCTTCTGGAGCCACTGCGATGTATGCCACTACATCTGAACATGTAATTTTTGCGCGGGCAGTTATGGGGCTTGGTGCAGCTTTAGTCATGCCTGCAACNCTGTCCGTGGTCGTTGTGGTNTTCCCTGTTGANGAGCGTGGAAAGGCCGTNGGTATCTGGGCAGCTATGGCAGGTGCTGGCGCACCTATTGGTCTCTTTGTGGGAGGATGGGCGGTAGAGAATTATGACTGGCAGATGGTTTTCTGGATCAATGTCCCGGTCATTATACTGGCGCTTACTCTGGGGCTTTTCCTAGTTCCAAATTCAAGGGACAAACAGAAACGTCCTCTGGATCTGATTGGTTCCCTTCTCTCTATAGGAGCCCTTGTGTCTATTCTCTATGCCATCATCGAGGCTCCGAATGTTGGTTGGACAAGTCCTGAGACTCTCGGAGTAGCAGCTCTGGGAATAGTCCTTACACTGGCCTTCATCAGATGGGAAAGAAGTACTGAGTATCCTATGCTCCCTATCGACCTATTCCGCAATATGGGTTTCACAATGGGGNTGGTTGCAATTTCGCTTGCCTTCTTTGTAATGTTCTCGTTTATGTTCACTCAGATGCTACACTTTCAGCTTGTTCGAGGACACACAGCCTTGCAGGCAGCCATCAGATTTCTTCCACTTCCTCTAGGCCTTATGCCTGCAGCAGCGAACAGTGACAAGTTCGTAGCTAAATTCGGCAGCAACAACGTTGTTGCGACTGGTTTAACTCTCATCACAGCGGGAATGCTGCTATTCACTACGGTCGAGATTGATACAGACTATGTGAGAATTGCAGTGACGTTCTTCATGCTCGGCCTTGGAATGGGCTTGACTATGGCACCCTCCACGACTCTGGTCATGGAATCTATTCCAGAGGACAAGGCAGGCGTCGGAAGNGCAACCAACGACGCCAGTAGGGAAGTTGGCGGNGCNCTTGGAATAGCCATAGGNGGNAGTGTGNTGAATGAGTACTANCAGAGGAATTTGGNNGTTCCAGAAGGTCTTGAGTCNTTTGGCTCNGTTCTAACTGAGTCNTTCCCAGCAGCGATGCGAATCGGTGCGGACNTGATAGCTGGCGGTAATCCACTTGGTGCCGAGNTAATCATGAACGCGCGTCTGGCTTTCATGGATGGGATGGTAGGATCGGCCATGGTATCTGCTGGGATAGCTCTAACGACCGCTATCCTCGTCAAGCTCTACATGCCGGGAAAGACAGAATAAGTTCTTCATAGAAATGGTCCCGCCTCCCGGATTTGAACCGGGGACCTGCCGGTATCCGCGGCCTCCCGTACTAACGGGACTTCAGGATTAACCCCTACAGCCGGCCGCTCTAGCCAGTCTGAGCTAAGGCGGGTGCGGCTGCATTTGCAAGCACTATATCAGGGTTCAGGCGGCGCCCACGCCTCGTCAGGTGGTTCCTCATCACCGCCCTCGCTATTCTCCTCGTCATTGCTCTCTTCCTGCGGTTCATCTTTCACCTCCGCGCTGGCGCTAGATGGCGCGTCATACGTGACCCCGCGCCGTAGCAGCTCACGCACTAATGCTAGGCAAGTGACTAGAACTAACCCCAGTGCAGCCCACGAGACAGTCGCCATCTGCGTGTCGCCTGGATAGATGAACGGCAGCGTTGCAGCGCCGTTCCAGGCGCCGTGTATGATGACCCCACCTAGGTAGGTGGCCGGCACTACCCGCTCCGCTGACCAGCTGCTATGTTGCGAGAGCGCCAGTGCGAAGCCGACTAGGGCAGGACCGACGGCGTGCAGCACAGTCGAGCCGACACCGCGCGCGAAAGCGTTGATAGTCCATGCGTCGGCACCATACCAGATGAGAACTAGTAAATCGTAGAGCATATTCTCCATCATCGCGAACCCCATCCCGCATGCGACACCGTAGAGCACACCCTCGTAGGGCGTCTTCAGACGATCCAAGACAAACAGTAGTCCCAGTGGCTTGAGCGCCTCCTCTACCAGTGGTGCGACCGCAGCTACCAATAGGATTTCCGGCCGGCCGAAAGCGCCACCCTCGAGCATTAGCATAGGGTCGGCAGCCAGCAGCCGCCCTCCGGCATCGTTAAGCAGGCTTGCAGGCAAAGTCGCGAACATTCCCCATGAGAGTGCAATCAACACCATTCGCTGTGGTTCAGGTTCACCTCGTGTACGACGATAGATATAGCTGACCCAAAGCAGCGCTGGGAACGAGAAGGCGGCAATGAAAGCGAGAGGGAAGAGCCACAGCCAGTTCCCCCGCTCGGCGAGTACTGCGACACCCAGCGCAATAGCCATCAGAAAGCCGAGCAGCAACCACTTCGCCGCTGGCAGCTCGAGCTGACGCACTGGCAATTGCCGTAACATCGCTGGTGGTGGCAGCTGNGGCAATTGTGGCAGAGGTAAGTCGTTCTCAGGTTGCGGGCGATGGTAGTAACGCTCACTCAGTCCCGGAGTAAAGTATCCGCGAAAGAGCGGCAATTTCCCCCTGCGTCGCGACGGCAGGAACAGCAGCGGTCGCGGCGTGTGCTGTAGCAGCGCCCCCACAATGAGTGCGCCTGAGCAGAGCAGGATAAGCGTGAAGTACGGCAGTAGTGGAACNTGAGGCAGTAGCAGTGGTGTGCCGTCCTGCTGTGGCGGGACGAGCCAGAGGTATGCCAGTTGTCCTCCCATCAGCAGCAATAGGTTGCCCAGCACCAGGCCATAGATGCGGAAGAGTCCGCGTGGCAGCACCCTGTGCCAGCTGCCCCCGGGTTAAGCGCCTTCGTCCAGTGTTCTAAGCTGCGTGATACATCCCTGTCGCGCCATCCCCAGCAGCGCGTCGGGGTCGCCNTGCGCTTGGAAGCCNGCTGCGCCCGGATGGCCACCCGCCGAGCCCCCTTGNTCNTNAGCTAACGTTTCGAGCAGCTGTGCTAGGTTCAGTCCCGCTTCGATGACGGCGCTGGACGCGCGACTTGAGAGTCGCACTTGCCCCTTCTTGTTACCTGAAGCCGCGAGTGCGACATCAGCACCTAGCAAAACTAGCAGCCGCGCCGTTCCCGACTCGAACGAGCCGGTACGGGTTGTTGCCAGCAGCCACTTTCCCTCTTGCAAGAACTTCAGCCGCTGCGCTGCTTTCAGGAATAGTACTCGCTGCGCTTGTGGCCGCACGCGGTCGAGCAGTATCATCGCCTCACGCGGGTTGCCGCCAGCGGCAGCCAGCGTATGTGCCACACCGAAGCTGTCGCACGTCGCGTGCCGGAAGTGTCCGGTATCAGCGTAAACACCGGCGAGTAGCGGTAGCGCCATCTCAGAGGTCAGTACCACGCCAAGCTGGGTCAGCAGCCGTGTCATGATTTCGGCGGTGCTTTTCGCCTCGGGCTCATGTATTAACAGCGTCCCTGCAGGCCACTCNCCCGCAGTCTGGTGATGGTCAATCACCACCACGCTCTCGCACTCTGGTAACGGTGCGCAGTGTTCCGGGTTGGATGTATCGACCACGACTACCGTTCCATCCCAGTGTTCGGGTGGCCGCGCTTCGATTTCGACATCCAGTCGCTCTGCCATTACTTTGCCAGCAGCGCTCAAACCCGTCGGTCGCTGAAATCCGTGCGCCTGGGAACGCCGTGGCCAGCGCAATAGCGCTGCCGACAGCATCTGCGTCAGCATGGTGATGAACCAGCAGCAGCAGCTCGCGCGAGAGCGCCGCCTTTAGCGCGACAGGGTCAGGATCCTGCACCGGGACCACCTGGCCCCTGCAGCCGCTGCAGCACTGGAGTCAATTGGGTCTGCATTTCTTTCAGTTGCGCTTCCAGCTTATCAATCTGTGTCTTCAGCGTTTTGGTACGCAGCTCTAGTGTTTCTTGTTCTTCTTTCAGGTCCGCCTTTANCTTNGCCANGTCATCAACTCGCATCATGATNGCGCCGCTGGCACGGTAGAGTGGTGTATCCTTGGANACTCCNTCTAGCTCTTCCAGTGTGCGGTCTGCCTCGCGTATTGCCATTTCAACCTGCGATTGCTGCTGTGACAGCACCTGAACCTGCTGCCGCATCTGTTCGAATTGNTCTAGCTGCTTCTGCACGTCATCGGGAATCGGATCAGTCGCCATTTTTGGCCACCTGCTGTGCGCAAGCGGCCCAGCCTAAAAAAGAATTGAGAGCAGCGCGTAGACTTACGATGTCATCAGCTTCCATCTCGAATCGCAGTCGCTCGCCCGCACTGCTCATTTCCAGTGCAACTTTCGGGATGCCTGCCTCCACCTCGGGACGCAGCGCAGCTGCGATCGCCGTCGTTTCGGGACCGGTACGTAGGTCTAGCGATGCACGCATCAGTCTGACGTGACAGTCTTCTTGGTCGAAGGGCGCTTTTTGTAGAAAATCTTGTTGCCGCACTTGCGGCAGGTCAGACCTAGCGTCTCGAGATCCATTTCGAGCGAAGTACCNCAGACCGAACACTTGTAGTTGACCATTATTTCTCCACCGGAGTTGGGTAGTAAGCACCACTGGCGAACTCGAGTCCGCAGCTGCGGCAGCGATATATGCCAGTCGAAACACGCCGTACACGCTGCTTGGTGCACTCGGGGCAGTCGTGCCACNTGCGCTGCTTCACCTCCACNGAGCCAATGCGTCGCCTGACGGAGACGCCGTAGCGTGGGCCGAAGCGACCAGTGCTGCCAACCTTACGAGTCGCCCGACTCATCCAGCAGCCACTTTCAGTGCCTTACGTAAAACTTTGTCGGCGGTGCGGGCTGTCTTCACAGCCGCCTTGATTTCATCGCCGGTGAAGGCACCGTTGTAGCCTTTCTGCATCGCGCGTAGGTTACCGTTTTCATCATGCGCCACNGTCAGTCGTGCATTCATCACAGTCTCCTCTTCATGATTTGGGTCGAGTACAATTGCTTCTCCCAGCTTAGCGAAGGTNCAGGATATTGGCCAGCAACTAATNGGCAGNTCNACGTCCTTGTCAGCGATGCCGTGCTGCACGTTCGGAATCTTCGCGTTTGAAAGCGCTGACGCTGCGGCGAGCGTGCAGCAGTCGAACAGATTGCCGCCNTGATCTAGGATGTTCATGTCGATGAANACNANCCANACCTTCTCGCCGTGCTCGATACAGAGATCCTCGAAATTAATCATCTGTGACTCGCGAATACCACGGTCTACGACGCGTGCCAGTTCGATAGCGGGCTCGCGCGGTGGACCAGGCTCGAACTGTTCGGAAGCCAAGCACGCCAGTTCGGCGGTGGTGGTCATGCTGCCGCGCCCTGGTGAATCGGGGTAGGGTGTGCCAACTAGCAATTTGACGCCACACATCACCGTAGTGTCGCCTAGGCTGACACGAGATGACCCCTCAGCGGTACCGATGAGTCCGGTTTCAATGTTGACGTCTCGAAACTCGTTCGTTCCGCGCCCGTCGGTACGCTTTCCCTGTGCGGCGAGCGTTTCGATGTGCCCGCGCATCAGGTTGGCGACCGTCGCGCCGCTCATGCACTACCTCCGTAGAGGTTGGCAAGTGCAGCACGCTGGATTTCGTAAACATCCATACAACCCTTGTAGGCTAGGTCGAACGCCTGCTCGAACTCGTCGGGTGTCAGGTGACCATCCAGCTGTAGCAGTACCACCTCGCCCGTAGAAGGTACGATGGCGAGCGGCAGGTCCGCCTGCCCGTAGTTATCTTCCTCCTTGTTCAGGTCGAGCACGACAGTGTCGCTCACCTTGCCTGCGGCGCAGGAGGGAATGATGTCGCGCATTGGGATGCCGGCGTCAGCCAGTGCAACTGAAGCCGCCGTGAGTGCAGCGCAGCGCGTTCCGGCGTGTGCTTCAACGACCTGCATGTCTACTCGGATAGCGGCGCGTGGGAACAGCTCGACCATCACGACACGTTCCAAGGCTTGGGACGTGATGTAGGAAATCTCGCTCGAGCGGCGGTCGTAGCCGGGTCGCTTCCGGTCGTTGACGCTAAAGGGCGCCATAGTGTAGCGCGCCTGAACGATGGCGCGGTCCTGCTGCTGCTTGTGGCGGGGGTGGCACTCGATGGGGCCGAAGACCCCGGCGTAGACCTTGTTGTTGCCCCACTCCAGATAGCATGAACCGTCAGCGCGGTTCAGCACTCCGGCTTCGATGCGCACTTCGCGCAGCTCGTCGGGTTTGCGGCCGTCAAGCCGCTTGCCATTTTTGATAAATTCGATGTCGCTGTTTCCTCCTGCCATGTTTTTACTCCAATAGTTTTTCGATTTTCTCCGTCAGCCCGCGGCTGGTTGCTTCGCGGGAAATAGTCTCAATTGCCTTCTGTGCGCGGGCAATCTGGTCTGGTTCACCATCTACCCATACTAAGCCGTTCTGGCCCACCTGGATGCGGCAATTGGTTCGCTCGCGAAGTAGTGTAATCATTGCGCCCTGTTTGCCAATCACTCGGCTTACGCGGGGTGGGGAAATGTAGATTATAGTGCCGGCGTAGAGCTTGCGGCAGTCGTCCTTCTTCAGGGTGACCTGGTGGCTGCCACTACCATCAACCATGTACACCTCGGCCAGCGCCGCGTCGCCAATGTTGATAAAACTCGCGGTATCGCCGAAGTCCACCTTCCAGTCTGTCTCGCTGTGGTGTAGCATCGAGTTCTGGAACGCGCCGATGTCCATACGCCAGAGTGAAGGACCGGTCTCGACGCAGACCGCGATGACCTTGTCACCAACACGTGGGCTGTAGCGCCCCGCCAGCGGGTGTACGTTGACGTATCCGGAACTATCGTTCGGGAAGCCTAGTACGGCGGCGTGCGCCTCCCCATCACGACGGAAGGTTCCGGAGCCAGGCTTCTGGCTGTCTGCCAGTTTGTCGCCCGGCAGTAGGACAGACCTGCCGCGGGCTGCTTTAGATGAAGATTTTGTCATAAGAAATCACTCCTCTGCTTACCTTGCGTGTGTCGGCGCGGACCTCGTGCGGTATTTGAAGCTTGGCCTGTTGGATCAACATCTCCATCGTCGTGGTGCAGCGACTAAAGCTGCTTCGTCTCGGCCGTGCCGTGCGTCAGTGAGCCAATTCGGTCGAGTAAATCGCCATGCGCACCAGCCGCCAGTTCGAGCACCGCAATCCAGCTGCCGTCCGGCTGGTATTCTTCTTTGGTGATCGTGGCGAGTGCCTTCATGTCACCGTAGCACCGGCCAACATGTTGCGCCGGAATCCTGACAGCAACGCGCATTTTTTCGAACGAAATCGGCAGTAGAGGTCGCAGCGCCTTCACCGCGCGTTCGACCTGTTGCTCTAGTTGCTCCAGCGGGTCGACCATGAATTTCGCCTCTGCTAGGGCATTTTCGATACGCTGTGGCGGGTGTGGCGTACTGGTCTGTGGATTCATCGCCGACGCGGCTATGTGCGCCACCAGCTGCTTGTGCCGGCGCTCAACTAGTGCCTTACGTTGCGCCGCGGTGAGTTGGATGTCTCCCCGCTCGAGGATGGTAGTGCAAACCGCCTCCAGCACGAGCGTTCCAAATGTTTCCTGCATCGCATCATCGCTGGCACGGTCTCCCTTGGCTGAGTCGCTCCAGACTCCTTCGGTCGCGAGCGCCTCGTCCCAGTCAATTTCGCCACTTTCACGGAATTCCTGTGCCGCTTCAGGATCAATTAAAATTTCGAACTTGTGGCCACCGGACTCGAGGCGCGCGATTACCGCCTCGTCCAGCGAGACCATCACTTAACCTTGGCAACCGCCTTCTTCACCGCGTCCTGTGCGAGGGTGTGGAATTCCTCTTTCGCAGAGACAACTGCAATTTCGATGACCTCCGGCTTGAGTTTATGCTCACTGGCAGCTGCCAGCGCTCTCAATCCGAGCGTGGTTGCCTGTGATTGCGTCATCCCGCTCTTGTAGTCCTTCTCGAAAACTTCCATTACTTCATTCCGCCCGGCCCCGATTCCGCCCGCCTTGTACGCCATCATCGCACCTGAGGGGTCGGTTTCGTACAGATGTGGTCCCGATTCATCGACACCCGCAATAATCAGTGCAGTCCCGAACGGTCGCACACCACCATATTGGGTGTAACTTTGCTTGAAGTCACAGAGCTTCTTGACCAGCGCTTCGACTGGAATTTTCTCATCGTAGTTAAAGGTGTTAACTTGACACTCGACACGCGCACGGTCGACCAACGCTCTCGCGTCCGCCACTAGTCCCGAGGTAGCGCAGCCAATGTGGCTGTCAATCTTGAACACTTTCTCGATTGACGCGGGCTCAATGAGTTTGGAACTAAGCCGTTTGTCGACAATTAGCACTACACCGTCCTTGAATTTGACACCGACTGTGGTGGTGCCACGCTTGACAGCTTCACGGGCGTACTCAACTTGGAAGAGCCGTCCATCGGGCGAAAAGACGGTGATGGCGCGGTCATACGCCATGTGGCCTGCCTGCATTGAAATCGTTGCGTCACCGTTGCTGGAGTGCTAAATAGGTATGGTCGCGCACAATCCTTTAACACCATGCGGCTGCACCCGCGTGCGCCCTTTCCTACAGCTCACCGTTCTCCTGCTGGTTGCCGGCTGCCTAGACGCCGGGCCAGGGATGCTGGATGGCGTTTCTATCACGTCGCCGGAGGGTGTTATTGAGGGTGACCTGGCACAATTCTCTGCATCGGGTCTGCATCCAGCTGGCGCACATTACTACTGGGAGTTTGGGGATGGTAGTGGTGTGGTTGGGCAAGCAGTAACACATGTCTACATCGATGAGGGCATCTACAGTGTGCAGCTAACCGTCGTGGCCCCGGATGGCGCGGCGGGCTCCGCCAGCACGACGGTTGAAATCCTGCACCGTAACGAGGCCCCAACCGCGAACGCCGGCCCCGGACAGGAGGCACGCGTACACGAGCAGCTACGCTTCGATGGCTCCAACTCTAGTGACCTCGAAGGCTCCCTTAATTGGACGTGGGATTTCGGCGACGGCATGATTGGTGTGGGTCCCCGCCCGTTCCACAATTACTCAATGCCCGGCAACTACTCCGTCACGCTGACTGTCACCGACAGCGAAGGGCTGAACGCGACGGCGACAACCTGGGCCGAGGTGCAGCTGCGACAGTATGCCGTTTCCTTCATTGAATTACAGCGATCATACTACTACAGTGACACCACTCTGGAGGAGGCAACCACTACTTGGAGGGACCAGAACTCAACCCACAATCTAACTGCTGCCAGTTTCTTTCTCGTATGGCAAGATGAAACCTACAATTATAGGATTCCTATTACGAGAACCGATACTGGCATTCCTGTTCCTTTTCAGGATGATAATTTCACTCTTACTGCAACTGCTCCCCAGGGTGAGGGTGGTAGCCGCACTGGTGAAACAGGTCAACTCCTGCTGGAATTTTCCGATGTTAATTCAGTCCCTCCCCTGCCTGAAGTCGTGGAGGCAGAAAGTGAGGCCGCAGCTCTGGCTTGGCTACTGAGTCAAGGGTATACCCGCTCCACGGGCTGGGGCCCTTGGGAGATGGAAGTCACTTGCAATGACGCCCCTCCAGATGATGGGATTACGGAGCTATATCTGACCGATGACGACCCTGGCAATGACTGGACACTAACTGTTACTTACACGTTCTACGAGGCGCGCGCCGTCGAAATCCTAATCTGAATCCAGTTCAAGCAGCTGCGCGAAATATTCAAGGGTATTGAGCGCAGGCTCGTACTGCGTGTCGCTGCGGTTGGCGGTGCGCAGCGGTTCGAACGCCTGCGTCACCGCTCCATCAACGTCGTCTGGGTTTGACTTCAGCGCCAAGTAGTAACGACATACAGCCAAGTTGTGCCAGGCGCGCGGTTCTGCCGGTTCGACTTCTGTAGCACGTTGGTAGTGCTCAAGTGCACGCGCCAGCCTGCCCTCCTTCCAAGCGATGTTCCCCAGTCGTAGGTAGTTGCGCACATCTCCCTGTACCACTTCGTGCGCGAACTCACGGAATTCGCCGCCTTCGCCAGCCCTTGGTGTGGAGGTTGCCCCCCCGCTCATTGACGTAGCCGGTTCCAGCCCACTGGTATCGGGGGCGGGGGTGCCGAACATTCCAAAACCGAACATCGGTTCTGCGTTGGACTCTGTCGCCTGCTGCGGTAGAGCGGCCGTCGTCGGGGTGTCAAGCGCGTATGCTACCACCTCGCTGCCTGTGCCGACGGCCACCAGTGCCAGTCCCTCCGCAGCGCCAATCGCAGTGATTTCACCTCCAGGTCGTCTGCTGTCCTGTAGTTCGCCCTCGGCCGAGAGTCGGTATAGTTGCCCGTCGTGCGAGCCAGCTAGTGCCCCGCCATCATCGAGCACTGCTACCGAGCGCACGTAGCCGCCAGTCAGGTGGTTCCAGCGGTCTGCGCCTGAACCATCGAGGCAGTGGACGCTGCGGTCCCAGCCTCCTAGCAGCACTCGTTCACCGTCAGCGCTGATGGCGGCATCCCAGAGCGAGTCGTCCCGCCTTTGCTGCCATTGTAGCCCCCCATCCTTGCCGAGGCAGAAGAGCAGTTCATCCCCACAAGCGACAACTTTCGTCGCAGAGTGGGCGATTCCTACGCCGACCATCGCGCGCGACGTTTCGTGTTCCCACACCATGATGCCTCCATCGGTGAAGAGAGCTACCGAGTCGCCAGTTCCCGCCACGAGGTGGTTGCCGGAAGGGTCCATCGCCAGTGACCAAATCGACTTGCCCAGCAGTTGTTCCCACTCTAGTTCGCCGTCGCCACTGAACATTCGCAGACGGCAGTCCTTGCTTCCCACTACCAGTCGGCTCCCGTCGCGCGAGACCGTCAGGCCGTGGATGCCCTCCCCTAACTGTTTCTGCCAGCGAAGCGCGCCATCGGGTCCCGCCACAGTGAGGTTCCCTTCACGGTCGCCCGCTGCTACCAGCGATCCGTCTGCTGGCACCGCCAGACAGAGCACAGGTCCCGGTAGTACCAGCCGGAATAAGGGGTGAGCAGTCATGCTGGCGAGCCGGGATTCCGCATGTTATTTATCGCTTCCCTCCGAACAAATAAATTTAAATAAAGCAATTCACACTCAAGCTCCCCGGTCAGAGCACCAATTCTTAATAGGAGCAGGTTCATCTGGCGGGTACGGTGACGGTGTTATGATGTCGACGCGTACAACCCACGTAATCCCGGCTGCGATGCTGGTAACAGTCTGCACGGCCGTATTTTTGGCTGGCATGGTCTCTGGAGATGAGCCAGTTATCTCTCTGTTCGACATTGCTCCCGATGAGACAGTGTACCCCGATGACTTGGTCAACGTGACCGTAGTCTACACTGACGCTGATGATGATGTACCAGGCGCCGTCTGGGCCTGCGTCAACGACTGTAGCGATAACCGCACACTCGCCGCGGCGGACTGGGACGCTGGTGTTCTGAGCGATGGCAACTACACCAACGGCGAGCTCTTTTTCCTCGTGGACACCTTCCCAGTCGGCACCCACACCCTCACGGGGGGTGCGCACGACACACTCAATACGTCTAATTCGGTTTCGGGTGGCCTGACAGTGCGCGATGATATCCCGCGACTGAGTAACGCGGCGGTCAACCCGTCTAGTGGTGGCACGGCGGCCAGCTTCAATTTCACGGTTGTTTTCACTGACTTTGACAATCGCTCTGGTTCAGTCTCTGTTAATGTGGGTGCCGTGTCACACGCCATGGCCATGTCTGCGAACGGCGACGGCAACACCTCCAGTGGCGAGGAATTTTACTGGAATGGCACGGTCGCGTGGGGGTCCCACAACTTCAACTTCAGCGCAGACAACGGCCTGAATGACGCAGTCAACCTTAGTGGTGGCAGCGTCACGGCCAACGATGCACCCGACATCTCTGACAGCAGCGTTGTGCGTGTTGGCGATGACTTTACCTTCTCGGTTAACGCCAGCGATGTCAACACTGGCGACACAGTCACAGCTTGGACTGACATTGCTGACCACGGGCAGGTGGCGCTCACCAACAACGGCGACGGCACCTTCTCGGCGACCCTCGCACAGAGCGCGCTGATTTCCATCGGTGGCGACCGCACCGCCACCTTCACCGCTGAGGACTCGCTCGGCGCTCAGACCCTCCTAGCGGGCGCAGAGACTTTCGTCGTTGACATAGTCGCTGGCTTCACTCTGACGGCCGATTCTGACGCCGAGTCAGGCCCACCACTAAGCGGGGTGAACTACACTCTGACTATTAACAACACTGGCAATCACGAAGATACATTCAGCCTGAGCCACACCAGTGCGCAGGGCTGGACTCTTGCCTATCCCGCTACAATTACGGTGCCGCGGGCAGGCAGTGCGCAGGCGACAGTCACGGTAACTGCGCCGTTCCTAGCACATGGAGTGGTTGACGCTGAGACCGTCACCGCCACCTCCGGCAATAACGNCTCAGTGGCACTTACGCTCTCGCAATCAACGACTGTCACGCAGGTCTACGACGTGACGGTCACCGCAGTAACTGGTACGCAGGAAGGCGCACCGGACAGTTCCACGAGCCATGTCTTCCAAGTGCAGAATACTGGTAATGGTGCCGATACCTTNGCGATTTCGACCGGCGGCGGCAGCTGGTCCTCNTCAGCNTCAAGCAGCTCACTGGCGCTTACCATGGGCCAAGTGGCGNTAGTCACTGTCACNCATGGCGTNCCGACAGGNGCGGCNTATGGAGACGNCGACACAGTTACCCTNACTGCGGCTGGCGGTGGCGGTGCTTCNGACAGNGCNTCGGCNGANAGCAGTGCCGGGCTNGTACGCTCNGCNACGATTACACTGGATGATNCGGCTGGTNCAACCGATCCAGGTGGNAACTTACTNATCCGTGGCAACCTGACNAACACNGGNAATGGTGTNTCCAGNTACGNTTTCGGCNTNANNGGTGACTCGGNTGCTAACGGCTGGGCCGAATTGAANGCCACCTNCGTTACGCTTGCAGCGGACACCAGTNTGCCTTTCAACATCNNGATTTCNGTCCCTGAAGACACGCCCGCTGCCGGCAGTTATGATATCACCGTGCAGGNGCACGGTTTNGNNTCCAATGACACGNCTACCTTTNCAATCACNNGNAANGCGCGCGGCGCAAGNGTNNGTGCNGCAGAGACNAGCTTCCGCCTTAACCCCGGCACTTCGGCGACCACCGNGGTCACGGTGACCAATACGGGTNCTGTGGCAACNGACTACACANTGGTGGTGGATAGNGGNCACGACTACGTGCGCTTCTCGACTACCAGCTTCAATATCGCTAAGGGNGGCTTCCAGGNAATCNANNTGACTGTAATAGTGCCATCTGATGCCAGCGGCGCTCTGAGCGCCGGCTTCACAGTCAAACCGGTAATGAATGAAGGCAGTAGCGCTTCGCNGACTATCAGTATCAGCCCNAATCTGCCGCANGATACNAGCGGNTGGGCNATAGACACCGCCNGCGTCGATTCCAACACGCAGTTCACCTTNACCCTCACCGGCCTNGCNGGCGATTTCACCATCGACTGGGATTTCGGNGANNGTAGTGNCGTTCGCNNTGNTGGAGGTCTGTCGCANTCGCANNCNTACTCCNCTTCCGGNGNTGCGACTGTNNGNTTGACTGTGACNGATGACTTAGGTCAGGTCACTAGCTTNAGCAGNNGTTTTGNGGTTACTAATGTGCCGCCCGCTGTGANNAAACCANNNGTCTCGGCTGAGGGAGACACTGCGGTCAGCGATGACGGCAACTCNGTGACCACGGTNGAGGGGACAGAGGTCGAGTTTNTGCTGACGNTACCGACCGACACCGATGGCAGTCTTACGCTNCTGCGTGTGGNNTGGGGCGATGNAACCCATCGNGCNTACAGNGGCGGTNACCTGAGNGCGNCANATNCACTCAACNTCNNGCANACCTACTGGNAGCCNGGCACCTANCANGTGAGNGTNACNGCTGTTGATAACAGTGGCGGAGACACATCNACGACCGTAGTGCAGGCGCAGGAAATTACCGTGCGGGGAGATCACACTGTGCTGGAGGAAGGCACTAATCAGCTGGGGTTGCTGCTGCTGCTGGCGGTCTTCGGCTTGGCACTGTCCGCCACCGCCTATCACATTCGCAAAAAGGGATTTACAGGAGATGAAACCATGAACGAGCAAGAAAGAGCCCGCCTGTCAACGCTAGAACAGAGCATGGATACCGTCCGGGAGCGTGAAGAGCTGCTGGAGGTCGCCGCCTACGATGCTGCGCGTGTCACGACCAAGCTAGAGGACCACCTTAGTGCCTTCAAGGCAATACTGGTCAAGGCACAAGAAGTTGCCGCGCAGGAGACGTTATCCAAGCTGGAAGCTGAGGAAGCAGCCGCGGCTGCGGCCGAAACCCAGCGCGAACTGGACCTAACTGAACCCGATTTGGAATTGCTTGCTGAGCGATTCCATGGCACGCTGGGAAAGCTGGTAGAAACTCGCACCGAGCTTGGGACTATCGAAGAGCAGCTGGCATACGTTCTAAAGATGGAGCGTGACGAGCAGTTCGAGAAGTTGACCGAGCTGACCGAGTCATACGAGTCCACACGGCGCAAGATTGAAGCCCTGGAGAGCGTCCGCACCGCCCGCGAGCAGGCGCGCGAAGAGTCCAACTTGATGGACTTGCTTAGTAGCAAGGGGCCTGCGGTGGCTGAGGATGACTTTAGCTTTGCTGACGATGATTACGAGGGAGACGACGATGAGGAGTTCGAAGTCGAAATTTACGAGGACGAGGACGGCTCTTTCTACTACATCGACCCTGATTCAGGCGAAGAAGTTCCCTGCGACGAAGACGGCAACTCACTATAGGCCGGCGTGAAGCTGGACTGGTGGTGGCCGCTGCAGGCACGCCTTGCACGCGAGTTCGGACACGATTCGCGACGCGAAACTGTAGCACTGCGGATGCTGCAGCGGATGGCCCACCTGTCAGGCGAGCTGCCACGATTTACTGGCCGCAGCGTCGTTGTCGTTGGCGCAGGACTACGCCCGGATGAGGTAATTCCATCTGGGCTGTTGGTGGCGGCCGATGGTGCTGTTAGGGCATGCCGTGAGCAGCAGCGACTGCCAGTATTGGTGGTGAGCGACTTGGACGGCTATCGTGACGACCTGCATTGGGCGATTAATGGCGGCGCAGCATTGGTAGTGCATGGCCATGGCGACAACCTAGTAGCTCTGGGCGAATGGCTGCCACGGTTGCAACCGGTTGCGGTGACCGCAACACGGCCTGCGCCTGGCGTCGCGTGCTGGGGTGGCTTTACAGATGGTGATCGCGCGGTG
>PCBV01000043.1 GCA_002731905.1 Methanobacteriota archaeon
CTATTACTGATGAATATCCAATCAAAAAATGAATTATCCTGGATTTCCTTGAAAGGAGGCAAATTAGCACCAAGCACGACCGTATAGAGGAAAAATAACTGGACTACCAAGGGCATGTTCCTGAAGAATTCTACATAGGATTCGGCAAGGCCAGCTAACATGCGGTTCGCGGAAAGCCGTGAAACTCCAACAACAATACCGAGGATTGTACAACAAACAATACTTAACAAAACAACCCGAATGGCATTGAACAGACCAACCCTGTAAAACTCCCAGCGCGGATTCTGAAGAACCGTCTCGAAAGGCCACTGATTACTTAGGGTAAAACCCGCCATTTCCTCCATAAAAAAAAGGTCGAAGTACCACGATTCATCGTTCTCTAACAGGTACAGTATGTGAAGAATAGAAAATGAGATGAACGGAAAGGCGCCAAGTATTGCAACGGCCTGGAGCCGAATATCGTATTGTCTTTGAGTGAGATTTCCTTTCCCGAGACTGTATATCCCATAAAAGAGGATAATACAAAGCGCTGCTGTAAAATTCAAGCTAGTTGCTTCAATTACCTCAATCGTCTCAGTTGCTTCAAATAAAATAAAAGGAGAGTCACTTAATCTTTCAATGCGTCCAGCAGTTAAGTTAAGCAATGAATTGTAAAGAAATTTCTTAGCAAGCGTGTAGTAGGCCCAAGCAGCAACCAAGTAAAGTAAAGGTGAAACTACAGCCCTTGGATTATTGCGGAAATAATTAAAATATACTACTGGAGAATATTTACCCTGCTCCTCATCTTCAGCTTCCACAGTTGCTTCTTCACTCGACATACAGGGGCACTCGCATGACTCAGTGAAGGGGGCAATTTAACGCGGAGGGGCCCGGGGGATGACCCCGGGGGTCCCTCTTGATATCTAACGACTAATGATTTAGTTCAGTTAGATCTTTACCTCATTGGAGGTGCGTACTGAAGTCCGCCTTCCCAATGTGGTGCGTTGTATGTTCCTGCGCGGTCTATCAGGCAGTTGCTCATCGTGCCGAGACCGTCACAGAATGACCTGTCGTAGGCTTCATAGTAGTTACCAGTCGTAGCCAAGACATTCTGCATCCAGGTTGGTGACAGGGGGTTCGCCTCAGTACCAAGCCCAAGCGTGCTGTTCAACAGACGGTTGAGCGACGGGTCAGACAGATTTGCGGCTGCGTAGTTTGTGCTGTCTATACCAAGTTCTTCAGCAGTCAACATACCATACCATACCCAGGCCACAACATCATTCCAGTCATCATCGTTGTCACGAGTGGCTGCAGCGAGTGGTTCCTTGGACATAAGTTCGGACATGATGCCCATTGAGAAACTCTGTCCAGCACCCTGCTCCAGACCATACTTCTGTGCAACCATAGCCGACATGTCTCCAGTCCAAGCGGTACAATCCTCGTTAATGAACGAAGCCTTGGCTGTGTCTGCGTCAGCTGAGTTTACAGCCGTATACGCCAGATTATTGACTGTGAAGTAGTCTGCCAAGTTACCTTCTGTGGTAGTTCCAATACCAACACAGACTGTCGCTCCATCCAGTTGCGAAATGGAAGTTGCACCTGGGTGTGCGTCAAGATTGACTAGCATACCCTGACCATCGAAGAAGTTGGTCCCTGCGAAATCAGCGTTCAAATCTGCGTCACGGCTGGTTGTCCAGGTCGTGGTTCGAATCAGGACGTCAATGTCTCCAGATGACAGAAGCGCGAATCGGTTTGAACCCGTTGCCAAAACGTATTCGATGTCTGTGCTTGGGTCCAGGCCTATGGCGGCTGCCAGGGCCTTGCAGTACTCGATATCGAGACCGGAGCGGACTCCGTTCTCATCCAGGTATCCCATAGCGAATTGTGATGTCTTCACACCGCACTTCAATGTGCCTGCGGCAATTACAGTGTCAAGGGTGCTTACCGATACGGCAGCAGCTTCACCTGCAGCAAATCCTGCAGTATAATTTGCAGTTCCTGCAGCAGTGACATCCCCAGGTGTAATTACAATGGCGTTAGGGTCACCACTACCTGCAGCAAATCCTGCAGNGTATCCGGCATCGTTTCCCTCANTGCGNGCAGCGTCNACATCGGCTTGNGTAATGCCNGAGTCGTCATCGCTNAGACAGCCNGAGANGGCTACGGTTGTGAGCACCATCATNAGTGATGCTACNTAGGCTTGGCGCATNTGCGCGGTACAAAAGGGGGCTATTTAACCATGACTAAACANGAATTCGAGATATTTTGGTGCCAGTACAGCAAACCCGGTTCTTAGGAGGTGATCCATCCGCAGGTTCCCCTACGGATACCTTGTTACGACTTAACCCTCCTCGCTGAACCCAGATTCGAGCTCGCCAGAAGGCGAGCCCTCGTCCAGACCCAACTAAGGTGGTTTGACGGGCGGTGTGTGCAAGGAGCAGGGGCATATTCACCGCGGGATGTTGACCCGCGATTACTACGGATTCCAGCTTCATGAGGGCGAATTGCAGCCCTCAATCCGAAGTACGAGCAGGTTTAGGGATTGCCTCCGCCTCTCGGCGTCGAAGCCCATTGTCCTGCCCTTTGTAGCGCGCGTGTAGCCCGGGAGATTCGGGGCATACTGACCTACCGTTGCCCCCTCCTTCCTCCACTTCAGCAGTGGCGGTATCGCCATAGTGCAACCCCTCCGGAGAGGAGCCTAGCAAATGGCAATGAGGGTCTCGTTCGTTATCTGACTTAACAGAACGCCTTACGGTACGAACTGACGGCGGCCATGCACCACCTCTCGAAAAATCAGGCAAGGTCATCAACCTGGCCTTCATGTAATCGTCGCCCCCGGTGAGTTTTCCGGCGTTGAATCCAATTAAACCGCACGCTCCACCCGTTGCAGTGCTCCCCCGCCAATTCCTTTAAGTTTCAGTCTTGCGACCGTACTCCCCAGGCGGCTGACTAAATGCCTTCGCGCCGGCACTGGACGCCCTCGTGGGACCCCCAACACCAAGTCAGCAGCGTTTACGCCCTGGACTACCGGGGTATCTAATCCCGTTTGCGCCCCAGGGTTTCGTCCCTCACCGTCAGAGCCGTTTTGATCAGATGCCTTCGCCATTGGTGGTCCCTGCGGGATTACAACATTTCACCGCTCCCCCGCAAGTACCTCTGATCTCCCCCGGTCTCAAGCCTGGCAGTGTCCCCGGAATCCGCACCGTTGAGCGGTACGATTTACCCAGGAATTAACCAAGCCGGCTACGAACGCTTTAGGCCCAATAATAGTGGCTACCACTTGAGGTGCCGGTGTTACCGCGGCGGCTGGCACCGGTCTTTCCCACCCCTTACTCTATCAGCTTTTTAGGCTGGCAAACAGTCCATGCAATGCATGGACACTTGGAGTTCCCTCGTCACAGTTTCCTGCATTGCGAAGTTTTCGCGCCTGCTGCGCCCCGTAGGGCCTGGACTCGTGTCTCAGAGTCCATCTCCGGGCGACCTCTCTCAAGGCCCGTACCCGTCGCTGGCTAGTCAGGTCGTAACCCTGACTACTACCTGATAGGCCGCAGACTCATCCTCGGGCGCCGGAGCTTTGGGCACAGATGCATTCCAGCCTCCTGTGCCTATGGGGTATTAGCCCCACTTTCGCGGGTTTATTCCCCACCCGAGGGCAGATTGTCCACGTGTTACTGAGCATTCCGCCAGGGGTACAAGTACCCCTTAGACTCGCATGGCTTAATCGAACTCCAATAGCAGTAGCCTTCGGCAGGATCAACCGAAGTTATACACACATGTTCTTGAAATTTTTGGGTTTACTGCACTGGTTTCACCATATCTCGAATGTCAGATCACAGCTCCCTTAGGAGTTATTGCCATCCCCATAGATTTACGCAGCAGCGGAAGACATCCATCATTGACTAATCAGGACTCAGCCGAAACTGCTGCCACCGCATAAGCGGCTGCCCGGTAACGGCAATGCCGGTCGGACCCGCGTCCACGCAAGGTAGGGTATTTAAGCTGAAGGGCTAATCGTCCAGTTGCAATTTAGTGGCACAACCTGTGCAGTTCACAATAACGGGACGTTGGGCTGTAGTCACTTTCAAGAGTGTGTTGCAACTTGGACACTGGATACTGACTGGTGCAGCGGTACCCATGGCACTACTGGCAGCAGGCGGTGGCAACTGCGACAGCAGCGCATCATCCTGCGAGCGCTGGTAGACAAAATAAGTCCCGGCCAGGCCACCCACCAGCACTAGTATTACCAGTCCCAGCACTAACAGCGACTTGAAGTCGCCATCATTTTCGGTTGCGGGACGAACAGCAATCTGCGCCGGTTCAACCTCGAAGGTCAGCGAGGCCGAATTATCCAATAATGCGCTGGAACTGCTCGACTCGGATGGCTGAATGTCGAAAATCTGGAATTCAACGCTTTCCTCGCCACCAAAAGTGAGGGGGATTATCCATTCAAGAATGACGTCAGTCATATCGCCTCCAGCTACGCTGAAATCACCAATGATATCGCTATTACCCTCGTATAGCACTCGAACTCTGCCAGTGGCTGTCGATTCACCATCNTTATAGATGATGAACGAAANCTCCGCGCTCTCGCCAGCTACCGGCTTACGGGGGTTAATGATGAGCGTNCCCGGGTCAATCACTAGGTCGGGTGGCTGTGNTACTTTGACCGTGTAGGTNGCGTCGTTAAACTCCAGGTCGGTGGGAGACCATATTCCCAAGTANGTACTTTCCTGTGGNTGAATATTGAATAAGCGTACATCAACCTGCCAATCTCCNTAGAGCGCTTTGCCCAACTGTTGTGCACCGGTCTCAGTAAAAACCGCANTGAATTGGAAATCCTGCGTACCGCCCTTGTCAAACTCTACGCTAGCCAGGTAAGCCGGTTCNGTCACCAGTTTNTAGGAACCTTTACTCAACTCGAGTTGCAGGTTTCCCACAATGTCAAACGAGCCGTCGTTCAGCATTGTCATGTTGAACTGCACTGTCGTACCATCGCTGATCTCCTGTGGATAATGCTCCAAAGNGTCTATAGATAGGCGCGGCAATTTCATCACTTCCAANTCTATGAATTGCGTCTCGACTATCCCACCAGTCTCATTATCTGTAACCACTAGATAGAGCCTTGAAATATCGTGAGCCTGCCACACCCCAGTGCGCTGGATGGTTTGACCCACTTTCACCTTAACACCAGGTTCGAACATTATNATCTCTCCAGCGGAATTGAACTCACGCACTGTGATATCTGCCAGCCCGCTCCGCTCACCTCGGTTGTTAAGCCGTACAAACAAATCAACTGGCAAGCCTTCTACAGCAATACCATCAAGTGCGAATTCCTCCAGATACATTTCGGGGTAGGTGGCACGGAAATTACGATGAACGACCTTTTTATATTCCTCTTCGGTCGCAGTAGGGTCACCGGGGAAGCTATAGGTGATGCGAGCAATGACATCCATAGACCCAGCTGGAACGTCACGCCAGGTCACACCAAGAAGCCACTCATCGCCATCAGCCGGGACCACTCTTTCAGAGCTTCCAATCTCGTTTGATGGAGTCTCCTGATTGTACCAGTAGGTGACCTCTACACGCGCGTCGGCATCGCCGGTATTACGCACTGCAGTAACGAGCTCGACATCCTCGCCCTGGTCGGGCTGATCTGGTGTCAGCGACAGTTGGGTCAGCTCCAAATCGCAATCATCAGTTTCGATAATCAGATCACTCACAATCACACTGCCAGCAGTCTGGCTGCTAATCCACAGCGTGGCGGTTGCCAGTTCGTCGTCCTTGTCCTGCGCGTGATCAACGCGCTTCTGGAGCTCTGCTTCTAGCTCCGTGCCGTCGAAGGTGAACGTGACAGTGTAGCGGACATCGAGCTGTGAGAGCCAAACCACACCCCTGCTGTCACTCTTGACCTCGATGCGCAACCGGGCCATTTCTGTCCCATAGGGGTCGATGAAGGTGTCGGCATCATCCAGCGCATCCTCAAGCTCCTGCAGGAATGAACTCCCCTGTGCACCGGGCGAGTTGGCGGAGTCCCAAGTAATGGGTGAGTTCTCAGCGTTCAGCTCACCACTCCAGCGCCAGTCCACAGTGCCATCAGCGCTAATGTCAAGCGAAGGGCCTGATGGGAAATCACTTTCTACTGTGGCACGCACAAATATATCGCTATCATCACTGCCAGCGCCATCAATATCGCCATTGTCACGGAATGCAAGGAAGATGCGCTCTCCAATAACAAGTGCTGGAAGCTCGTTGCTGGTGGCAAGTTGCGTGTCCTCATGATCACTTACAGAAATAAAATCGGACCAGTTTTGCCCCTGGTCCATTGAATAACGCATATAGAGGTCGTAACTAGTGGCTGTGTAACCACCAAACAACATAGTTAGCTCGCTACCCGGGAGATAGGCAATATCGTGGAAATAACGCCCCTCAGGAGCCATTTCAGTGTCCAGCTTGCCCCAGGTACCACTAGCGGGATCAAGCGCCCAGGTGTCATCCATGTAGTAGGGAGGCACACCTAGCACGTAACCACCGAACATTACCATTTGTTCGTTGGCACGGTCATAAGTCATAGCGTGCCCATAGCGGGGTTCCGGTGCCGCACCGGTCTCCAGGTCTGTCCAAGTACTGCTTTCAGTATCAAGAACCCAAGTATCATCAACATAACCAAAGCCATCAAGATAACCTCCATACGTTATGACACGGCCGGCTTCATCCCCGGCCATAGCGTGGTAGGAACGGTTGCCAGGTGTAGTTCCAGTATCAAGTTCTTCCCACTCCAAAGTCTCAAAATCAAACAGCCAAGTATCGTTGAAGCGATGGTAAGTTCCACCCTCGTCCTGGCCGTACCCTCCGTAAAGCACGGCTTTTCCGCTAACGTTGTCGAAAGCCATTCCATGCTGGTATCGTGAAGTTGGATGGGTAGTGAGTGTTAGCTTCTCCCAAAGATCCCGAGTGCCATGGTAAAGCCAGGTATCGTTACGGTAGCCGAAAACTCCGTCATCGTCCTCTCCATATCCTCCAAACATTACCGCCAGGCCTTCGCTATCAACATTGTTCCAGTCNCCTGCCATAGCGTGCATGTAACGGGCGCTGGGATCGACTTGGGAACTGCTCTCGCCCCACCAGTCGAAATCTGGATAGTAAATCCAGCTCTCATTACTATACCCTGCAGCATTTGAACCACCAAAAAGCAGAATATTGTAGCCAGAACCTGAACGGTATGGTTCCAGAGTATGATAGTAAACGGCGGCAGGGTGTTCTGAAGGAGTTCGTTCCGTCCAGTTGCTACGCTCAAGGTCCATTACCCAAGTGTCGTCTGCCCTGCCACTGTTAGGCGTTTCCATCCATAACGCATAGAGAAGTCCGTTGTTGGCTGCGATTGCAGGATGAGCCTGACCATTGCTCCTTGACGCCTGGTCATCATCACTTACGACTATGGCTGATTGCCAGCTGTCGCCGTTGTCATATGAAGCTTGCAGAATCACATCATAATCGCTTGTCCCATCCTCATCATAATCACCATAATCCCGCCAGGCGACATAAACTCCAGATTCATCTGCTGCCAGGCTGGCATACATTGCGCTCTGGCTCGTAGAATTGGTAAGCTGTACAGCTTCATCCCAACTGTGTCCGTGATCATCTGATTTTGCATAAACTATTTCGTAATCAGAAGTGACGTATGTTTCCCAGGCTACATGGACTCGATCACCGCTAGTGCCTATAGATGGCGAATAGTTGCTAGTGCCTTCACTGAGCACCCGGGATGAATCCCAGGTAACTCCATAATCATCGGAGCTGCGTACCACGATTTTATAATTCTCTTGATAAGCCACATGTACCCTCGCACCATCTGCCGTCACTGCAGGTTTGTATGAATACACATATCCCTGTGAGAGAGTGACGGGCTCATCCCAGCTGGANCCCTGGTTAGTGGAACGGGCCATCTTAACCACGTAGTAGTTGCTTTCAGGGTCACGGTCAAGCCAGACGGCGTAGAGGTAAACTCCAGAACCTGCGAGTTGCGGTTGATACTGGTAACTGCCACGAGGCGTGTAAATCAGTTGAGCGCCGTCGTTGGATACAATCCCTGGGTCGCTCCAGGTCTGGCCGTTATCATCCGAGCGGCGGTGCAGGATGTCTCCATCGTCGCTGTGTGCATTGTTGCCGTTATCGCTTACTTCGCCTGCATCCCAATACACAAGGTGCAAGTAATCCTGTGTTATTCCCAGTGCAGGCGAGCTGGATTCGACAGACTCATAATACTGGTCCGAATGGATGGTTTCTGCCGACCAGCTTTCCCCGCCGTCAGAGCTACTTGCCGAAGCAATATCCATATCTGCACCATAGACAAAATTGCGATCACCCCACGCCGCTGCCAGGTTAGACTCGCCATCATCGTCTAGCGCAACCCAATTCCGCCCGGCAGCTGGAGCTCCAGAATCTATCGTGATAGCATCGCCAAAACTGCCGCCGGCGTTGTCCGAGAGGGCAATCACACTATGAGGTGTGCCAAACAGGGAGAAACGGCTCCACGCCAGTTTTACCTTACCTGATCCGCTGCTGGAATCATAGGCCAACAGCTGGGTTGGTGCATAGGGAAACAAGTAATTGCCGTCATCATCCTCGTCAGAGATTGTCTGTACGGGACCGAAGGTTAGTCCACCATCAGTTGAGCGCCGGAACTGGACCTCGTAGCTCAATGAGGATCGTGAGTACTCGTACCACGCCACGTAAACATAATTGCTGGCACCAATAGTTGCAGCCGCCACAGAAGGACAGAAGCCGGAAATATCGCTGTCACCAGGCGTCTGCAATGGGGATGGCTCTCGCCACAGCAGACCCCCATCGCTGGAACTGGTGTGATGGACAATGTAGCGGGTCCCGGTCTCGGCGGTGTAATTGTACTCGGTCCAAACAGCGTGCAGATTGTTGCTGTTGGCAAACAACCGAGTCTGGTAAGAAGTGCTGGTGCTCGAGGCGGAATTAACCTGCACCGGATCACTCCAGGAATCAGCGTCATCGGTAGAATACATGTGCCAGATATCATAATCTGTACCGCTACCTGACATGTTTCCGGAGTCGCTCCAGAGCAAGTGCAGTGTCCCATCGTCAGCAACAAAATTATAATCATACATGTAGCGCCCATCCGGCACTTGTACCGTGAAGGCAGGGTCCCAACTGTTACCGCCATCGTCCGAGCTCGTCAGATATATGCGCCCAGGGGAGACATCATACAGCCACGCAATCCAGATTATACCATCATCCTGGACTATCTGAGGATAATCGTAGATTGAGGTGGTACTCGCAACCAGTTTTGGAGATTGCCAGACACCCTCATCCTGCCCGCGATAGATAATGGCATCCACATTTATCAGGCGGTTCTCCAAATCACCATCATCGCGCCATACAACATGCAGGTCACCGTCCGCTTCGCGCAACACATCAGGAGTCTGTGAGATTGAACCCCCATTCGTGTCGCTGCTACCAAGCTTATAGGGCTGCAAGTCGCCAGTGGCGTAAGGATAACCAGTAATGTCGATAGTCGCTGATTGCAAATCAGCATCTGCCGGCAGAAGCAATTCAACCTCCTGGGTGCCTTCGCCATGGAATACTGCACCTTTGGCTTGTGAGCCCGTGCTAAAAGTGCGCTGCTGTCCTAACGCACCGTAGCCCTGGTCATCGTAGCGCCAGAAGCTATTGCGCACCTGCAATTCGACTCCTTCCGGATAGCTGCCATCGAACTCGGCACCAGTTATCGACATGCTCGCCGAACGTATATGTGTAGCGGGGAACTCCAACTTGGCGGAGTTGTTACGCTCTGGACCCGTAAAGTCAATCCGGACAGTCTCGAACCGCTCATCAGAGATTAGGAAGGTGTCAGTAACTTCACCCTCCAAAAAGGGCGCCATGTCTGTAAACAGCAAAATCAGCATCAAGAGAATCGCTACGCGGCGCATATCGTGCCGAGGCTGGGGTGCTATAAAAATGCGGCTATTGCTCTAATTTGAGGTGGGTCTGGCAGCCCGGACACGCAACAGTCAATGGCCGTTGAGTGTCAGTAATCTTGAGTTGGGTGCTACAGCCAGGACACTGAATTGTGACGCCTGCTGCAGCTGCGGGAGCTGCTGGAGGAGGTGGAGGCGGCGGAGCTACCGGAGGTGGTGCCATTTCCGTCTCAGCGGCCGGAGGCGCAGTAGTTGCAGCAGGTGCGGCAGGTGGCACCTCGTCTCCGCCCTCGCCTGCATCGTCGCGCCTTTGCTGGAAGAAGAAATAGGCACCTCCAAGCACCACCAGTAACACACCCATGACTGCCAGCGGTATCAGCAGGTTAGGTCCGTCGTCAGTTGTGCTGGGTCGTGTAGTGACGGTGCCCTCTATGTTCACGGTCACTGAATCAACATTATCCTCGGTAAAGGCATCTAATGCTTCAGCCGGCGACAACTCGGCAACTTGAACAGTAAAGGCAAAATCACCCGCCATATTCTGCGGGACGGTCCATTCTAAATCAAAAGAATCCATACCGTCTCCCAGCAGGTTGAAGTCTCTTGAGACCAGTACTACTCCGGCCGCCATCTCGCTCTGGTAGAGTCGAAGCGTGCCGGAAACCGGAGCGCCACCAGCGTTGAAAAGACTGACAGTGAAAGTGACTGTGTCACCTGTCTTTGGAGTTGACGGCGAGAAACTGAAGCTGCTTACACTCACATCAGGCGGAGTGACGACCTCAACCTTGTTGGTGCGATCCTCGAATTCCAGATTTTCGTTCCACAGCCCCTGCCCACTGGAGTCATCGGCGATAATGTTGGATACTTTCACTACCAGGTCCCACTCACCGGTATCCAGCCCGCCACTACCACCATCGAAGCTGAAGTGGGGCAGATTCCCCAGGTCGCTGATGATTACAGACTCACCCCCCTCGAAGCCGATATTAGTGATGTAAGCCGGCTGCGGAACGATCGAATCCTCGCCCGGCTTCTCGAGCCGTAGCTCGACGCTGGCATGGACGTCGAAAGTACCACTGTTCAACAGCGTGATAGTCGCTTCTGCTTCCGTACCTTCAGCAAAGACTGTGAGCGGGTTGCCGTCCAGGTCAGCCCAAGTCACTTCTTCCACTACGAAGCTGACTAACGTCTGCACCTGCAAGTCCAGCTCCTGAGGCGGGTCAAGCAGGTCAACGCCAGTCTGGTTATCCCGTACCACGAGAATCAACTTTTCAACGCTCGCGTCAGCCAGCCAATCGACAGAACGTGTGACGCTTTCATCAATCGCAATGTGCATCCCCGGCTCGAACATCACCAACTCACCGTCAGCCTCGTCCTCGAACACTAGCAGGTCCACCAGCCCATATCGGTTACCTGAGTTACCGAGAGTCACAGTCAGTGCAATTTCCTGCCCCTCNACCGNTGTGCCANCCAGTTCAAACGTTTCAACCTCGATAACNGGGTCGGCCGCTGCAACAGTAACACTGNNTGTGTACCGGTTGCCGTCCTCATCGCGGTCGGCGGGGGTGGATGCTACAATCACTGCAATCAAAGTGTGCCCTCCGACAGGAAGGTCGCGCCAATTGGTGCCAATCGAAACGGGGCCGCCGTCGTTGTCAACCTGCGATGTGGCGCTACCGATGTAGTGCGCCTGGTCCTCCTCATCGTACCAGAAACGCACCTCTACCTGTGCCGGCGCGTCACCATTGTTCTCTACAGCCGCCGAGATTACGACGTCAGAGCCCTGCAGCAGTTCGCCACTCACAACCTCAACCGACGTGATTTCGAGGTCGGCGTCTGCGGTGAGCAGCGCCAGCCCGGACAGCGTGACACGGCCAGCAGTTCCGGTCGAGACTGTGATTCTAGCTTCAACAGTCTCTTGGTCGGCAGGTGCCTGATTCACAAGCACTTGTAGCGTTGAACGTAGTGTCTCTCCGGTGAAGATTAGCTCGACATCATACTCGATTTCGAGCGCGTTGAGGCGCAGGACGCCTTGGGAATCGCTGCCAAGCGTTAGCTCCAGTCGTGCCATCTCGACACCGTATTCATCGACTTCCGTGGTTGGGTCGTCCTGTAGTGCAGCGTTAAGTGCGTCGGTAAGCGACTTCAGCGCACCGGGTGAGCTGCTGTCACTCCACGTCACTGGCGAATTATCGTCATTCAGCTCGCCGCTCCACTGCCAGTCAGATGAGCCCCCATCGATGTCAATCGTGGGGTTGTCAGGATACTCTTCGCCCAGCGTGCAGCGCACGAAGATATCAAGATCGTCCTCGCCTGCACCAACCATGTCCTCAGCGCTACTGTAACCGAAACAGGCGCGCTTGCCGACCGTTGCACCAGGAGCCGCATAATTGACATTCTGCTTCTGGTTGCCCGAATNTGAAATTTCGGTCCAGTCAGACCATTCCGCGCCCTGGTCGTCCGAGAAACGCAGCTGGTGACTGTAATCAGAACCATTGTAATTCTGCCACGCCACGTACACCAATCCGCTACCCGCTGCGAGGGTTGGAAACAGATACGAGCTGGAAGATGTGGCTGTGTCATCCGAAATCACGACCGGATCCGACCAGCTCGAGCCTCCGTTCCCCGATGACTTGAAAATGACATCGTAATCAGAAACGCCGTCACCATCGTAGTTCCCGTAATCAGTCCATGCAACGTAAAGGGTGTCGCTGTCCGCCGCAAGTACTGGATAGTCGGCAAGGTTGCTTTCATCCTCGTTGCTGACGACAACCGGTTCGGTCCAGCTGNTACCATAATCATCGCTCCAGAGAGACATTACATAGTAATCGTATAACGTAGAGTCAGGGTCCTGACGGTATTCAATCAGGGCTAGATACACGCGGTCCCCACCGAGCGCCAGTGCAGGATAGTAATCGGCGCCATCATTATCGTATGGCACGACGGTGTCATCCCAGTTCTGGCCGTAGTTCTCAGAGTGGCGGAAGGCGATATCGTATTCCAGAGCCCCGGAACCGTCGACATTGCCATATTCACGCCATGCGACATAAACGTGCGAACCCTCCGCTACAATTACTGGCTCGTAGGAGTAATCATCTCCATACGAGTCGCTCAGGATGAATGGCTCACCCCAGCTTGAACCATAGTCAGACGATATGGCAAACATTATCTCGTAATCGTAGTAGTCATCGATGTCCATCAAGTTCCAGTCAACCCAGGCGGCATAGACATAGGAATCAACAGCGGCGATTGCAGAGCGATACTGATAGCCNATNGTGCCGCCGTTGCTATCACCGTCACCAGTGATTTGTGAGACCACCACAGGGTCGCTCCAGCTCTCGGCATTGTTGCTCGAGCGGCGGAAGAATATATCGCCATCGTCAGCGTGAGCGTCGTTGCCGTTGCTGTCGCCATTCTGGTCCAGGTCGCCACCGTCGCGGTAAAGCATGTAGAGCCAGTCACCAGCCGACGCTAGCACCGGAATCTCGGAATCCGCCTCGTAGTAGTGTTCCGAGACCAGTTCGGGGGCAGACCAGCCATTGCCGGAATCGTACTGGAATACTATGTCTGAATCGCTGGAACCACCAAAGCTGGAGTCGCGGTCACTCCATGCAATTCCAACGCCTGAAGAATCAGCATTTAATGCTGGAACATTACGGAAATCCGTATCTTCCCCACTGTCTATCATTTCGGGGTCGGTCCATGTAGAGCATCCACTATCACAGTGGGTGTGCGTGATTCGGTAGGGGTTTGCCTGCTCACCAGTGTAACGTAGCCAAGCAACCTCAAAGCCACCGTCACCGTCCGCTGCAATATCTACTTCATAAGTGTAATAATCTCCACCGTCTGACAGTGTGATCTCTGTGCCAAAAGTGGCGCCGTTCGTGCCAGATACACGTGCCGTTACGGCGTCAGCAATGAGGTCACCATCTGTATCATCATTCCAGGCCACGATGACATTGTTTGAGTCGTCGGCAGCAACAACAGTGTAATCCACCTCCGAGTCGCCACTCATTTTTTCGGAACCGATAAAACTGGTGCCACCATTGGTTGAACGGCTGTAGTACGCAGAATAAACTAGATTTGCCGAGTCATACTCGAGCCATGTGACGTGTACATCGTTACCACTAACAACGAGTCGTGGGTAATAACTTGTAGCATCGCTACCGCTGGTGACCAGTACGGGACTGGACCAGGTACCACCGTCGTTATCGCTTGAGACCAGCCAAACATCATAGTCTGTTCCACTACCAGAGCGGTTCTCATAATCGCTCCAGAGAACGTACAATGAGCCGTCACTGGCAGCGAAATCGATATCCTGCACAATGTAAAGATCATCTATGTCGACACGAAGAGGGTCCGACCAGCTAGCGCCGCGATTGGAAGAATAGGCGAACTCGATGAAGTCGTCAGCCGAGAAGGGAGAAACGTACCAGCCGGCAAAAAGTTCGTTACCTTCGCGCACTAACTGCGGTGAGTAAAGGTAATCTAGTGACTGTGAACCATTCAGCAAGATCGGGTCATCCCACCCGCTTGAATAGCGTCGGAAGATGATGTTATCCCAGGCAGTACTCTGCTCGTTGAGGTTTCCGCTGTCCATCCAGACCAGGAAACGGTCAGAACCATCGACTACTAATTCCGGCCCCTGACCAGCTCTGATATAGCGAGGATCGCTACTAATCGATCCGCCATTTGTGTCAATCGAGGAGAGTCTGTGATCGTCCAGATTGCCGGAACCGTACGGCCGGCCACTGACGTCCATGGTAGCATCTGTAACGGTGGCGTTGGCAGGCAACAATAGTTCAACAATTGTGCTGCCGGCTTCAGGGAAATTACCAGAAGTCGAGTAGGAACCAGTAGCAAAGCGTTCCTGGCTGCCGAGTGCACCGTAGCCCTGGCCCGAATAGCGCCAGACTGCATTACGTACCTTGACTTCCAGATCCTCGGCGTAGCTGCCATCGTTATCAGCGGTACCCGTGATACCGAGCTGCGCGTCCATAACCTCGGAGTTAGGAAAGATAATACTGGTCAGGTCATCACTCTCCCCCGCCGCCAAATCGAGGGTCACAGATTCCACCGTTGTGCTGGACCCGTTCTCATCCTCACGAGTGTACTCGGTCGTCATGACGCCAAAGGCCGCCGGTAGGGGCAGCATCATCAGGGCAACCAGCAGGATGAACAGTCGTGAAGCGTTCATGGATGCTTGCCGGCGAGCCGTCGGCGGCTATTAAGCTTGCTTCAAATATCCCTGTTTCTGGAGGTACTATGACTGAGCAGCTGCACATGTCCTCGATTGAGGGCACCTATACGCGCGATTTCTCGGCGACTGTTGAAGCTGTGTTTCCCGGTATCGTGGAGCTGGACCGAACTGCATTTTACCCAATGGGTGGAGGGCAACCGGCCGATCATGGTAACCTCGCCTGGGATGGAGGCAAAACGAGCGTAGAAGACGTGCGCAAAAAGCACCGGCTGCGCCATATGGTCGAGGGTGACCTGCCAGATGTCGGTACGAAGGTCAGCGGCAGTCTCGACTGGGAGCGACGCCATGCGCACATGCGCATGCACACGTCACAACACCTGGTTTCTGCGGTAGTAGACCAGATGCACGGTGCGCGCACAGTCGGCAACCAGCTTTATACCGACAAAGCGCGCCTCGATTTCCTGCCGCTGCGACTCTCACCAGCACAGCTCTCCGAGGTCGAGGCTGAAGCTAATCGCTACCTTGCAAAGGATATGCCAGTCACCATCACCGAGGCGGACCGCTCCGAGCTGGAGCAAGACCCGCTGGTGCGCTCTAATCTCTCGTTGCTTCCTGCCTCAATCAGGCGCCTCCGCGTAATCTCCATCGGCAGCCTGGACACCTGCCCCTGCGCCGGGACCCACGTCCGCTCCACCGCCGAGATTGGTGAGGTGGAGTTCATCAAGCGCGATAACAAGGGCAGCGGAAAGCAGCGGCTAACCTATACGCTGAGAAAGCCGGGAAGCGAATAGAATTCAGGACTGCAAGGTATATTCAATCCGTAGGGCAAGGCAAGGGCCCGATTCAGTAGATAGAATAGAAGCGTCTTATGGCTACTATTTCTCTAGAACTTCTTCCTCATCCAGCTTGTCTTAGTCTGAGAGCCCCGGGCCCCCTCAGTCTTTCACCAACTGAAAATGATTTTCCAAAAGATATTCCATGAATTTTTCTAATTCCACGACTCTTTCTTGAATCATATTACAATCACTACAATTGCATTTAGTACATTCAGCCATAATCTCCCAACCTAGCTACATTAAATGCTTTTTTGCTCTAGGTCCAATCTTCCTCATCCGGCCCCCTCAGTCTAATTTATTTTTTTATTCTTCTTCTAAGTTTTCAATTTCTTCCATGCTACAAGGAGAAGAAAATAATTTC
>PCBV01000044.1 GCA_002731905.1 Methanobacteriota archaeon
AGACTGCCAGCAAGAAGAAGGCGGCACCAAAAAAGAAAAAGGCTGCGAAGAAGTAGTTCAGACCGTCCTGTTTTCGTGCAACCAGAAACTAGTGCCGCCTACATCCGCCGCCAGCGCACGCCGTTCGGTGTGTCCTGCACCTCGACACCCTGCTCCGCGAGTTCATCGCGTATCCGGTCCGCCTCCGCCCACTCCTTCGAATCCCGGGCCGTCTTGCGTTGCTCGAGCAGCGCCTCGATTTCGGCATCGCTCGGCCCCGCCGTCTCGCGGGGCGCGAACAAGCCGAGCACCTCACCGCCTAGCTCCTCGAATGTTGTGACAACTGCGTCACGCAGTTCTGAATCAAGAGTCCCAGGTTCGTGCCGGTTCGCCTCGCGCGCCAATCCGAAGAGCGCCGCTAGTGCCTCGCGAGTGTTGAAGTCGTCGTCCATTGCTGTCGTAAAGTTGGACTTGGTGGTTGTGACGGAGTCGCGCAGCGCCTCAGGCTGCCCGTCACCACCAGACGCGGCGCGGTAGCGGTGGAGTGTTGACGCGAGCCGATCATGAGCAGATGCTGCTTCATCAAGCGCAGCGTCGCTGAAGTCAATTGGCGAACGGTAGTGGGCATTGAGCAGATAGAAGCGCACCACCTCGGCGCTGGCGTGCTTCAGGACATCGCGCACTAGGAAGAAATTGTCGAGCGACTTCGACATCTTCTCCTTGTCAACGGTCAGGAAGCCGGCGTGCATCCAGTATTTCACCATCGGATGCTTGCCGGTGTGGCACTCAGTCTGCAGNATTTCCGACTCGTGGTGTGGGAACTTCAGGTCGCTGCCGCCGCCATGGATGTCGAACTGAGGTCCCAGCAGTGTGAGTGACATCGCCGAGCACTCGATGTGCCATCCCGGACGGCCCTGGCCCCACGGTGACTCCCAGCTCGGCTCGCCCTCTCGGGCGCCCTTCCAGAGCNCGAANTCGGCCGGGTTNNGCTTGCGCGGATCGACCGCGACCCGTGCNCCCGCCTCAAGTTCTTCCAGCGACTGCCCGGTCAGCGTCCCGAACTGCTCGCTTGCCGACGGGACATCGAAGTAGACGTCGGGCGCCAGTGCCCCCTCCGCCGGTTCGGCAACGTAGGCGTGCTCNTTTGCCAGCAGGTCCGCGATGAGCGTGACCATCTGCTCGANNTAATCGGTAGCGCGTGGCATGTGGTGCGGCGGNCGCACGNCCAGCGCNGCCAGATCGGCAGTGGTCCGTTCGATATAGCGCTCCGCCAGCTCAGCCAGCGCAATCCCCTCCTCGGTGGCGCGCGCGATTATCTTGTCATCAATGTCGGTGTGGTTCTGGACATGCTCGACCGTGTAGCCGGAGTGCTCGAGCCAGCGCCGTATGGCGTCGAACGAGACGTAGCTGCGCGCGTGACCCAGGTGCATGTCGTTGTAGACCGTCAGGCCGCAGACGTACATCCGCACGCGTCCCGGCTCGCGCGGCGCGAACTCCTCGAGCTCGCGACTGGCGCTGTTGTGGACCTTCAGCACACGGTGCGAGGGTGGGCCGGATTAAANCCGCTCCCGCCTGCAGCCACGTGCCGGAGCTTCCCGAAGTCGAGACCTGCCGGCGTGCGCTCGCGCCGCGGCTGGCTGGACGCACACTCACCGACGCGGTGACGCCGTGGCCGCGCGCCGCAGCAACCCCACTGGTAGTCACCGGTCGGTGCATCGTACGGCTCGACCGCCGCGGCAAGTTCCTGTTGCTGCGGCTCGACCGCGGCTGGCTTGTCATTCATCTGCGCATGACTGGCCGGCTGGTGGTGGTTCGCGAGCTGCCACCGCGGACGACAGCCGCCTTCCAGCTAGACGGCGATGAATGGTTCTGCCTCGTTGATGTGCGCAAATTCGGACGCGCCTGGCAGGTCGCTCGCGCCAGCGAGGTAGTGGGCCATCTCGGCCCTGAGCCGCTCTCGCGCCACTTCACTGCTGCACGCTTTAGCGCAATGCTGGCGCCTCGCCGGGCACGGTTGAAACCGCTGCTGCTAAACCAGCGCTTCCTAGCCGGCCTCGGGAACATCTACGTCGATGAGTCCTTGCACGCTGCCCGTATCCACCCGCTGCGGACCGCCAACACGCTCTCCACCGGCGAAGTACGGCGGTTGCATCGGTACATCCGCACCATTCTGCGTGCTGCCATTACCGAGGGAGGAACCACCATCCAGAACTTTGCAGGTCCGGATGGCAAGCCGGGGCGCTTCCGCAGCCGGCTGCGAGTCTTCCGTCGCAGCGGTGAAGCATGTGGTGGCTGCGGAACGATCATCGAGCGCAGCGTCGTTGCCCAGCGGGGCACTCACTTCTGCCCGCACTGCCAGCGCCTCTGAATCCTTAAATACGACTCGGGGCTAACGCCAAACGGAGTTCCCGAAACATGATGGCAGCCAAGAAATTCTCGAAAAAAATAGTGGTACTGGGTGACCCAGCAGTCGGCAAAACCAGCCTCATTCGGCGCTTCGTCATCGACGCGTTTGATGACAAATATCTAACAACCATTGGAGCCAAAATTGTCAAGAAACAGGTAGCGCTCCGCTCCGGGGGGGCGAAACCCGATGTTGACGTAACGCTGATGATTTGGGATATCGCAGGGCAGAAGACGCTGGGCAACGTCAAGCAAGCATACTACCGCGGTGCCGAAGGTGCGATTATTGTCTGTGACATGACTCGGCGTGAGACGCTCATGTCAATGGTAGACTGGATTAAGACCCTGAAGCAAGTGACTGGGGAATTGCCGCTAGTGCTGCTTGCTAACAAGTGCGATTTGATGGATCAGGCGCTCTTCGGTGAGAAGGAGATGCAGGAAGTTTCCAACCAGTTGAAATCGCCTTTCCTGATTACCTCGGCCAAGGACGGACGTAACGTCAATGACGCGTTCCAGAATATATCTTCGCTGTTGATTGACGCTACTGGGTGAGCCAGTAGGCCGCCTGATGGAAGACTTCTACGACTCAGACATAGGCCTTCAGACAGCAGATGTCCTGATTCTTCCCAGCAGTTTCCTGAAGACGCTGTGGAAAGAACTGATAGATGGATTAGGCGAGGTTGAGGGGCCAAAGGTATTTTTCCGGTGCGGCGAGTCGATTGGTGAGAACCTCGCAGCCAACTACTACGAAGATACTGGGCAGATAGACGCACTACTCAATCAGGCTTGGGCCGAGGCTGGACTGGGGCATCTGTTCGTCCTTGAGGCTGACTCCGAACAGGTAATCTGCAAAGTAGAAAACCTGCTCGAGGTAAACGTAATTGGAATTGCACACCCCTGCAACTTTACATCTGGCTGTCTGGCAGGGATGCTGAAGGGAATCATGCAACACCCTTATAGTGTCAAGGAGGAAATGGTGGGTGAGGATACACGAGTCTTCACTTTCACCCCAATCTGAAACATGGCTGAAGCCGACTGGCGCAAGCGACTCGCCCGGCTGCTCTATGATGGCGACCTTGAGGGGGCAGCCAACTTGCTCGAGGGTGGGCTGCGCAACAGCCCCAAAAACATACCAATGAAAATAGAGTTGGGGAAAGTGCAATTCATGCATGGTGACATAGACGGAGCCCGCACCACCTTCGAAGCGGTACTCATGTCACGGCCGGACAACGCTGAGGCGCTGAAGGGAAAAGGGGACGTGCTCGAGGTCTTCGGCGACTACGAAGATGCAATCAAGGCCTACCAAATGGCGACCCAGCGGAGACCAAAGGATACAGAGACCTGGAAGGCACTTGGAGTACTGCTGACCAAACTGAAGAAGTACGGGCAGGCAGACAAGTGCTGGAACGCACTACTGCGCATCAATTCCAAGGACGCTGAGGCGTGGTACAACAAAGGACAGTCGCTGCAGCTACTGAAGAAGCTCGATGACGCTGGTAAATGCTACGAACAGGCGATTGCAACGCAACACGACTTCAAGGAGGCACACACCGATCTGGTGGTAGTGCTGATGGAGGGGGGAAAACTGGAGGAAGCGCTACAAGTGTGCGATCACGCCATCGAGACACACCCGAAAGACGACACTCTCCACCGCAACCGCGGCGTACTGCTCTACCGGCTCAAGCGCCCTGCGGAAGCGCTAGAAGCATTCGACAACGCGCTGGAAATTAACGCACATGTTGTAGACACCTGGAACAACCGCGGCACCGTGCTCTGGAAAACACAGAGTGACCTGCCGGGCGCGTTGGAAGCGTTCGGTAAGGCACTGGAGATTAATCCCAATTTCAAGGCAGCCCGGGATGCCCGTATCGGGGTACTGGCAGACATCGAAGCACAGAAGCCGAAAGGGTTCCTAAGACGCATTTTCGGCGGATGACTCGGATAGAGTTTTAACGGCCGTTACCATGGGCCGGGTCCTTGTCTTCCGACATACCTGATGGTGAACTTGTCGAGCTCTGGCGCTCGTTCTTCCAGGACACCCGTTTCCGACCAATTGACAGCAATGGCACGCGCAGGCCGATACCACGCTGCCCTAGCTGCGAAGGGGGCGTACTTGCTCCGGCAGTCGCTGCACATTCTGGCGAACATAAGTGCCCCAAGTGTGGCGGGAGTGGTCTCAACCTGGAAGCTGTACCAACCTATGGTGACCAGATTGAATCCGTGGCGCAAGCCTACCCCAAGGGCGAGAAGGCGGTCTACGTAACCTGGGAGGACGTCACAGATTTCCATCCTCGGCTCTCGAACAATCTGCTCTGGAATCTTGAGAACACCCTGAAGGCAGCGCGTGATGTTGTCAAAGAGTTTATCAGCGACGAGGCACAGGAGCACGTCCTCAAGGAACACCGCACTGAAATCTCGCTTGACGTCGCTCCGCTCGAGATTCCAGANAAACTCTTTCAAGAGGAAATACGAGACCTACGCAAGGAGCACCTCTACCGAATGGTCAAGGTGAGGGGGCTNGTGCGCAAGTCGCTGCCAGTGCGCCCTCGTATGGAAGTGGGATTTTTCGAGTGTAGCTGGGAGCGACACCCACAGCATGTCATCCAAGACTTCTTTACGCTACGCGAGCCAAAGAAATGCGTTAGCGAAGGGTGCAAATGTGATGAGTTCCAGTTACGTGAGAAGAAATCACAGTTCATCGATTCGCACAAACTGGAAATACAAGAATTCCCCGAGGACCTGCCACCGGGTGCACAGCCAGAGAGGCTCACAGTCTTTGTCGAAAGCTCTCTCGCTGCGCAGGCTCGTCCCGGAGACCGAATTGCGGTCGTGGGTGTCTTGCGAACACGCGCCCAGTATGCCATGAGAATGCCGCGGACCGAATTTGACATCTTCCTCTACGCTAATTCAATTGACGAGCGAGAAGGTGAAGCGGAGGCTCTGGAACCTACAGATGAGGAAATGGAACAAATTCTGGAGCTTTCACGCAATCTCGACCTGCGTGACCGCATCACTAACTCCATTGCACCCTCGATTTTCGGTATGACTTGGCAGAAAGAGGCCATTGCAGTGCAACTCTTCGGCGGCGTAGACAAAAAGCTCCCGGATGGTGCTCGTATCAGAGGCGATATCCATGTGCTGATGATGGGGGACCCTGGTGTCGCCAAGTCACAACTGCTGCGCGCTGCGGCAAGGCTCGCCCCGCGCGGCGTAATGGCGACCGGAAAGTCATCGTCAGCGGCCGGCCTTACCGCCGCTGCGGTACGCGATGAGTTCGGCGAGGGGCGATGGACGCTTGAAGCTGGTACGCTTGTACTCGCCTCAGGCGGGTTAGCGTGTATCGACGAGATTGACAAGATGGATGAGGATGACCGCTCGGCGATGCACGAGGCGATGGAACAACAAACTGTGACTATTGCCAAGGCAGGTATCAGTGCTCAGCTGCACGCGAAGTGTTCATTGCTTGCAGCAGCCAATCCCAAGAGGAGTCGCTTCGAAATGACCCGCCCACTGGCTCCACAGGTTAACATGCCAATAACGCTACTGAGCCGCTTCGATATTTTTTTCATCATCAGCGACGTACCCGACGAAGAACGTGATAACAAACTGGCGGAGCGGATGCTCGAGTCACATCGCGCTGGGGAGATGATGGGTAGTGGTAAGGATACAGAGCTGGAAGAGCGCGAGCTACAACCGGCGATTCCGCATGACCTACTACGGCTATATGTTGGCCATGCGCGCAAAATGCGGCCAGTGATGACTACGCAAGCACAACACAAATTGCAGGACCACTACACCGCAATGCGAAGGTCGTATCAGGAACNCGGTGAGNNTGANGANCGGAGGGTNTTNCCGATTACCCCACGGCAACTCGAGTCGCTAATCCGGTTGGCNGAGGCGGACGCGCGCATGCATCTCTCAGACACNGTTGGGATCGAACACGCCGAGCGCGCCATCNANATGATGACTATGTTCCTCACCATTACNTTGCGTGGAGATANNGNTTNTGNCNNNACCTNGCTANACCANNNANCAGCGTCAAGANNNCTGANGACCCNNGNNCACTAATCNTNCAATTCGTTANNAAGAATGCGGGCACNGAAGGCGTTGACCTGAACGANATTCTTGATCATCTTGAAAGTGNGTTAGGTTTATCACATGACCGAAGCGANAAATACATCNAGGAGATGCATNAGCAAGGACGTATTATGGAGTTTAGAACGGGTCGCTGGATGAAAGGTTGACCCGTTTCCCACGCAAGGTACTTGATCAATTACTGCGCTCCGTCCCCGNCTTCCCCGACCCTCAGCGCGAGCTGGANCAGTACCCTACGCCGCCCAGCATTGCCNTGGAGCTGCTGGAACGCGCCTGGCAGGCAGGTGACCTCGCCGGAAGCGTGGCGGACCTCGGATGCGGTACCGGCCGNCTGGCGCTCGGCGCGGCNTTCCTCGGCGCCGANGTAGTGGGAGTNGAGCTGGACGAGGCGCCGCTGGCGGTCGCGCGNCAAACTGCGATTGACNCGNAGCTGGAGATAGAGTGGCGCTGCGAACCAGTCGAAAANTGGTCNAANCNCGTCGACACNGTCATCATGAANCCNCCNTGGGGNGCNCAACGGCCNGGNGCNGANNGNCCGTTTCTCNAGCNTGCNCTNGCGACAGCCGGNAGNGTNTGGTCCATCCAGCCAGCGACTACNGACCGCTTCATCCGTCGCTTCGTNGCGCAGCAGGGTGGCTCCGTAACGGCTGCGTGGTCAGTGCCACTGGAACTGGAGAANACCATGCCTCACCATGCGCTCGAGCAGGAAACGGTCGAGGGAATCCTTTATCACCTGCACCCGGTCGGCGCGCGATGANCCTNACCCTNCCCGGCGACCGGCTGGCNAGCGCGATGGAGTANGTGCCCGGTCCNGGNGTTTACGAGCGCAATGGCGAGCTTTTCGCGGCGCTGACTGGNGAGCTGGTACGTGACGANCAGAACACTGANNTGCGGGTGAAGCCAGTNGTNTCTGTNCCTCTCGAAATCAGTGCTGGTGAGCAGGTGCTGGGACGCGTCCATTCAATACGTGAATCGATGGCGACTATCGAGGTAGTACGTGTAAAGGGGAAGGCACGGCAAGTCGGCACTTGGATTATGGGCACGCTGCACATNGCACGCATGTCTGAGGATTACGTCTCCGACATCAACGAAGTCTACTGTGTTAACGACCTAGTGCAGGCCGAAGTTGACGAAACGAAGCCGGCACTGAAGCTCAACACCAANAAAGGACGCGACGGTGTTGTCGGCGCGCGATGCAGTGGCTGCCGCGATCGACTGAANGTGGTCGACGGGGAGTTATTCTGTACTGAGTGCCGCCAGCGTGAAGCGCGCAAGCTCTCCAGCGAGTATGGGCAGGTCCAGCTGTAGCGGACTGCTGCTGCTCTTCCTGCTGCTTCCGGCTGCTGCAGCTGAATTTGAGACTAGTGTCAACGGNGAAGAGCGNCTGACAGTAGTGGAATCAGGAACAAATGTCGAGTTTGTCGCGGTGGTGCCGGCTAATGCCAGCGTCGAATGGGACTTCGGCCGNGACCTGACGGGACCGGGCAGCCGCTGGAACGACTCGACAAACGTGACGCAGATNCTCCACGCCGCGGGGGCGTACGGCGTTACCTGCACTGCCACTTACTATGACGGTAGCAGCGAGCANGAACAGTTGTGGGTCATCGTCAGCTGGGAGGAGGCGGACGACGAACCAGATGCGCATCGCCCACTCTTCGTGGCACTAGCGGGGGCGGAGCTGTTCATGAGCGGCTGGCTGCTGTGGCAGACCTGGCGGCTGAANGAAGCGAAGGTCTATCTCTGACGCCGGCGCGCNGCNAGCCCTAGTCCNNCCAGCGCCGCTANCAGGCCGGGGCCGGGCAGGCCGNTGNCGTCNTCATCGNNTCCATCTCCATCACCGNNGCNCGCAGACTCCGTAACCGTGACTTCGGTACTGAAAGAGTCGCGTGACCCGTCAAANGGGGTGCCGTCGCTCCAGCTCACCTCGACGTCAATGAACTGGATACCTGCCTGGTCGAAGCTTACCTCCACCAGTCGGTCACTGATACCGTTGACAATGATTATTTCGCCACCATAGTTGATTTCGAACTCCAGAACTGGGCCGGTGGTATTACGCAGGTCGATGGTGAATGGTGCACCTACGTCCGCTGCGTATGGACTGACCTTAACCGAGAGCCACTTCTCTTCACTGGTGTCCGGTGCAAGCACGCTGAAGCTGGAGGACTTCTGCCCCATCAGGCCGCCGTCGTCGTACGCGTGCAATGTGACGGTGTGATTACCGGTTGCGTTTAGCACCAGTGTCAGGTCCTGCGTCTGTGCTGCCAGCACGCCGTCGAGGTACCACTCCCAGAACTCTACGTAGCCCTCGCTGTCGCTGGCGCTGCCGCTCAACTGGAGTGTGTCACCCACTCGCGGCTGTTCCAGATTAATTGAAATTGATACCGTAGGCGGTGTATTGGCTTCTATGTAAACCGATTTTGTCTTGTTCCCGCTCCAGGCGCCGTCATTGTCCTGCACGTTCAGCTTGACATGATACCAGGCGTCTGGGGTTGCGAAGCTGTGAATCCAGCTTGGGGAAGTTGAGACCAACGCGTCTTCGAACCACCAAGCGTAATCCGTGACAAAGCCGTCTGAGTCACTCGCTTCAGCGGTGAAGGTCAGGTTCTGGTGCTGGTAGTAGCGTGAGCCGCCCAGCGAGGGGGGTGAGATAGTAATCGAGTGCGACGGCTCCTGGTTGGGTGGCTGGACATAGATCATCAGTGTCTCCAACACTGAATCGGTACCGTTGTGTGTAACCTTCAACCGCAACT
>PCBV01000045.1 GCA_002731905.1 Methanobacteriota archaeon
TAACTCCTCTTCAAGATTCTGCGCAAAAAACAGGTCAGGGACAAAAATCAGCTCGTCGCCCGGCAGTGCCAGAGCAATGTGTGCAGCGTTGGCCGATGTGCAGCAAACATCGCACTCCGCCTTCGCCTCAGCGTAGGAATTGACGTATATCATAACAGGAACGCCAGGGTGGGCGGCGCGTATTTGCTGCACCTCAGTGGCGCCGAAATTGTCAGCGAGCGAGCAGCCCGCCTCCCGGTCAGCAATTAGNACCCGNTTTTCAGGGCTGAGAATCTTGGCGGTCTCGGCCATGAAGCGNACNCCGTTGAAGATAATGAACTCCGCTTCGGTTTCTGCGGCGGAACGGCTCAGGCCGAGCGAGTCACCCTGCTCAATTTTTTCNGAAAGGCCGTAGACCAGNGGTTCCATGTAGTTATGACCNAGGATAACNACNCCGTGCTGCTGTTTCAGTTCCAGAATGCGATGCACTGTCNCNGCGTGCAGCTCTACCTCCGCCGCGGTGAGCGTGGGATTCTCGCGCGCCACGATAGCGTGCCGGACTTCATCGAGCGTCAGTGTCATGGATTCAGATNGCAAACGATTCGCCGCAACCGCAAGTCGCTTCCGCCTTGGGGTTATGCAGCATCAACCCTGAACGGGTCAAACCGCCCGTGAGCGGGTCGATATAGTCGAGCGTCGCCTCCGCCAGCAACGGCTCCGAACGGGAGTCAACGCTTACTGTTACGCCGTGTGCTTCGACTTCGGCATCACCCTCAACCGGCTCTGTGGCCAGCTGCAAGTCATACTGCATACCAGAGCAGCCACCACCGATAACGCGAACGCGCAGCCGTGGAGCAGCACCATCGGCCAGCCGCTGGATATGGGCAGCAGCCTGCTCGGTGACTGTGAGCATGTATACCTCTGTATTCGGGTGCGATATAAACATGCCGTCACGACCAATATTGACAGAAATTTTATATAGGACTGATTTAGTGCAAATTAGTCTCTGTAAGGTGTGTCGTGTGATACGAATCAACAAGCTGACAGACTACGGTATCGTTATTGCTGTNCGCATCGCCAAGGAGGAGTCGGAGCGNCTCCACACTGCGCGCGAAATTGCTGAAGATACACATGTCCCGCAACCGACAGTGACGCGACTGCTGAAGCAGCTGGCGCGCAGTGGCATCCTTACTTCAACGCGAGGTGCCGCTGGCGGCTACAGCCTGGCACAGCCTGCCGAGACTATCCCAGTGGCGCGACTGGTCGAGGCGCTGGAGGGACCGATTGCGCTGACCGAGTGCTCCAATACTGTCTGCAGCTGCGCCCTGGAGGATNACTGCGCCGTCGAGGCGCCGTGGCAGACCGTTTCGCTCGCCGTGCGGAACNCACTCGAAACAGTAACGCTGGCCGACATGGCGCAGCCGTCGCTCGCGCTGCCACTAGTTCCACTGGGAGGTGTCNAGGCGTGAATTCCGAGACAGAGATGCTGCGTGAATACGCTGAACGTGACTACCAATTTGGATTCGTCACCGACGTTGAAACTGACACGGTCCCGGCCGGCCTGAGCGAGGATGTTATTCGCTTCATTTCCAAGCGCAAGCGCGAGCCGAAGTGGCTAACTACATGGCGGCTGGAGGCTTACCGCCACTGGCTCACGATGGAGGAGCCACACTGGGCCAATATCGAATACGACCCTATCAACTACCAAGACATCGTCTATTACTCTGCCCCAAAATCGAGTGCCGATGGTCCTAAGTCACTGGATGATGTGGATCCAGAGCTAATTGCGACCTACGAGAAGCTGGGCATCCCCCTCCACGAGCGCGAAAAACTGGCAGGAGTCGCGGTGGACGCAGTGTTCGATTCCGTGAGCGTCGCGACTACCTTCAAGGACCAGCTCGCTGCGCAGGGTGTCATCTTCTGCTCGTTCAGCGAGGCGGTGCAGGAGCATCCCGAGCTGGTACGCAAGTATCTCGGCTCGGTTGTGCCGCGCTCCGACAACTTCTTTGCAGCCCTCAACAGCGCAGTCTTCACCGATGGTTCGTTTGCCTATATTCCGACGGGGGTACAGTGCCCGCTCGAGCTTTCGACTTACTTCCGTATCAACGCTGCAAAGACTGGGCAGTTTGAGCGTACGCTCATCATTGCAGACAAAGACAGCTGCGTCAGCTACCTGGAAGGATGCACCGCGCCGATGCGTGACGAAAACCAACTGCACGCCGCCGTTGTGGAGCTAGTCGCGCTCGACGACGCAAATATAAAGTATTCAACCGTTCAGAACTGGTATCCCGGCAACGAAGATGGTGTCGGAGGTATCTTCAATTTCGTTACTAAGCGTGGCGCTTGNCGCGGCAGCAACTCTAAGATTTCATGGACACAAGTCGAAACTGGCTCGGCAATTACCTGGAAGTATCCATCGTGCATTCTGCAGGGCGATAACTCTATCGGCGAATTCTATTCGATTGCACTCTCCGCCAAGCGACAGCAGGCAGACACTGGGACCAAGATGATCCACATTGGCCGCAACACTCGCTCTACCATAATCAGCAAGGGCATTTCGGCTCAGCGGGGGCAGAACTCCTATCGCGGGCAGGTAAAGATTCTAAAGAAAGCCGAGGGCGCACGCAACTATTCGCAATGCGACTCATTACTCATCGGCGAGCAGTGCGGCGCGCACACCTTTCCGTGCTTGGACGTGCAGAACAGTTCAGCTCACGTTGAGCACGAGGCATCCACATCCAGGATTGGTGAGGACCAGCTCTTCTACTGTCAGCAGCGCGGAATCTCGCTGGAAGACAGTATCAACCTGATTGTCAACGGTTTCTGCAAGGAGGTCTTCCGCGAGCTGCCGATGGAGTTTGCGGTCGAGGCGCAGAAGCTGCTCGAAGTCTCNCTCGAGGGGAGTGTCGGCTGATGCTCGAAATCAGCAGCCTGAAAGCCGGCATCGATGGCAAGACTATCCTGAAGGGGATTGACCTTACCGTCAACGCGGGCGAGGTGCACGCCATTATGGGGCCTAACGGTAGCGGCAAAAGCACACTAGCACAGATTATTGCGGGACGCGAGCAATTCGAGGTCAGCAGTGGGTCAGTCGAGTATGACGAGAAAGACCTGCTCGAACTCGCCCCGGAGGAACGCGCCTGCGCCGGCATCTTCATGGCTTTCCAGTATCCCGTCGAAATTCCTGGTGTTAGCAATAGCTACTTCCTGCGCTCTGCCCTTAATGCACAACGCCGTGCGCGCGGAGAACAGGAGCTAGACGCCTTCGAATTCCTGACCTTCATCCAAGATCGTATGGCACTGCTCAACCTGCATGATGAGCTATTGAACCGCCCAGTTAACGATGGATTCTCGGGCGGCGAGAAAAAGCGCAACGAAATCTTCCAGATGGCTGTACTGGAGCCGCGACTCGCCGTGCTGGACGAGACCGATTCCGGTCTGGACATCGACGCGCTGCGCGTCGTCGCCAACGGCATAAACTCACTGCGGAGCGACGACAATGCCATGATTGTGGTGACGCATTACCAGCGGCTGCTCAACTACGTCGTACCCGACTTCGTGCATGTACTCGTGGATGGACGCATCGTGCGCTCAGGCGACCAGCAGCTAGCGCTCGACCTTGAAGAGCAGGGCTACGACCATATTGTTGCACAGGCGGCATAGATGGACTGGAAAGCACTGCTTGCATCTGCCGATGGCCCACCAGAACTAGCTGCGCTGCGCAGTGCAGCCAGCGCACATTTCCTGGAGCGAGGGTTGCCGTCAACACGCGACGAGCGCTGGCGATACACCGACACACATTTTCTGGCGCAGCAGGAGCTGAAACTGCTGCGACCGGTAATCGAGGTTGACACGCCGGCCGGTGTGCACGTGCGACCGCTGGAAGAAGCGGCCAACGTTGCAGCGTCATTACTAGCTGCCGAGGCGGAGATGAAACAGCCATTTCGGTTGCTCAATACGGCACTTCTACGCGACGGTGTGTTAGTCGAAGTCGAGGATAACGCGACGACTAATGGTGTATTGCAGTTGACAATTACAACTACCTCTGGTCTGGCTGTGCCGCGACTGCTGGTTGTTGTCGGCGAAAACACACGGCTGACACTGGTCGAGCGCTACCGCACCGACAGCGGCACCTGCCTGCCAGTGACGCAAATTTCGGTCGGGAGCGGCAGCTGCGTAGAGCACCTGCGCATCCACCATGGTTCCAACGACGTCCACATCGGCTGCGTCGAGGTGCGGCAGCAGCGCGATTCGCTCGTCACGAGCCACTCACTTACCTTTGGTGGGCGACTGGTGCGCAACGATCTCCAATTCCACTTGCTTGGTAGCGGCGCTGAGGCGCAGCTGAACGGACTCTACCTGGCCGACGGTGAGCAGCACGTCGATAACCACACTACCATCGAGCACGTAGTGCCACACTGCGACAGCCGCGAAACCTACCGCGGCATCCTCGGCGGCAAGGCGAGTGCGGTGTTCAACGGTCGCGTGCATGTGCATCCTGACGCGCAGCGCACCGACGCGCAGCAATCGAACCAGAACCTGTTACTGACCGATGACGCGATTATCCATACCAAACCTGAGCTGGAAATCTACGCCGACGATGTCAAGTGCACTCACGGCGCGACCGTTGGCCAGCTTGACCGTGAAGCGCTATTCTACCTGCGGTCGCGCGGCCTCGCCTACGACGAAGCGCGAAGGATGCTGGTCGACTCGTTTGCCGCCGAAATCGTACGACGTATCACCGATGAATCTCTGCGCGACGAACTGACGGAAGCTGTCATTGCGCGGCTACCGGTGATGCTGGCGGAGGCGGCGTGAACATTGCGGAACTGCGCGCCGATTTCCCGGCGCTGCAACAGGAAGTGCACGATCGGCCTCTCATATATCTTGACAACGCCGCGACGACGCACAAGCCCAAGGTTGTACTTGNTGCGCTCGACAAGTTCTACCGCGAGGATAATTCCAATGTCCACCGTGGTGTCCACACTCTGAGCCAGCGCGCGACCGATTCCTATGAAGGAGCGCGCGCGAAGATTGCACAATTCCTGGGCGCTGAGGCAAACGAAATAGTCTTCGTGCGTGGCGCGACCGAGGGCATCAATCTCGTTGCGAACGCATTCTTGCGACCACAGCTGCACAAGGGCGATGAAGTACTAATTACGGCGATGGAACACCACGCCAACATCGTNCCGTGGCAACTTGCGTGCGAAGCCACTGGTGCAAAATTGCGCGTCGCACCAATGTCACAGGCGGGTGAACTACTGCTCGATGAGCTAGAGACGCTGCTAACGCCGCGGACAAAACTGCTAGCTCTGACACACGTCTCAAATGCCTTGGGCACCGTCAATCCAATCGCGCAAATCACAGAGATGGCGCACGCGCGCGGAATCCCGGTGCTGGTCGATGGCGCGCAGGCAGTCCAGCACCTGTCAGTCAACGTGTGTGAACTGGGGGTTGATTTCTACGCGCTCTCGGGTCACAAACTCTACGGACCCACTGGAATCGGTGTGCTCTGGGGTCGTTCAGCCCATCTAGAGGGAATGGCCCCCTGGCAAGGAGGTGGCGACATGATTCGCTCCGTCACTTTTGAGAAGACCGAGTTCGCGCCGCCACCACTACGGTTCGAGGCGGGGACGCCGAACATCGCCGGCGCAATTGGGCTCGGGGCAGCGGTCGAATACCTAGCGGGAATCGGGCTCGATGCAATCGTCGCGCACGAGCGAGAGCTGCTGACAGCCGCAACTGACGCGGTAGCGGCAATCGAGGGCGTGCGACTCATCGGCACCGCGGACGCCAAGGCGAGCGTGCTCTCGTTCGTAATCGAAGGAGTCCACCCCCACGACATCGGTACGGTACTGGACCGGTACGGTGTCGCGGTGCGCACCGGTCACCACTGCGCGCAGCCGGTAATGGCGTTCTATGGCGTGCCAGCGACTGTACGCGCTTCTTTTGGTTTATATAATTATCGTGCAGAAATTGTTCCGCTCTGCAAAGCACTACGCGAGGCACAGGAGCTCTTTGCATGAGCCTGTCAGAGCTCTACCAGCAGCTCATCCTGGACCATAATCGCAGCCCGCGCAACCGTGGTGCGCTGGAAGCGCCGACGCACTCTGCGGTAGGACACAATCCACTCTGCGGCGACCAACTACAGCTGCAGTTGCAGCTCATGGATGGCAGGGTGGCAGAGGTCGCCTTCGAAGGCAGCGGCTGCGCTATCTCAACTGCGTCAGCAAGCCTGATGACCGACGCCGTGAAAGGCCTTGATAAAGATGAGTTGGATGAGTTATTCGCAAAATTTCACGCGCTCGCGACCGGCGATGAATCGCCGGACGATCTCGGCAAGCTCGGGGCCTTTGGCGGAATTCGCGACTACCCAACGCGAGTGAAGTGCGCCACGCTGGCGTGGCACACCTTGCGAGCCGCGCTTCATGGTGAGCAGGGGGCGACGAGCGAATGAGTAGCGCAAACACTAATACTGCCGCGGGGAGTCACACACCGAACATGGACACCAGCTCTGAGACTGCACTTGAATCGGACAAGGCACCGATTACGGTGACTGAGGCTGCCGCCGCCGAACTGCAGCGCGCGATGGAAGCGCAGGACAAACAGGATATGGCGCTACGTATCGCGGTCTTTCCGGGTGGTTGCGCCGGCATGCAGTATGGCTTAAGCCTTGATTCTGATGGGCAGCCGGGGGATGAGGAATTCGTGTCGGGCGGTATCCGACTAGTTGTCGGGCGGCAGGACCTGCCACTGGTGGCGGGGATGCAAGTTGACTACGTACAATCTGTGAGTGGATCTGGCTTCAAGGTCGAGAACCCGAACGCTAGTGAAAGTTGTGGCTGTGGTTCGAGCTTCTCCTGCTAATGACTTGGTGGAGGCGGTAACCTGAAGGAGGTTGACGTGAGGGGATTGCAATGCACGCAAGCCGTGATGGCGATGATGCGTGCGCTGATGCCACTACCAGCCGGTGAGGAACTCCAGGTGTGCTGGGAGGCAGAAGACTCGAAACGAGACATCCTGACTGTCATAAGGCGACGTAACTACACACTGATTTCCGACTCGGAAGAGGACGGGCGCAAACTGCTCGTCGTGAGCAAGTAATAAAACTGACCGCTGGGTGTCGCGCCGATGGCGGAACCGTGCGAGGACGATGCACTGGCGGCGGCGCGACTTCCGACCCGCTTCGGAGAGTTCCGCATCATTGCCTTCCCCGGTGAGACGGCCAACCGCGAGCATATCGCNCTGGTGCTGGGCGACATGGAGGGTGAAGTCCTAGTGCGCATCCACTCGGAATGTCTTACGGGCGACGTATTCCACTCCGACCGCTGTGACTGCGGAGAGCAGCTCGACCTNGCGATGGAACGAATCGCCGAGGCGGGCCATGGCGTCATCATATACCTGAGGCAGGAAGGACGGGGCATCGGGCTGGTGAACAAGCTTCACGCCTACAACCTGCAGGACGACGGCCTCGACACGGTCGAGGCCAATGAAAAGCTGGGCTTCAGCGGTGAAATGCGGCAGTATGGAGACGCGGTCACCATCCTAGGGTCTCTCGGTGTGGGCAAGACGGCGCTGCTGACCAATAACCCTGCCAAGATTGAAGCGCTGCGCGAGGCAGGCCTTNCGGTGCGGCGGGAGCCACATATTATAACACCGAAGGCGGAGAATCAAGACTANCTAAACACAAAGTCGAACAAGATGGGGCATCTCATCCCNCCGNGCTAGGCGGAGTTGGCACGGCTGCGGTTCTCAGAGCGGCCGCCGATAGTAAGCACCCACAGCACGAANAGCGCCATAATGAGTGCGTACTGACCAGTCTGCCACCAGAAATAGTGCACCTTGTCCCAAGTTGCGAAACCGTACTTCATGATGAGGGGGTAGGCGGTGATGATACGCAGNGCGTTCTCAAAAAAGATAAACATGGCTGCATACGCGGCCCAGCGNACGCGCACCAGCGGCTTCACACCTCGGAAGCAAAGGATTAGCAACCCCANGAACAAGGTTTCGTGTAGACCGGTACAGGTACTGACAATTTCCAGGTCAATTATCTCCTCGTACCGCAGCAGCGTTCCATTGCTACCACCGATAGTAACCTCGATACCGAAGGCGCTCTCGATTACCCAGACAAACCAAGTCAGGAACTTCTGGTAAAGCAGTAGCGAGTTCTCGCCGCGNGTCATGTGCTGGAACAGCAGGTCTGCCGGTAGCACCACCGCCATCACCAGCATGAAGTTGAATGCTACTCCGACAATGGTGCGATCGCCCTTCTTCTCGGCACCCACCTGCNCGCAGAGCCAGCTNTCGGCACGGTCCAACTCGTGGGCCACTACGTTGCTTACACGCTCGAGCAGTGCCTGCGGNGTGGTCGCCGTGCTGGGGTTGCCGAACGCCAGCCAGAAGGTACCGGCCGCAGAGATGAGCGCGACCGTCGCCGCGCTGCCACCGTAGAAGAGCGCGAAGCCGACCAGCNACAGCCCAATGACGGCGAGGAGGGCCTGCATCTGNTCNCGGCGGTTCAGCGNCTGCATGCGCCCCCTGCGTTAGTTNNAGACATTAAAGCTGCCGATGTAGGAATTCACGNGCTGCAATAAGTGCTTCACGCGTTGTATCATGGGTGGCGCGCACGAACGCCNCGTCCCATTCCAGCCAGTCGAAAGCGGTGTGCTCGTCGCTCAGCTGCACATCGCCTGACAGGGATTCGGCGAGGAAGAAGAGGACACNCTTTGGGATTTCAGTGCTGTCACGTNGCTTGAGGTAGCTGATTTCNTGGCNGAAACCCTCNANAACNNCGATNTCNTGCAGNCCNGTCTCCTCCCGTAATTCGCGCNGCGCCGCTTCCAGTTCAGCCTCACCGAACTCAACGCGTCCCTTTGGTGGTGCCCAGTGCCCCTCGGTATGGCGNAGCAGCAGCGTGCNNTCACCGCGGAANAGGANNACGCCACAGGCAAACTCGNANNTCTTGGAATNGTCACCCATNATAGCCGGGNCTNTCNCNAGNANNATTACTCGTNGTCGCGCTTCATCCGNGCNAGTGCGGTCGCGACNAGGGCNAGCNCCAGCATTGAAAAGCCAGACTCGAAACCGGGCAGGAATACTCCACGGACCCAGAGGGTCGCNGTGATAGAGCGCGCCTCGGTCTCGCCCGCCAGCGTGGTTGACGCCTTCATGATAACCGTGTGGTACTCATTGAACCAACCAATGGCTGTGCCACGGGGGGTGCGGACTTGGAGGGGGACCTGCATCTCACCCTGACTGTCAATCTCAATTTGCGGCTGCGAGAGNGCNACNATGAAGCCAGCCTCNTCNAGCGACTCNTGGTTGACCACCTCGACCAGAATGGTATCAACGTGGTTNCCATAGTTCAGGACGGTGAAAGTGAGAGGGAATTCCTTACCGGGGCCGACCCGCTGGAAGGGCTGGTCGGCGCGGATGGAGAGTCGTGCATACTGCTCAATCTGCGCCGTGAAACCTGCGTACTTGGTCTGAGGGTTAAGGTGAGTTGTTGTCTCCGACCCCTGCCCGGTCGCCTGCACGTCCACGTTCTTGTAGCCGGCCCGGACGCTGGCAATGGCGCATACCGGCACAGTAATACTGGCGCCGGCAGCGAGGGTCACCGAAACGGCCGATGGGGAAATGGTCACNCCCCCACCAGATATCTGTACATCAACGTCAATATTGGCGGCACCCTCATTACTAACCTGCAGCGAAGTGCAGCCGACACCAGAGGCACCGGGACGTACGTCCAGTTTCACTGATGCGTCAGAGAAAGTCATAGAAAACGCGACTGGCGTCGTCTGCGCTTCGGCCTGCGGACTGAAGATAAAGAGCGAACTGCCCAGTACTAGGGCGGCCAGCAGCAGGGCGCGGGTCGGGGTTGACATCATTTGCCTCCGTCGGGACTGCGCTATCGAGATATATAGCATTTGCCCGCCGGCACACGAAGATTGCGCCATAAAAAGGCTATCGTTTTTTTCACTCGATTTTCAACAAGCGCGCCCCGGCAGCAAAGCTGGCAGAGTGNCGGCTTGCGCCCTANGNGNCCAGCTTCGCTGCCAATTGTTCGTTAGTCGGCTCGACCAACACGCTGCCGTCGTCGAACTCTAGCACTGGCACGCGCTGGAAACCGTCGTTGAGTGCAACGGCGCGGTCGCGGAGCGCATCGTCGCTCTCGATATCGAGGAACTCGTACGANATNTTCNCNCCNTCCAGCCATGCCTTGGCGCGGTGGCAGTCGCCGCACCAAGCAGTGCCGTACATGCGCANAGTCATAGTGCGTCAGCCGGGACGCAGCTAAACCTNTTCCGCCCAGTCATCGGGACAACTGCACGAAAGGTTGCGGTCACCCCANGCCTGGTCGATACGACCGACCGGTGGCCAGTACTTGTGATNGNGCAGCCACTTCGCCGGGAAGGCCCCCTGTTCGCGCGNNTAGGTGCGATTCCATACATCGGCTGTTACGGTAGCGGCTGTGTGCGGCGCGTTGCACAGTGAGCTATCGCTAGGGGTGAGACTGCCGTCAGTGACTGCCACGATTTCAGCGTGAATCGCGAGCATTGCGTCGCAGAAGCGGTCCAGCTCAGCACGACTCTCGGACTCGGTCGGCTCGACCATCAGTGTCCCTGGCACCGGGAAGCTCATCGTCGGCGCGTGGTAGCCGTAATCTATGAGCCGCTTGGCGACATCATCAACCGTTAGCCCTGCATTGGCTAGCATCTCTCGCGTGTCAAGAATACACTCGTGTGCGACATGGCCGCCAGCGCCGGTGTAGAGGACAGGATATGCGTCGCCCAGACGCTGCGCGACGTAATTGGCGTTGAGGATAGCGACCTGCGTCGCTTCGCGCAGCCCTGCGGCACCCATCATCGCGATGTAGGCCCAAGTGATGGGGAGAATGAGCGGACTGCCGTAGCGGGCGGCCGAGACGGCACCGTCTTCACCAGTGAGTGGGTCGCCCGGTAAATGCGGGACCAGATGCTTCCCAACGCCGATGGGCCCCATGCCGGGACCGCCGCCACCATGCGGAATGCAGAAGGTCTTGTGCAGGTTTAGGTGGCAGACGTCAGCTCCGAATTCGGCCGGTCGGCAGAACCCGACCATCGCATTTAGGTTGGCGCCGTCCAAATAGACCTGGCCACCGGAAGCGTGGACAATGTTACACACCTCACGGATATGAGTCTCAAACACCCCATGTGTCGAGGGGTAGGTTACCATCAGTGCCGCCAAAGCATCGCCGCACTCGGCCGCCTTCATGCGCAAATCGGCGATGTCGATATTGCCGTCATCATCGCATGCGACTGGGACAACGCGCATACCAGCCATCACTGCCGAGGCAGGATTGGTACCATGCGCACTGACTGGAATAAGGCAGGCGTCGCGGCCATCTTCGTCGCGCGTGGAATGGTAGCTCCGAATGGCAAGCATCCCTGCCAGTTCGCCCTGCGAGCCGGCGTTGGGCTGAAGTGAAATGGCGGCGAAGCCGGTCATCTCGCAGAGCCATGCTTCAATGTCAGCAATCAGCTGGTGGTAGCCGGTCGCCTGCTCGGCTGGTGCAAAGGGATGCAGGTCGGCAAAGCCAGGCCACGTTATGGGTTCCATCTCGGCTGCCGCGTTGAGTTTCATGGTGCATGAGCCGAGCGGAATCATGCTAGTGTTCAGCGCCAGGTCCTTCGTCTCGAGCCGGTGCAGGTAGCGCATGAACTCGGTCTCGCTGTGATAGCGGTTGAAGACCGGATGCTCGAGGAATGGCGATTCGCGCTCCAGCGCAGCCGGCAGAACATCGCCTTGCGGGGTCGCCCGCTTCGCGCCGAAAACAGCCAGCAGTTCCGCGAGTTCTCTGTCGCCGACGGTCTCGTCGAGTGCGATTCCGACGTCGTCGTCGCCCAAGTCGCGCAGGTTGATGCCGCTCTTGGCGGCGTGCTCGAGCGCGCCGGGTGCGGTAACACGCAGCGTGTCGAAATAGTGTTCGTGCGCGACCGCGAAGCCCGCCTTGCGCAGCGAAGCGGCGAGCGTCCCCGTCAATCGATGCACCCGATCCGCTATCGCACGTAAATTGTTGGGACCGTGGTAGACGGCGTACATCGCCGCGGTGACGGCGAGCAGAACCTGTGCAGTGCAGATGTTGCTCGTCGCACGGTCGCGCCGGATATGCTGCTCGCGCGTCTGTAGTGCCAGTCGCAGTGCAGGCGTGCCATGGGCGTCCTTCGAGATGCCGACCAGCCGGCCGGGCAGCCGCCGCAGCAGCGTGTCGCGCGTCGCGAGGAACGCAGCGTGCGGACCGCCGTAGCCCAGTGGCACACCAAAGCGCTGCGACGAGCCGATAACTATGTCGGCACCCCATTCACCCGGTGGCTTGAGCAAGCAGAGCGCCAGCAGGTCAGTTGCAACAACAGCCAGTGCACCGGCGTCATGCGCCGCAGTGATTATGTCGCCATAGTCACAGACCGCGCCATCGGTGGCAGGGTATTGGAGCAGTACGCCGAAGGTATCCTCGTCAAATTCCATCTCCGCGGGAGGTACAACGACTATACGCAGACCGAGCGGCGTCGCGCGCGTTCGCACGACGGCAGTGGTCTGCGGATGGCAATCGGAGGCGATGACGAAAGTAGTACGATTACCGCGTGCAGCGTTGCACGCCATCGCCATGGCTTCAGCCGCAGCGGTCGCCTCATCGAGCAGCGACGCGTTGGCGATTTCCATTGCTGTCAGGTCGCACACCATAGTCTGGAAATTCAGCAGTGCCTCGAGTCGGCCCTGCGCAATTTCCGGCTGGTATGGTGTATATGCAGTATACCAGCCAGGATTCTCGAGCAGGTTGCGTCGCAGCGCGGGTGGCGTTACAGTGCCATAGTAACCCATCCCGAGATAGCTGCGCGCCACCACGTTGCGTCCCGCGAGTTCTTGCAGTCGATGTAGAGCTGCTGCTTCCGTGAGCGGGGGGGGTAGATCCAGCTCACCCGCGAAACGAATGTCGGCCGGAACGACTGCGTCGGTCAACTCGTCCAGAGTCGTGCAGTCGAGCTTTGCCAGCATCTCCGGGATGTCGGCTGGTGCTGGCCCGATATGCCGCCGAGCGAAAGTGTCGGGGTGGTCGAATGAAACGCCCATGCAGAAACAGCACCGGCACGCTAGCCGGAGTTATGAGTGTTTGCCGGACTCAATCCGACGTATGCTCTAAATCTCCCCCCGGGATGGGGGGCTCCGTGCAGTCAAACGCTGTGCGGCTTTTTACCCCGCGCGAAGCGAACGCGATGCTACCGACGCTGCGGCCTCTGCTGATAGAGCTGACAGACCGACACGCCAAGCGAGAGCAGCTGGATGAGCTGTTGGTTGAGGTGGAACAGGACGACAAGAGCAGAGGGTCAATGCGGGACCGCCTCGAACTCGAGGTGCGACTCGATGAAAATCTGGCGGAGTTGAAGCAGCTCTTCGAAGCACTGGCACGGCATGGGGTTGAGGTGAAAGACCCTGCCATTGGGCTCATCGACTTTCACGCGCAGCGCGGCGCCGAGCTGGTATACCTGTGCTACAAGCTGGGAGAGTCCGAAGTGACCCACTGGCACCCACTCGACGATGGCTACCGCGGGCGTAAGCCGCTCGAAAGCGAGCCGGAAATGTTGAAGATTTAACCGCCTTCCCAGCGCGCGAACAAATCTGCGTCGAAACCCAGCAAGTCTAAGACGCGACCGGCAATGAAATTTACATTGTCGTCAAGGCTCTGTGGACGGTTGTAGAATGCCGGCGCGGCTGGAGCGATAATGGTGCCTGCTGTAGAAAGCCGCAACATGTTCTCGATATGGATGTGGCTGAAGGGCGTCTCGCGCGGCACCAGTATCAGCGGCCGTCGCTCCTTGAGCATCACCGCACCGGCGCGCGTCAGCAAGTTGTCATTGACTCCTGCTGCCAATTTACCAAGCGTGTCCATCGAGCAGGGGATAATGACCATCGCCCGCNCGCGGAACGAGCCGGAGGCAATCGAAGCGGCGATATCGGCATTGCCGTGCACTACATCGGCCAGGGCTTCAACTTCAGCCCAGTCGCCATCGCATTCGTGCTGGTGCACCAGTCGCGCCGAGTCGGTCGCGACGAAGTGGGTCTCGACCGGTTGCTCCTTAAGCGCCTCGAGCAGCCGTACACCGTACGGGATGCCGGAGGCGCCGCTCATGCCGACCACGATACGGTCCATGCTGGCAGGGAAACACTCGCTGGCTTAAGGCTTCAGGCTGGCATCCCGCCGCCAGCCGTAAATCCAGTAACCGCTGCCGCCCCAATGGAGTTCACCGCGCCGGGCAAGGTCATCCTGTTCGGCGAGCACGCCGTGGTCTATGGGTACCCTGCCATCGCGGTGCCGCTCTCGGGGCTNCGNGCNCGNGCNTGGNNCGAGCCGACNCGNGACGGNGCNGGGCTNGTNATNCACGCNCGNGANCTNGGNCANCGNCTGACNCTGGGCGGCGACCCNGNGCACCAGTTCTCGGTCGCNGCGCANGCNGTNCTGGCNCGCNCNGGNGCCCCNGAGCCGAACGCNACNGTCAATCTCGANTCNGCCATNCCGTCGGCNGCNGGNATGGGCAGCAGCGCCGCCACNTCNACCGCNGTCTGCCGNGCGCTGGCGGCGCANCTNGGNGCNGAGNTGTCNGCNANNGNNGTNTCGAATATCGTNTTCCANGCCGAGCGNGTGGTGCANGGNACCCCNAGNGGCATCGACAACACCGTCNTCGCGCANGAGGAGCCNGTCTGGTTNACNAGCGGCNAACCNCCNCGGCCNTTCCGGTCNCCGNACCGCTGCTTCCTGGTACTGGGCGATACCGGCATCACCGCCTCGACAGGCGAACTTGTCGCCGGCGTGCGCGAGCGGCGGGACGCCGAACCACGGCTCTATGATGGATACTTTGCGGAAATTGGCGCGCGGGTCAGCGANGCGCGCGAAGCGCTCAAGACTGGCGAGTTGGAACGGGTGGGCAAGCTGATGGACGCCAATCACAAACTNCTCAACAATATCGGCGTTGGTCATCCCAAGCTGGACGAACTGGTCGCTATCGCCCGCGATGCTGGGGCGCTGGGTGCGAAGCTTACCGGAAAGGGTGGTGGTGGCAACATAGTCGCGCTCGCCGCAGGAGTAGATTCGCAAACTGCCGTNACGCAGGCACTAACCNAAGCCGGTTATACGGCATACGAGACTGCCTTCGGAGGAGCGACATGAACCTGCGTGAATTCGTCGACCTGCTCGCTGACGAGGGACGTCTGCGGACTATCTCTCGTGAAGTNAGTCCCAAATANGAGGTGGCGGCGCTGATGGCGCAGGCGGGTGATACGCCACTGCTCTTCACCAATGTCGACGGCAGCCGAATGCCAGTCGTCACTAACATCTGCGCTTCGCGCGAACTGGTTGCGCTCGGCCTCGGGTGCGACGAGTCGGAAATCATGGAACGCATTGCTGCTGNAGGCGACTCGCAGGCGGAAGTGCCGCGCGCTGAGGCGACAGGATACCGCGAGGTCGAGGCTACGCTGGAAGGCTTACCAATCCTGACGCACCAGAAATTCGACGGNGGNCCCTANATTGCGTCGGCAATCGCCGCAGCCTTCGATGATAATCACGGNCTCAACCTGAGCTACCACCGCGGGATGAAGCTGGACGACCGACGCATGGTGCTACGCATCCTGCCGCGCAACCTTGACGCCTACCGCGAGCGCGGCCTGACGGAGTTCGCATTCTGCAACGGCGTCTCGGTACCTGTACTGCTCGGTGCTGCNACCTCGTTCGGCATNGACGTTAGCGAGATGGGGATTGCCAATGCACTTGGTACGTCGCCGCTGGTAGATGTAGGCGGACACACGGTGCCGCAGTCAGAGCTGGTGATGGTATGCGAATTCACCGGTGAAATGGCTGACGAGGGGCCGTTCCTCGATCTTACGGAAACCCCGGATATCNTCCGTAGCCAGCCTGTAGTCAAGCTAAANCNACTGTTNCTGCGCGACGACTCNATTTTCCATGCATTGCTACCGGGCGGCCCGGAGCACAAGGTGCTAATGGGGATGCCACGCGANCCGACTATCTTCCACGCCNTCTCGCAGNTTACGGACTGCGTCGACGTCCACATCACACCTGGTGGCAGTTCCTGGTTGCATGCTATCGTNGCTATCCGCCCGCNAAACGATGGCGATGGCCGCAAGGCGATTGAGGCTGCGTTCGCTGGCCACTCCTCGCTAAAACATGTCTGGGTGGTCAACGATGACATTGACATCCGTGACCGTGACATGGTCGAGTGGGCGTTCGCGACTCGCTTNCANGGCGATCGCGACACTGTTACGTTCCANTCGAAGGGGTCNTCCCTCGACCCATCNGCCTGGGTTGAGACGCGCGAGACCTGCAAGCTAGGGTTCGACTGCACTATCCCCAGTGACCGTNATGCNGCTAATTTCGTGCGCACCCCACCGGCAATGGACCTGAAGCTCGAAGATTACCTGGACTAACGGTCGCCAACCCCTTTATCACCATCCAGCCTGCGCGAGCGTGGAACTGACCGCGAAGCAGCAGNCAATGCTCGCCGGCAACCACGGTGCGGCNAAGCAGATGGCAATGCGGCTGNTGGTCGACCTGGGCACCGCAGCTGATGCTCCGCAGATGGTGCCAGTAGCGGCAGCGCATGTCTCGGGAGTCTCACCGCTTACCGGTGGNCATGGGCTGACTACTTTCCTAGANAGGCTAGGTGACGACGCGCAGGTAGNGGTCGAGACNACACTCAANTCGGCCGGCTGCGACAGTCGCTGCTGGCGCGAGATGGGCGCGACTACAGATTATGTTGAGNGGCAGCAGCGCATCCTTGACGCGTATGCAGCGCTTGGTGTACGACTGACGCTCTCGTGTACGCCTTACGAGGCTGTTCAGACATCGCTGCCCGACGGGGTCGGCGCATGGGCCGAGTCAAATGCTGTCTGCTATGCCAATTCGTATACCGAGCTGCGGACCAACCGNGACTCGGGGTTGTCAGCGCTGGCAGCAGCTATCTGTGGCTGCACGCCAGACTACGGACTGCTGCGCGATGAGAATCGCACCGCCAACCTGCTGGTCGAGGTCGAATGCGATCTGGTAGAGCCCGTCGATTTCTCGGTGCTAGGTGACTGGGTCGGTAAGCAGCTGCCAACTGGACTGGCGCTACCNTGGGGACCNGTACCGCACTTTCGCGGTGTCAGTGAAGCGAACCACGAAGCGCGCAAGGCGCTCTCGGCGGCGGCGGCCAACTACGGCTGCGCGCTACTCTACCTTGACGAACCACCCGCTGCAGAATATCAANCGACACTGTGCTTCACGGCCGCCGACCTTAAGGCNCGCTACGCGGAACTGGCGCCGCGCCACGCCGTAGATTTGGTCGTTATNGGCTGTCCGCAGGCGTCGCCCGCAGAGGTGCGCGCAACAGCNGAGCTAGTGCGNAGCCGTAGTCTGCCGGAGGGGCGGCTGTGGGTCTTCACCGCCTCGCGCCACTGGGACTCACTGCATGAAGAGGTGGCTACTATTGAGGCGGCGGGAGGGATGGTACTGCGCGACACCTGCCCCGAGGTAGTGCATTATGACCGTGCGTCCGTCAANCACATCCTGACCAACTCACTNAAGGCGGANCATTACCTNCAATCTGGACTGAACAGCATGCCGACTTCGGTTGCACGCCTNGCTGACTGCATCGCCCACGCCGCCAACCCAGAAATGGCGNACGNAGTGGCCCANAAGAGCGGGGNGNNGTCNNNGGTAGCGCACCACTCGACGAAGGTGCNGCAANCAGGCGCGCTCTCNNTCGNCGGCAGTGGGCTTGAGTCGCAAGACACCTGGATAGTAGAAGGTGAAGCGCTCGTCACTGACGTGCCACTCACCTTCCTTGGCTTTGTAAATCGCAGAACTGGTGTCGTCGAGGAGCCGGGGCATCCACTTGACGGGCAGTCCATAGCTGGAAAGGTACTGGTATTCCCGCGCGGCAGCGGATCGTCGGTCGCACCCTATGTGCTGCTCGGCCTACTCTACCGCAATCACGGCCCATTAGCAATCGTGAACACTGAACTTGACCAGCAAACGCTCCCTGCCTGCTCGCTGTTAGGCGTGCCGTATGCGCACTCATTTGGTAACGATCCGTGCCTAGAGCTGAACAGCGGCGATTTAGTGAGGCTAGAGCTGCGCGACGGCACCGTGACACTGGAATTACTAGAGCGGGTGCCGGTGGCCAGTTGATGGCGAAAATGTATCTAGGCTGTCACGAGCGGGACGATGAGTAAACTGGAACAACGGTTCGCAACCGCCGCTGAGACTGCGCGCAAGCTCCCCCCACCCAATCGTGCAAAACTGCTGGAGCTTTACGGCCTCTACAAGCAGTCCCACGAGGGCGACGCACTACAGCAACGACCAGGTCTCGCAAACTTGCGTGGGCGAGCCAAACATGACGCCTGGGCTGCGTTGCAAGGTATGGCACGCGAAGCTGCAATGCGACGCTACATCGCGCTGGTAGCTGAACTGCAGGCAGCGCCAGCGACAGAGGGGCGATGCGGGTCACGGATGCCCAAACCCCATATGCTAAAGCAGTATGGCTTCGCTAGGGGCGCCCTAGTCGCTTCGGCGCCTTTTCAGCACGATTATGGCCATAGCGACCACTGTAGTGAGCAAGGATATCGCAGGCAGTCGGATGTCGTCGTCAGGGTCGTATGTCTGCTCGGAAGTATCGTTGGCGGTAGGGTCGCTAGTGTCGTCGATGGGAGGGTCGCCAGTGTTGTTAACGGGAGAGTCACCTGTCCCATTCCCACTAGCCGCCTGATATTCGACAACGATTACTTGCTGGTCTGCGAGAAGGGTCAAGTCCCAGCTATCGTATGCCACACCATCCACTTTCATAGTCAAAGTATGGTTGGCATCAGCAACCATATGCATGACTTGCTCTGCCGAAAAAGGCTGTCCCCAGATGTTGAAGAATGTACCTAAGTAAACTGGAGTCGAATCAGGTGTTTCGATGTGCAGTTTCCCACTAGTGTCGTGCGTGTGGATGGCATGCATGCCATTCGGGCAGACCTCGGTATCGATACCTGTGTTAGCCGGTATCGTTAGTGATGTACCGTTGTCGAGAATTACCAGCATGATGTGGATGTGTTGTGCAAGGCCGGAATGATCGCCGAGGCAAACCTTCTCCAATTCAAGCGGCTCCGTATCTATCAGAGAATCGCAATCGTCTGGAATCATATCGCCATCATGGTCAACATTGTCGTCAAATCCACTACAGAGATCTGCATTGTCCTTGACACCATCTCCATCCGAATCATCGATGCAACCATCTCCGTCAGAATCCCAAGGAATGGACTCTTCATTGCTGCAATTATCCGTCCAGGACTCAACATAATCACCCGGCGTCAGATTTTTGCCGACAAATCCAGGGAATGAACTGTTGTAGCGATGAGTCTTGAACACTTTATTCTCGTTACTCTTCCCATTTGGATTTTGAGGGATGTCGTCACCCTGATTCAGGGGCCCGGTATCAATCACTGGATTGATGTATTTCCAGACGACTTCGCCTTCCGGATTCACCTCAATGAACGTGCCACGGACA
>PCBV01000046.1 GCA_002731905.1 Methanobacteriota archaeon
TCGTGCGGGATGAACTCGTGCAGTGGTGGGTCCATCAACCGGATAGTCACGGGGAGACCTGCCATCGTGCGCAGCGTCTCGCGGATGTCGTCCTTCATGTGTGGGTAAAGCTCATCGAGCGCCGCTTTGCGTTCCTCGCGCGAGCCGGCCATTATCATCTTGCGTAGGTAGAACAGCGGCTCCTCCGAGCCTTCACCGTAGAACATATGCTCGATGCGGAACAGCCCGATGCCCTCGGCTCCGAACTCTAGCGCGCGCTGGGCGTCAGCCGGCGTGTCGGCGTTAGTGCGCACATTCAGCTTGCGATGCCGGTCGCACAGCGAAAGGAAGTGCGACAGGTATTCGCTCGAGATGTTAGTCTCGCGCAGCGGTAGCTCCCCGGCGTAGACCTTGCCGGCAGTGCCGTTGAGCGTGACCACGTCACCCTCCACCACAGTATGGTCCCCAACGGTGAAACGTCTGGTCGGGGCGTCTATCTCCAGCTCGCCAGCGCCAACGATGCANCACATNCCCCAGCCCCGCGCGACCAGCGCCGCGTGCGAAGTCATGCCTCCCCGCGCGGTCAGGATTGCAACGGCTGCGCGCATCCCGGCCACGTCCTCCGGGTTGGTCTCCTCACGCACCAGTACTACCTGCTCGCCGCGAGCGGCCCACTCAACAGCGTCGTCGGCAGTGAATACCACTCGTCCTGTCGCGCCGCCTGGTCCGGCCGGCAATCCGCTCACGAGTATCGCAGTCACTTTCTCGGCCTCGGGGTCAATGATGGGGTGCAGCAGTTCGTCCAGCTGCGACGGGGAAACACGCATTACTGCTTCCTCCGAAGAAATCTGACCTGACTGCTCCATCTCGGCCGCCATCCGTACAGCGGCGGGGCCGTTGCGCTTACCAATGCGGCATTGTAGCATCCACAAACGGCCGGACTGAATGGTGAACTCTATGTCGAGCATGTCGCGGTAATGCTTTTCGAGCGAGTGCTGGATTTCGTCTAGCTCCTTGTACGGTGCAGGATGCACGTTGTCCAAGCTAGGGAGGTTGCCTGAATACTCGGTGCGACTGTGGCTGTTGAGCGGATTGGGAGTGCGGATACCAGCCACCACGTCCTCGCCCTGCGCCTGCGGTAGCCATTCGCCGTAGAAGGCATTCTCACCGGTGGCGGGGTTGCGAGTGAACGCAACACCGGTCGCCGAGTCCTCGCCAAGGTTGCCAAAGACCATCGCCTGCACGTTGACGGCAGTGCCCCACTCGTCGGGCAGTCCCTCGATACGGCGGTAGGCAATGGCACGCTTGCCGTTCCACGACAGGAACACGGCNCTAATCGCACCCCAGAGCTGCTCCCAAGGATCTTCCGGGAACTCCTTGCCTAGAACTTCCTTGACTTTGGCTCTGTATGTAGCTACGAGTGCCTCTAAATCATCTGCTGAAAGGTCTGTATCGTCGGTGACACCCCGTTTCTCCTTCAGTTTTTCTAGTTCGTGCTCCAGTTGCGCACGGATGCCCTCGCCTTCAGCCGGCTCGATTCCGGCTGCCTTTTCCATCACTACATCGGCATACATTTGCATCAGCCGTCGCTGCGCGTCGTAGACGAAGCGCGCGTCGCCGCTCTCCGCAATCAGCCCTTTGCACGTGGCGTCATTCAGCCCGACGTTGAGCACCGTTTCCATCATCCCCGGCATCGAGGCTCGGGCGCCCGACCGCACCGAGACTAGCAATGGCCGCGTGGAATCGCCAAATTTGAGATCCAGCTCCGCCTCGATTGCTGCGAGTGCCTTGCGCACGCTATCGTCCAGACTTTTGGGATATGACTGGTTGTGGTCGTTGAACCAATTGCAGATTTCGGTCGTAATTGTAAAGCCGGGCGGGACCGGGATTCCCAGCTGCGCCATTTCGGCTAGGTTGGCGCCCTTGCCGCCGAGCAGGTTCTTCATCCCTGCATCACCGTCGGCGTTCCCGCCGCCGAACGAGTATACCGTTTCAGCCTTCATTCGCCTCGACGGCGCAGATGGCTCCCATAAAAGGATTTATTCTTTCAGGACAGCGGTGGGGTCGTGGAGCGTTCCGAGCAGCGGCCAGCCGGTCCAGAGCAGCAGCTTGTCCAGCTCCAGCAGCATCTGGTAGAGCAGCTCGTAGCCCTCGACAGTGCGGTCGACCAGGCAGGGGTCGCAGTCATCGCCCAGCCACTCCGCAAGGCGGGACGCGCCAGCCAGCTCGAGCGCCCCGGCAACGCGACCGACCGTCTCCAACCGATTCCGCAGAGTCTGCAGGAACGGTTTGCTGTCACGCAGCGCTAGCGTTACTTCGCTGATTCGCGTCGGCGGCTTGTTCCCGAAGAGCGTCGTGAATTCTTGCTCGTCGATGCTTTTCCGCGCCAGCTGCAGCAACAGTTCCAGTACCTGCTGTTTTTCAGCTGGTTTCATGCAGCCTCCAGCAGCAGCTGCAGCCGTGTGAGAATGCGTTCCACTTCTTCCGGTTGCGTCAGCGCACGTTCCTCATCCAGAACAGTGCCTGGTGAAAGAAGCTCGACTGCCACTACTCTAGGTAGCTGCCAGACATTGCGTCTGCCGCCCGACCAGCGGTTCACAATGAGTAGGCAGGGGGTCTCGGAACTAACCGAAATGAGTCGCGCCAGTAGGAACTCAACCGCTGTAGGCCCCGCGTCTGCGTCAGCGACCAGCAGGAACGCGTTCGCTGCTCCGAGCCAGTCTATCCACCGCTCACCCAGTGCAGTGGGCTCATCGATTTCGTAAAATTGCAGTCCTTGGCAGCTACAGGCGTTGTCGAGGAACATCTCCGGCATGTCTGGAGGGGGGGTGAAGACGCCCCTTTCCGGAAGTGAACGAATTAGTGTTGATTTGCCGGCACCCATAGCACCGGTCACCATCACATAATTCATTTGTCTGCCACCTGAGGGCGCAACTCCTTGAACATCCCCATCAGTGTCTCATAGTCCCACTCATCAATTTCGCCACGCACCAGCACACGGCGTAGCGTCGTCTCGGCGCGTGGCAGCCGTCGTTCAGCGAAACGGCTCTCACGGACAGCCTCCATAATGCGCTCAACCAACAAGTCAATTTCCTGTCGTTCGATGACGTCGGGTCGGTAGGGGCGCAGAAAAACGTCGTTGCGAAAGAGTTCGTAGAGTACAATCCCAACGGCGTGCGATAGGTTGAGCACCGGATGCTCAGGGTTGGTCGGGACTTGGATTGTAAGGTCGCAGAGTGCCAATTCGCCTCGGTCGAGGCCGTGGTTCTCACGGCCGAACACCAGTGCAGGCTGGCGTCCGTCCAGCAGCCCAGCCAGTTCTTGGATCGGGTGTGGTGCACGCTGCCAGCGATTGTCTCCTTCGGGCACGATGCCACTGGTTGCGACTGATACTGGCGCCTCCGCTAACGCTTCTTTGAGCGAAGCGGTGCGACGGGCAGTTTCCAGCAACGGCCGACCTGCCTTGGCGCGCGCCTTAGCGTCGTCATTGATTTCGCAGNCGCCGACAAGCAACAGCTCATCACAGCCGAAGTTCGACATCACCCGTGCGACGGCACCAACGTTGCCGGGATGCTGCGGCTCGACGAGCACGATAGTCGCCACGNCTCGCGAGTGAGCACNGCGTAATAGGGTTAGCGCGTCAGAATTGCAGACTGCATGGCAATACGACAAATGTTGAATGAGATTCGAAGCAGCGCAGTCTGGGGTCTAGAGTTCCTGCATTGCCTGAACCAGCCGTATCATCATTTCTTTCCCATCGCCAAACAGCATCATGGTCGAATCTTCGTAGAACAGGTCGTTGTCGACACCGGCGTATCCAACAGAGAGCGAGCGTTTGACCATCACGACCACGCGCGCCTTGTCGACGTCTAGGATAGGCATCCCCGCTAGTGGTCCCTCGCCGCTGCGTGCTGCGGGATTGACTGTGTCGTTGGCCCCAACCACGAGCACTACGTCTGTATCAGCGAACTCGGAGTTGATATTTTCCAGCTCGACCAGCTGCTCGTAGGGCACGTTTGCCTCGGCTAGCAGCACGTTCATGTGACCNGGCATGCGCCCCGCGACCGGGTGAATACCATACTTCACCTCACAGTCACGTCCCTCCAAGATTTCAGCGAACTCGCGCACTTGATGCTGGCACTGCGAGACTGCCATGCCGTAGCCCGGCACGATAATGCACTTGGAAATGCCGTCGCAGAGCATCGCGACCTCGTCGGGATCACTGCCTACTTTCGTGCGAGTGGCCGTTGTACGGTCGCCACCGCCGCCGAATGCCTTGAAAAGCACGTCGCGCAGCTCGCGATTCATCGCCTTGCACATGACGAAGGTCAGGATGAGTCCGGCTGCGCCGACCATCGAGCCAGCGATAATCAGCACATTGTTCATCAGTACAAAGCCGGTGAACGCCGCGGCAATCCCGGAGAGCGAATTCAGTAAGGAGACAACGACCGGCATGTCGGCCCCNCCGATGGGGAGCACGAACAGGATGCCGAGCAGCAGCGACACACCGACCAGGGCGTAGAGCAGTTGCATATCTTCGGGATTACTGGCGATTTGGGTCACCAGTCCCAGTGCCGCCAACAGCAGCAACGCCTTCACCACATTGAGCCATGGTGGCCCCCAGGTCGGGAACCGCACCCACCTGCCGCCGGGCAGGCTAAAGCCGCCTTTCAGCTTCATCATCGCCACCATACTACCGCTGAGTGTTATCCAACCCACTAGCATTGAGGCNCCGATNGCCGAAATCGTGAAGAGGTGGCCGACCCCGTTTAGGTCNGTGGCCGCGTAGGCCGATTCATCGATGGCGTGGAACGCCGCCGAGAGCGCGACCAGTGCCGACGCNCCGCCGCCNAAGCCGTTGAAGAGCGCGACCATCTCAGGCATACCAGTCATCTCGACGCGCAGTGCCATCCANGCACCGATTATTGNACCGACTGCGAGACCGCCAACAATGAGTTGCCAACCGATGATACCGGTCTCAGAGTCCTCAATTATACGCGCTAGCGTGACAATAACTGCGAGTAGCATCCCGCTTGCGCCGTAGAGGTTCCCCGTNGGCGCGGTGCGCGGGTGGCTCAGCTTCTTCAGCCCCAGGATAAAGAGCAGCGCCGCCGCCAGGTAGCCCAGGTCCCATANCGCCGCGTCCATTACTTGCGCCTCCGGCCGGCAATCATCTGCAGCATACGGTTCGTAACCAGAAAGCCGCCGACGACATTGATGGTCGCCAGCACCAGTGCCACCACCGCCAGCTTGGCCGCCAGCGGCGCGTCGCCGTCGGAGAGCGCNGCGTTGCTCAGCAGCAGCAGCGCGCCAACGACAGTGATGCCGGAAATTGCGTTGGCGCCGCTCATCAGCGGCGTGTGTAGTGTCGGCGGAACCTTACTGATAATCTCGAAGCCAAGAAAAATCGCGAGTACGAAGACCGTCACCGCCGCGACCAGCGCCGCCANCGTCAGCTCAATCATCCTGCCGCCTCCCGCAGCCGCGACTGCGCGGCGTGGATNGCACCCTCGTGGGCGACNAGCACGCCACCCATGCCGGGGACATGGAACCCATCGCCTTCCGGGGCACCGACTAGGATTTCGTCCTCAAGGTTCAGCGCCAGCTCGCCATCNCTGACAAGCGTCGTCGCAAAACTGGCAAGGTTGTTGGCGAAGAGCAGTGAAGCGGTATGCGGCAGCAGTCCGGGCAGGTTGGTCTCGCCGATGATAATGACACCGTGCTTGACGACTGTCTGACCTGCCTTAGACAGTTCGCAGTTGCCACCGGTGTCGGTATTCATGTCAACCACCACAGAACCTGGTTTCATCGTCTCGACTGNGCTGGCCGGGACGGTAATCGGTGCGGCGCGGCCGAAGAGCCGCGCGGTCGTGACCACCACGTCGGCGTCTTGGGCGACTTCGCAGACGGTATCGTTGACTTTCTGGATGAAATCCGGAGTCAGAGGCTTAGCATAGCCTGATTCGTCCTCGAAGTCCGCCATGCCTTCGACCTCGATAAACTTTCCGCCCAGCGACTCAATCTGCTCTTTCGCAGCGAGTCTNACGTCACTGGCCCAGACCACCGCACCCAGTCGTTTCGCGGTTGCAATCGCCTGAAGGCCGGCAACGCCGGCACCCATCACGACATACTTCGCTGGTTTGACTGTGCCGGCAGAGGTCATCATCATTGGAATCATGCGTGGCACCTGCGCAGCTCCGAGCAGCGNCGCCTTGTAGCCGGCGAGGTTGTCCTGGCTGGAATTCACGTCCATTGACTGCGCACGTGATAGCCTGCGTGGAATCATGTCCATNCTGAAGAGAGTCAGTCCTGTCTCGGTGATTGCGTTGATGCGTGCGATGTCGCGGAATGGGTCAGCAACGCATGCTAGCATCTGCCCCGATGCCATCGCANCGAAATCNGGAACNTTGATGGNNATTACCANNTCCGCGCCGAGTNCNTCNGCCNTGCTGCCNAGCGTGGCNCCCTTTGCAGCATANNNCTTGTCGTCGTAACCTGCCGCTGCGCCAGCGNCTTTTTCAACTANGANNTCGAANCCCAGCTTCGCTAGTTTGGGGACGACGTTNGGCACCATCGCCACACGCGTCTCNCTTTCTGGTTCCCGAGGGATTCCCGCTAGCATTCTATCACCTAGTTTTGCACTGTCATCCCCTGCGGGGACACCCAGTGGCCGCGCCACCTGAGTGGCTGATAAAAGGGTAACCCAAAGCATGGTCCGGAAAGCCCGCTANGTCGNGGGAGCAGGAGCCNGNCTCCAGCGNCCACNCTGACACTGCNGNTCGCTTGCCGGGNTCGTAAACAGCCATCGTAATCCGGCACAGCCCGGCCCTTCCCTCCACAAATCGCCCTAGCTTGCGCTGGGNAGCTCNCTTCAGGTAGCCGTTCTGCGAAAAAAGTGACTGTTTGATTCAGTAGTTGTCGCGACGGGGCGCNCGTTCCTGGGCGGCGTCAACTTTGAGAGTGCGTCCGCCAGATTCGCTGCCGTTGAGGGCCTCGATTGCTGCNCNNGCTTCCTCGGCGGTCGACATCTCGACAAAACCGAAGCCGCGCGAGCGGCCACTCATCCGGTCCATAATGACCTTGGCTGACTGCACTTCGCCGTGCTCCCCGAACANNTGTCCGAGGTCCTCNTCCTTGAACNNCCATGNTAGGTTGCCCACGTATATGTTTCTGCTCATTGTTCTGATACCTGCCTCCTGGCAGGATGGCGGCGCAGGGAGCCTCNGTTATAATACTTGGCGTTCTTCACGGACAAGGCTAGCGCGTCAANGCGCGCGCGATAACGACGCGCTGAATTTCTTGCGTNCCCTCGTAAATCTGGGTAATTTTTGCATCGCGGAAAAAGCGCTCTACAGGGAAGTCTGTGGTNTAGCCGTAGCCGCCTAGCACCTGCACAGCGTGGTCGGCAACCCACATTGCGGTGTCGCCGGCGGTCAGTTTGGCCATGCTCGCCTCGAGCGTATGGCGCGGCGCGCCTTGCTCATAGTGCTGCTGCTTGGCCCACGCGGCGCGGTAGACCANCANCCGCGCTGCTTCTGTGCGTGTCGCCATCTCGGCCAGGTAGTTGCCNATAGTCTGGTGCTGTGCAATCGGCTTNCCNAAGGTCTCGCGCTCNNGTGCATACTTCAGCGCNGTNTCGTAGGCACCCTGGGCAATCCCCAGCGCCTGCGCGGCAATGCCGATGCGTGAGTTGTCGAGNGCATTCATCGCGATGTGGAAACCATTNCCTACTTCACCGAGCACGTTCTNCTTNGGGACACGGCAGTTGTCAAGCAGTAGCGTAGTGGTNTCGCTGGATCGGATGCCCAGNTTGTCCTCTTTCTTGCCGACTGCAAAGCCGTCTAAGCCCTTNTCGATGATGAATGCCGTGACACCACCGTGCTTTTTCTTACCGTAATCAGGGTGGTCGTTGACCTTGGCGAACAAGACAAACAGGTCGGCACAGGAGCCATTGGTGACCCACATCTTCTCACCATTCAACACGTAGCAGTCGCCGTCGTCGGTNGCCTTTGCNGACATCGCGGCGGCGTCGGTGCCCGAACCGGCCTCGCTGAGNGAGTAGGCGCCTAGCGTCTCGCCACTTGCGAGCTGCGGNAGNTATTTCTCCTTCTGNGCNTCGNTNCCGTGCAGCACGATNGTCANTGAGCAGAGCCCGACGTGNACTGCAACCATCACNCCNAGCGACGGGTCGACGCGNGANAGCTCCTCNACNACGATGGCCTCCGAAANGTCGTCNAGNTTCTGNCCGCCATACGCNTCGGGGATNGTCATTCCGGCAAANCCCAGCNCNGCGAATTCCNTGAATTCAGCCACCGGCGGCTGCTGTGCCCTGTCACGCTCCNNAGCAGTCGGCGCCGCGACATTCTCAGCGAAGTCGCGTACCATGTCACGAATCATTTGCTGTTCNTCGGTCTCCGCGAAGTCCATCAGTCCTCCATNAGCTGGATAATCGCTTCAGCNGGCTCGCCATTGCACTCACGNAGTGCCTCGAGCGCCATGTNCTCCGAGACTCCAGCTTGCGTGGCAACCAGCACCACGTCCTCGGCCGGGATTTCTGCGGNGTCTCCATTGCCGGCCCCGCCGTCGCCAGCCGCCGCGCTACCACTGCCAAGCGGCCGCTCCTGCGGTTCGCCGACGACCTGGTAGCTCTTCTGCCCCATCATGTCCATCGCTGTCACNGCGGGTGCGTCGAAGTAGAGTTCCTTCTCCGGCGTGCGGATGATGACCTCGGTCGCATCGATTTCCTCGGTCGATTGCTTCAGCTGCTTTTGCAGCTTCTTCATCATGCGCGGGTTCATGCGACCCATGCCGGGCATCATGTGGCCGACGAGCCCGGCGCGCGTTTAAGCGCTGTGGCGCCGGTTATAATTTGTAGCGCAGCACCGCCGCCGCNCCGCCCAGNCCNGCTAGGATTTCGCCGCCGTGGTGGTNCGGCGAGACCTCGANNACCTCGGTGCGCGCNTGNTCNGCAANCGCCAGNAGCTGGCGGCCTTTTNGGGAACNNGTCTNNGGCGCGAGAATTAGCAGCCGCTCGCCCGCNCCCGCCTCGAGCGCGNCACGCAGCTGCGCTGTGCCGTAGGTCGCTAGGTTCTTTGCCAGNGCGTCATTGAGCAGTTCNACNGCNTCCAACTCTCGCTGNAACTGTANTTGAGCAGCCGCCTGCGGNAGCTTGCCACTTCGAANTGCTTCATGGACGCCNGCTAGGCCNCCNTGCCCNGCCGTGACGGCGGTNGCGCCTCCCCACTGCTCCGGCGAATCAGCGCGCGCCTGCTTCAGCAAGTCCTCCTTTAGGAAGCCGGGGCCGATGACAATCAGCGNCGNACCNCCACTATCATTGNCTAGCGCGTCGGNNACGCTCNTGNNGACTCGCGCGAAGAATGCCTTCTGCGTTTCACCGCCGGTGCCCTTACCGCCTGCGCGGTTCAACGATCGCAGCTCACGAATGCCGTAGGGACGCACCTCTGCTAGAACTACCGAATCAGCTTCGACCGCGACGGCAAGCGCACGCACCACAGGCTGTGCCGCCTCCTGTAGCCTCCGTTTGTGGTGCGGTGCCCATTTCGATTTGGCGAGTCTTAGGTCGTCGCCTGANCCCAGNAGCAGTGTGTGGTGTTGNCCNACGTCGCGCTTCGCCTCAGTAATCGGNCCATGACAGCGCAGTCGCTGACCGAACGGCTGGTACTCTACNTTCTCGATTTCGAGTGTNAGCGTTAGCTTCTTTTTACGNCCACGCTCAGCGCGCAGGCGGTCCGCTTGTACAGTTTCACGTCGTTCAGTGCTTGCGCGAACGGNATCACCCGGNTCGAGCAGCAGGTCTAGGTGGTAAAGGTCATCATCGTGCTCTAGCCACAGCTTTACCACACCGTCACGCNTGCGCTGGACGCGCATGCGCGCTATGCCTGGACCGAGATGTCTAAGTTCTCCGCTAGCTCCTTGTAGCGGTTGCGGATGGTGACTTCAGTCACCCCAACTGTCATGGCAATCTGCTTCTGCGTTTTGCGCATGTTGTAAAGCACCGACGCGATATAGATGGCTGCAGCCGCGACACCTGTAGGTCCGCGCCCCGAGGTGAGTTCAGCCTCAACAGCCTGATTCAGGATGCGAATGGCGGCGTTCTCAACATGGCCCGGCAGCTTCAGTTCTTTGCAGAAGCGTTCGATGTAGACCACAGGCGAAGCCGGCTGTAGGTTCAGCTTCAGCTCACGCGAGATGTAGCGATAGGTGCGCCCCACCTCCTTTTTGGAGGCTCGTGAGGCCTCAGTAATCTCGTTCAGCGTGCGCGGGACTTCACAGCGCCGACAGGCGCCGTATAGGGCAGCGGCAGCGACCCCCTCCACGGAGCGGCCCCGCACCAGGTTCTGGTTAACTGCACGGCGGTAGAGCATTGCCGCTTCTTCACGCACCTGTCGGTGCAGCCCAATCTTGGATGCGAGCCGATTCAGCTCTTTAAGTGCCAGCGCCAAGTTACGATCGGCCGATGTTGAAGCGCGGGTACGGTTCTGCCACTTGCGCATGCGGAACAGCTGTGCCCTGTTCTTGGTAGGTACTACATTTCCGTAGGTGTCTCGATTGCCCCAGCCAATGTCAGTCGATAGCCCTTTGTCATGCACCATCACTGTCATCGGTGCGCCGCCACGCGCGCGTTTCTCGTTCTGCTCGGCGTCGAACGCACGCCATTCCGGTCCCGAGTCAATGAAGTTATCATCAATCACCAAGCCGCAGCCGCTACAGGTCATTTCACCGCGGGTATAGTCGCGCACTAAGTGCTCTGATTTACATTCAGGGCAGGCCGTGATTTCATCAAGTTCTACCTCACTCCCAGGCTTCTGAATAACCATTAACAACCACCATGTCGGCCGTCAATAAAAGCGCTCGCCCATCGACCGGCAAATTGTATAACTGGCTGGCCTGCCTGCGCCGCGATGGTGGCTGCCGAGGAGGACCCACGCACTTACGTCGAGTTACGCGGCTGGAAGGTGCTTGAATCGCGCTGGGATGGCTCAGCTCACTTGCTGCTGGTCGAGCCAAGACTAGACCTCGGGGAAGCGTTCGAGGAGTTACGACTCAACCTGAAGGCGGAGGCTGATGGCGTGCGTCTGCACCCGATGCTGCGACGAGCCGGAGGGGAACTACTGCTGGTGCTGCTGCCGCAACCGCGGCGCGAAACCCGCTCCAAGCGCACTAACCTCTACCTTCTGCTGGCGACAATATTCACTACCACCTGGGCAGGGACGCTCTTCTGGGCTGGCTATGCTGGGAGCTACGAGCTGGAGAGCGGCTGGGACCTACTGCTGATACTGTTGCACCCCAAGACGCTATTCTATGGCTGGCTCACCTTCTCGCTGCCGTTGTTGACTATTCTCGGTATTCACGAGATGGGCCACTATGTCTATGCACGCAAGCACAATCTCGATGCATCCCTTCCCTTTTTCATCCCCATCCCGCCGCCACTGTTGCTCGGAACGATGGGTGCCTTCATCGCCATCCGGGAGCCGATTCCTAACCGGCGGGCACTGCTGGACGTTGGCGCCAGCGGCCCTATCGCCGGTTTTCTCGCAGCGTTGCCAATCACGCTGCTCGGCTTCTGGCTCACTGAGCAGGCGGCGCGCGAAGCGCCAGTCGACCCCGGCAACCTGATTTTCCTCGGGACACCACTGGCGTTCAACCTGCTCGCCTCGCTCGCCGAACAGTTCATGACACTTAGTGGCAACTACCTGATTCACCCCGTGGCGTTTGCCGGCTGGGCGGGACTGTTAGTGACTGCACTTAACCTGCTCCCAGCGGGACAGCTTGACGGCGGCCACATCGCTCGTGCACTGTTCGGCCCGCGCGCGCGGCTGCTCTCCTACCTTGCCATATCGGTGATGCTCTTCATGGCGTTCTTCGGCATACCGGACGTAATTCCGTTCTTGGAATCCTCGGACCCCTATTTCGGATGGGCCATCTTCGCCGGACTGGTCTACTTCCTCGGCGTCGAGCACCCGCCACCATCGGAGGAAATCACCCCGCTAAACACCCCTCGCTGGCTTGCCGGCGGTTTCACCGGTGTGATGCTGCTGCTTTGCTTTGTCCCGTCGCCGCTGATGACCATCCCGTCGCCGTTCGGGCTGGAGATGGAGGCCGCTGACGGGGAGCTAGAGTTTACCGCTGGTAGCTCGAACTCGACTTTTATCTGGGTTAACAACACCGGTGATGTGTATGACAATCTGACACTGGCGCTGAAGCTGCCGGCCAACTGGAGCGCGACGCTAGCTGTAGCAAACGTGACCTCCGGCACCGGATGGCTTAATCCCGGCAACGCCACCTTTGGGGAAGTGGCATGGCAGCTAGACCCGTTCAACTTGACGCTAAATTTGACTGCGGGTGCGTCGGCGCAATTGCAGCTCGAGCTGACAGCACCTGCCAAGTTTAGCGAGGTAACGCAGGCACTGCTCGAGGCCAGTAGTCGCAACGAGGTAACCTATACGCTACGGCTGTCGTTGCTGCCAGAGGCAGAGGTGTGATTCTCGAAGGTAGATTCTGGCATCCGCAGCACGGACTGACGGACGGCTGCGTCGCCATTGGCGATGACGGCACGATTAAGCGCGTTGCAAAGACTATCTCTGGTGCCAAAGAGCGCGTGCGTGGGATGTTGCTGCCCGCTGCCCTGGACATGCATGTCCATTTCCGCGATCCCGGTTTCCCGCACAAGGAAGACTGGGCTTCCGGCTCCACGGCTGCAGCGTGCGGCGGGGTCACCGCCGTCGTTGACATGCCCAACACCCAGCCGCCGACTGACTCACCCGCTGCGTTCGCCGACAAGGCACGACGCGCCGCGGCAGCGTCGGTGGTGGATTTCGGCTTGGGCGTCAGCGCGCGTCCCGGTATTTCACGTGAAGCGTGGTTTGGTGAGCTGCCTGCCGCCTTCTGGAAGCTCTACCCCTACGGTATCTCATGGGAGGATTACCAGTCCACCGCCACCGAGGTCGCCGCTGCCGGTGGTCGCCCACTAGTAATCCACGGTGAGCACCCATCACACATTGCTCCTGGGCCGCCACGTAAGCTGGCAGAGCACACTGCGCACCGACAGCTGGCCGAGGCGGAGTGCCTAGCCGGAATGCCTGCGTCACCGCAGTTACACGTCGCGCATCTATCAACGGCGGATGGCTTGGCGGGACTACCTGCGGGTGCGACCGCCGAGGTGTGNCCGCACCACNTGCTNCTGAACTTGGATGCGTGCGACTCACTGGAGTGCAAGGTTGACCCGCCTCTACAGACACCGCGCGATAACNCGGCGCTATGGNGCGGTTTCCGTGACGGCCGCATTGCAGTNCTNGCGAGCGACCANGCGCCGCACCTCCCCGAGGAAAAGGNATCGGACGCACCTCCNTCNGGAATCCCCGGCGTCGAAACCATGCTGCCGTTGATGCTNCAGCAGGNGGTTACTGGCAANNTCGAACTAGGGAGACTGGTGAANGCAATGGCTGAAGCGCCAGCCGACCGTNTCGGCCTTTCGCGCGGNCGGATTGCCCCGGGNCAACCGGCCGACCTAATCGAGGTTGANTCCAAGGCGACGCGCCCNNTTGTNCTCGAANNACTTCANTCTCGCGCNGGCTGGACGCCGTACGAAGGATGGGACGCNATNTTCCCGCACCGTGTCTGGCGTCGCGGNGAGCTNGTGGCTGCCGACGGGGAACCGCAAGTTTNGCGTGGNGGACAGCCNCTCTTCACNGCGCAACNTTAATACTCNGCGAATGGAGGGGCGTACTATGTCNTGGCGCNGACCCNTGNCACTTCGTTGGNCTTGCACTGNTGCTNNTGGGCGGNGNACAGGCGGCAGAGCAGGCTGACATCCCCTTCTATTTNGGCCGCAGCGGGCTGGGCGACGTCTACAAGCTGGANGTAGCGGAGCCGACTGCCACNACCCCCAAGTACTGGAATTGCGCCAATGACGAGGTCCAGCAGGACTACCAGCCGCTCGCGAGCTGGCAGTTGGGACTGGGCGGCCCGGTGATGCTGGGTGACAGCCATGACTATGTAATCTGGGTTGAGTCGACCAACGTACAGGAAATCAGCTTTCGCACTACACTTTACCTGAATGTGACTGGAGAGCGGACTGACCTATCTACACAGGAAGTATCCCGCTCCGGATCGTTTCAGGAGGGGTGGCTCGCCGGCAATTATACTATGGAACTGGTGGATGCGCCCTACGACGCCGGTCCNTGGGCGGACGGAGTGCCACCCTACGCGGTGTTCGGTATCGAGCTGGAGACCCGCATTACCTGGGCNCCCGACACCAANAACCGCACCGCNTGGGTCAAGGCCGCATCTGTTGATGGATGCGGTGAGGGGGGNGTGGCATGNGATTCACGACTACAGATTGAAATGCAGCCGGTNCTATTCGACCCTGCAGCGGTCTTTAGCAACGATCGNGTTGACGAGGNNGANGGCGACTCNCTTTTCCTGAAGGTGAACATCACCAACGCNCTGGGGGTGGACACATTCGACGACGAAAGTGGCNGCGTACGTGTTGTNGGNGTCAGCGGTGGCGGCAGTTTCCAAGAGTCACTAAACCTGNTACGACGGCACACTTACCTGATGGAACTGGAGGCGCGCTGGCACTACCAGCAGGATGACGGAATCAGTGCCGACTGGTACGATTTTCGTCTCTCGATAACCGATACCTACGGCAATTTGTGGGAGGCAACAATCAGCTACGAGTTGGAAGTCGACCGNTATGAAGCTGCTATCGAANCAGAGGCAACCAGTCAGCAAGTGGCACGCGGCCGCGACGTTGATTTTCGACTAAAAATTCTAAATGNTGGCAATACCCGCGACACGTTTGGACTGGAGCTGGACGACTCAGNTATGCCGGNAGGATGGCAGGCNCAGCTTNTCGATGATAGCGAGTTGGAGCTAGCGACCGGCCAGTACGACTACGCTACTATCCAGGTGGGTGCACCNGCCGGTGCTCCCGGCGGCAGCTCGGCTCAGGTGCTGCTGACCGTGCGTTCGCAGGGTGACACAACGCAGTATGCGCGCGTCACTCTCACCGCCAACGTGCGCACCCACGGCGTCACGCTTTCAGGAGTTNCCGACCACATCACCATTGATCCGCAAGAGCTGAATCCGGAAGGCGAGTACCATTTCCAAGTCACGATACACAACACTGGCAGCGACCGGGACACCTACAATATTGATGCTACTGTCGCGCGCAGCGACTGGAACCTGCGAGTGGAGGAGGGCGGGACCAGCGTTAGCAGCGTCACCGTCGAGAAAGGGCAGGCCAAGCAGTTGGATGTGGTGCTGAAGCCGGTTAATTACCAAGATCGACTGGGCGANGAAGTAGAGTTCCGTTTCACTGCCAGCTCAGTCCCCCCCGGNGACGGCAGCGACGAATTAGAGTCCAATTTGGTAATGGTTATTCCAGTCGAGCGCGTTGTCGATCTNGAGCTGGTGGAGGTGCAGGTCAACGGCCAGCCGCTCGAGCTGCTGGCGCCGGATGTNCTACAGGAGGGCGATTCAGTCCAGCTGCAAGTGCTGGTGCGCAACCATGGCGGTCTGGCGACTGGTGAGTTCAGCGTTACGCTCAGTCTGGGGCAACGGGAGGAAGCTCGCTATCGCCTCGATGGACAGGAGGGNCGCCCGCTAGGGCTGCCAGGCTACGGTGAAGCGATCATAACTTTGGAATGGCGCAAGGCGGCGCCCGGCACGACGGTGCTCTCGCTTAATGCCGACCCAATGCTCGAGGTCGTAGATGAGTTCGACCGCAGCGACAACTTGCTTTCGATTACCTTGCAGGTCGCTGAGGCCCCCGAAACCGCGAACGACGACGATAGCANCGGCGACTCCGGGCTGCTGCCAGGCTTCAGCACCGCTCTGGCGCTGGCTGGGATAATATCAGTTGNAGCTCNCCGTCGCCGCGTTTAGTCATCGTTTAGCGATTCTAGCTTTTTTCTCAGGTCGTCCATTCCGTCACTACTTTCGCGTGCTCCTTCGGAATTGCTGTCATCCGCACTTTCATCATCTTTCAGGNCTGAAAGCAGNTCATCCATTGAGACCGGTCGCGCCTCCAGGACTTCGCCGTCTAGGCTAGTAGTAGAAGACGGTGCATCCACAGTAGCTTTTTCACCAAGCGCGCCACCGCAGCTGGGGCACGCCCGCCATCCTTCCTCGACCGCTGCATCGCAATTGGGACAACTGGCGGTGGGAAACTTCTGCAATTCACTATCGGGCAACACAACTTCATCCGCCTGTTCGCCCAGCAGTGGTGCCATGGCCGGGTCAAGNGTGTCGAGAGCGTCTGGCGCAGCGCTGTCAAGCAGTTCGTCCAATAGCTCCCGTTCGTGCGGCATCACTGGCCCGGTTAGCTGCCTGTTGGCACCATCATCCACGCGAGATTCATCAATCGGTACCATCGCGCTCGCGCGCGNNGAGTGCTGCCGGCTGTACGGGCGCGCTTGAACTATCAGTACCGCATCCCACGCCGCGTTAAACAGTGCAGCAAGCATGAATAGTGGCCCCGAGAGCGGCAGGAAAGCTAGCGGGAATAGCGCCCCCACTACCAGCCAGCGGTAGATGCCGAAACGGAGTCGGTACTCGCGGTTGCGNCGCAGCAGCAGCCAGCTGCTGCCACACAGCAGAGCGTAGAGNATCAACATTAGCAGTGGATTGCTCTGTGGCGCCGGTTCGTCGAGGATAATGATATCACTCTGCGCATCGTAACGACTGCCGACTCCCAGTAGTTCAGTTGGGTCTAGGTAGAGTTCGCCGCTGCTGAAGGTAACTCCCGTCTCGAGCGCAGTGCTGCCCGGCGCCAGTCGCACCCAGCGCAGGTGGTTGAAGTGGAGTCCCGAAGAACGGANGCTGGTGCTACCCTGTGTGGTGAGCGTTAGTTCGTAGCCGCTGATAGCAGGCATTTCGCCCGCTAGNAAGTGGTTGTCGTAAAGGCAGTAGAGCGGACGCAGCTCGAGTGGNATCTCCGGATCGAGCTGCAGTACCAGTATGATGTGGAAGCCGTTTGGATACAGTGCTACCTCACGGACATCGGCCGAGTTTTGGTAGTCTCCGCTGCCGCTNAGTTCCTGCCAGCGCAGATGGCCAAAGAGCAGCTGTCCTGCCAGAAGTTCGGCCGAGAACGCNCCGGAATCGTTAGTGAGTGCTCGNGCCACTCGGTTCAGCTCNGACACTCCGAAATCGGGTCGCGCTAGTTGCGCNCCCGTCCCGGTCACTGGCTCTCCTGTCAGGCCACCTCCAGTTGTGACTTGCAGTTCNAGTGTCGCTTGGTGAGGAGCCGTGAACTCCGCTTCGAGCCACACCTCAGGCAGNAGTCCATCGGCAGTTGCCGGTGGGGTTGAGAGTAGGGAGCCCAGCAGTAGTAGTGCCAGCCACGTTGTACGCAAGCGCATTGCCTGCGATGCTGACACACCAGTAATTAACCTTACAGGCTGCCGCACCGTATCGCGTAACTAGCCACCGTCATGTTTGCCTCNGGTGAGTAAGCTGCTGCCACCAACCACATAGTTACTCCTGCCAAAAAGAAGCCACCAACCCTTTTAATCTCGCTGGCGTGGACCAGCTCCCTATCAGGGAAACGGCATAGCGGGGTGGGGTAGCTAGGAAATCCCGTCGGGCTCATAACCCGGAGATCGATGGTTCAAATCCATCCCCCGCTACCACTTTTACTGAGCCCGGTATAATCCGTTAATGCGACATACCTTTGAGCACACTGCTGATATTGGCCTCGCGGTCGAGGCGCCGTCGCTCGAAGTGGCATTCGGCGAGGCGGCGCTGGCACTGGTCGAAGTGATAACTGGCAGCGCGCTCCCACCTGTGGAGCAGCAGCGTACCCTAGATGTGGCGGCAGAATCACGCGAGCAGCTGCTAGTGCAGTTCCTGTCGCGGTTGTTGGTCGAGTTTGATGGAGACGGCTTCCTGCCGGGGCGGGTGCAAGTTTCATTGACAAGCGCTGGCAGCCTTACGGCAACGCTGGAGGGGGCTACTTGGGAGCCAACGCGCGACGGCTACGGCGTTGAGGTGAAGGCAATTTCCTACCACGACCTGCAAGTCGAGCCTGGGCCACCAGCACAGCTGNGTGTTATCCTCGACCTGTAGAACCGATGACCACCGCTCTCTCATCCGGTAAAAGTTAANTCAGATGGCGTCTATTTGCGTGCTCAAGGAAAAACGCCTNAAATGNTATTAAGTTTTTTATACNCTTCTCAATCGGCAGTTCCGCTTCGGNCATTTACTATAANCATGAGTAAAGACGACNCGAGTAGNGAGACAGCTCTCAGAGAACGCACCGGCCTTACGAANGGTAACGGNCTTACGAANGGTAACGGTCTTACGAATGGTAACGGTCTTACGAATGGTAACGGTCTTACGAACGGCAATGGCCTTACGAATGGTAACGGTCTTACGAACGGCAATGGCCTTACGAACGGCAATGGCCTTACGAACGGCAATGGCCTTACGAACGGCAATGGCCTTACGAACGGCA
>PCBV01000047.1 GCA_002731905.1 Methanobacteriota archaeon
CAAGACATACTGTACCTTTGTGGAGATAAAATCATCTCGGACAAAAATATCGTTGACGATTTCAACAAAGCCAGCGACAATCAGGCCTAGGCTTGTAACAGTAAAGAAGAAGGTAACGATAGCGGGGTTGAAAGATCCATCTTGGAGGTACGTATCAATAGTGCGCCCAAGCTCTATAATCAAAAGACCCGTCAGTAACATTGGCAGGACGCCTTCAATTGACATAAAGCCAAGGACCATCGCCAGCATCCCCGAGCTCGCAACCTCCTGCATAGCGTCGAGGCCACGCGCTACGCCAACAATCAATAGTAGCGCAGCGATGATGTAGGCGTTCAATGATACTCGCTCGCTGGTACCGCTGAGAAGGTCGTGGTAAAAATTACGAATCTCATCCTCCCAACCGGCCACCTTGACAAGCATGTAGCCACCCAACGTCAGCAAAATGGCTCCGCCAGCAATCTCGCTCTTCCCCATCAGCGCCAGCAGGCCCCAGACAAAAGCAGCAAGCGCTACAGGCAAGATGAACTTGCGTTGGATTTTTGGGTCCTCCATCTTGTGGATGATAGTGTAGAGCGTATCCTCAATGGGACGCGACTGTTGCACCACAATTTGTCGTGTTGAATCGATTCGCAGCCGGCTGCGGATAATCGGTTCAAGCTCACGATCTTCCGCACCATCACTCACTAACACAGCGCGCGTGGCGTGGGTCTGCGCAATCACCTGGTCGAGCGTATTAGCAATCTTCATGTCGGAGCGAGTACCGACACGAACATCACCGCAGATGGTTACCACTTCGACCTTAACATCATCTTTCAGTAACTGGTCGTAAATCCGCACGGCGGCAAACATAGTATTGGTATCACTCTCCTCCGGGTCAGCCAACCCAAGTTGCTGTGCTGCTTCCAAATTGCTTTCACGACCGATGACTGGGCTACGAATACCTGTTTTACGCCCCAAATCATTATCCCGGTCTACCGCCAGCACCAGTGTAACCATAACATTTGAGGTGGCAATGGTATATTTAACACTCTGCTTCCGCGCGTTTTATATATGCCCCTTCATGAGCGCTACTTCCTGTTCTAGGTGCAACATGGCTGAGTTTCAAGCAAACATTTCCGACCCTAAAGACTGCAAAGCGTACAAACGTACGCTCAGTGAAAGTGATTCGAGCGCGCTCATCGGCCGTTCCATAGGCGATGAAATCGACGGGATATTCGTTAGCCTACCTGGATACCGGTTGCAGATTACCGGCGGCAGCGACGGCTCGGGAATCCCAATGCGTCCTGGACTAGCAGGCGGGCAGCGAAAGCGGATGCTACTCAGCCACTCTACTGGCTTTCGACCCCAACGTCCTGGACAACGCAAGCGTAAAATGGTACGAGGTAAGGAATTGGGGCCGGAGATTACCCAGCTCAACCTGAAAATTATCGAGTACGGCCCCAAAACGGTCGAAGAATTGCTCGGAGCGGAGGGATGAAGTGGGAGGCTCTGCTTCCCAGCCTGAATGCAATATTGGGATGGTTGGCCATGTTGACCACGGCAAAACCACCCTCACACAAGCACTAACCGGTTACTGGACAGACCAGCATTCAGAGGAGCAAAAACGCGGTATTTCCATCAAACTTGGCTACGCCGACGCTGACTTCTATCGAGTCAAGGGAAAGGGAGGCTACCGCTACACTTCACAGAAAGTAAAAGACGCGGAGTACTTGCGTACAGTTAGTTTTGTCGATGCACCTGGCCACGAAACACTAATGGCAATTATGCTCTCAGGAGCTGCAATAATGGACGCAGCCATCTTACTGGTCGCTGCCAACGAAAAATGCCCTCAGCCACAAACGCGAGAGCACCTTTCAGCGCTCGAGACGATGGGGCTCGAGAATATTGTTGTTGTGCAGAACAAGATTGATGTCTGTTCTGAGCAGCGCGCGCAGGAGTCCTATGCCGAAATCAAGGCATTTCTGGCCAAAACTACACTGGCGGAGGCCCCTGTAGTCCCAGTCTCAGCACACCATAATCGCAATATCGATTTGCTCATTCAGATAATCGAGGAACTTTTTCCGACACCAAAGCGCAACGCGAATGCCGATTTCCGGATGCACATTGCACGCTCTTTCGACATTAACCGTCCCGGCACGCTGCCTGCCAAACTGCGCGGTGGTGTCATCGGCGGCTCGCTCTCTCAGGGAAGCGTAGCTGTGGGTGATGAAGTGGAAATACGGCCTGGTCGCAAAACCAGTAGAGGTTGGGAACCAATACGGACCAGCGTTGCCAGTCTACAGAGTGGCTCGACAGCGCGTGATGTGGTGGCAGCTGGAGGGCTAGTGGCAATCGGCACTACGCTTGACCCAGCCATAACCAAATCTGATTCAATGCTCGGCTCACTTGTCGGCCATCCAGGAACACTACCTCCCGTCTGGGAAAATATCAGTATGGAAGTGCAATTGCTCGACAATGCCGTCGGAACCCGTGGCAGCCAGCCTGTCGAGGCACTGCGCACCAAAGAACCACTGATGCTTACCGTCGGCACCTCGACCACAGTTGGCCTCCCAACACAGGTAAAGAACTCACGAGTTGACGCTGTGCTCAAATTGCCAGTTTGCGCACCCGCCGGGCAGCGCATTGCCATTAGCCGACGCATCGAAGGGCGCTGGCACCTTATCGGCCATGGAATCCTACAAACATGACTCTTGTCTTCCCCGACACAAACATTCTCCTCTGGNCCTTTGCTGGCGGACCAGACTTTCGCGAAGCGATTCTTAAGGCACTGCCCGACGCCGATATCCGAATTGTTACCTGCGTTCTAGATGAGCTTGAGGTCCTTGGGACACCTGATGCAAAATCTGCANCAGAGCTCTGCCAAANCCTANCCATCATCAACCTTGGGCTGGGTGATGTAGATTCGGTGCTCGTTGAGGCCGCGCGGCGCGGTGCGGTAGTGGCGACTAACGACCGTGAACTCATCGAGCGCATCCACAACAATGGTGGCAAAGTACTGCGACCACGTGGCGGCCACAAACTAGAACTGCAGCCGGCAGAATGAGCAAAGCTGCTGTAGAAATAATGNCAGAACGGCGTGTTATCCCGCCTCCAATGCCGATGGTTAAATTCACTAAGGCCCAGCTAGAACGTCGCGAAGAACTACTCCACGAGCCTGTNCGCCAGTTCAAAATTAGTGAACATCCCGGNGCTGTATCATTACTCGAAACGATGCGCGCTGGCAGCTTCCAAGGACGACAGCTGGGCGAGGCGGCNGTACTATATGAGCGCATGACCTACGAGGAACTGGGCATCATCTGGTCGCTCGCGGGCAGCCTATTCAGTGCNGGGATGCGGCAAGTAGTCATCGACGGCATCCGTAACGGACTGGTAGATATACTGGTCTGCACCGGTGCACTATTCGAACAGGACATGCTCGAGGCACTGGGGCACTACCACTACCATTGTCAACCAACACAAGATGACGCAGAATTGCAAGANCTGCTNATCGACAGAGTATATGATCACCTACTCGACGAGTTGGCACTGCGGCAGGTTGACTACACCTACAGCACAATNGCCGACGGTCTAGAACCGGGGCGCTACTCTAGTCGTACTTTTCTCAANGCATGTGGNCGCTGGCTNACAANGACGGAAGGGGTGCAGGACTCGGTTCTACAGGCTGCCTTTGAAATGGACGTNCCCATTTTTGTCCCAGCGCTCAATGACTGCTCGGTGGGTGTAGGATTGGTGATGCAACAGGCACAACGAGGGTTGGAGCAGAGTGTCGGAATCGATAGTATTCGAGACTTCCACGAACTGGCCGAGCTCAAGGCGTCTGCCGGTGAGACTGGGCTGCTGATTGTCGGTGGNGGCGTCCCAAAAAACTATGCGCAGGACGCCGTTGTTATGGCGGAGATGCTTGGACATACACCGAGCCGACATCGCTTCGGCATCCAGCTTTCAGTCGCTGACATGCGCGATGGTGGCCTATCGGGTTCAACACTACGCGAGGCAATTTCTTGGGGCAAAAATGACCGCGAAATTGAGGAAATAATGGTCTGGGGTGAAGCNTCATTGGCATTCCCGCTACTGGTTGCCTACACATATCATCAACGTCTAAAACAGCCGCGCGAGCTTCGGCGACTGGCGCTTCTCTTCAACGACTAACGCTTTTAACTGCACTACCGTCGCTCAAAGTTCTGATGCGTAGAGACTTCACGCAACAGTTGCCCGACCGCGACCCTCAAGAAACACGTGAGTGGATTGAGTCGCTNGAAGCNGTAGTTGCGGAGGGTGGCAGCAACCACGCACGNAACCTGCTCTACAGGCTGCTTGAAGCTGCACAAGCACAGGGTGTTGCAATTCCAGAGGTGCTGAATACGCCCTACNTCAACANCATTCCCGCCANNGCCGACCTATCNTATCCAGGTGATGAAGGAATTGANCGACGCATNCGGCGCATCATCCGCTGGAACGCAGCGATGATGGTCTCACGCGCCAATAAGGTCAACGCAGGTATCGGCGGTCATATCTCCACCTATGCCTCAGCGGCGAGCCTCTACGAGATTGGATTCAACCATTTTTTCCGCGGCAAGGAAAATGGGGCGGGTGACTTGGTCTATTTCCAAGGCCATGCCTCACCCGGCATCTATTCGCGTGCCTTTCTCGAAGGGCGATTAAGTGAATCGCAAATGGACCACTTTCGCCGTGAGGTTGCCGGCGGTGGACTCTCGTCATATCCACATCCACGTTTGATGCCGGATTTCTGGGAATTTCCAACCGTTTCGATGGGGCTCGGACCNACTAACGCCATCTACCAAGCACGCTTCAACCGCTATCTTCATGCGCGTGGAATTACTGATACTAGTAAGTCACGCGTTTGGGCCTTTCCAGGTGATGGGGAGTGTGATGAGCCGGAAACGCTGCATGCGCTGACACTGGCTGCGCGAGAGAAGCTGGATAATCTCATTTTTGTCGTCAACTGCAACNTACAGCGACTCGACGGACCCGTGCGTGGCAANGGCAAGATTATCCAGGAGCTTGAAGCAAAATTTCTAGGTGCTGGCTGGAATGTTATCAAGGTCATTTGGGGAAGCGACTGGGATCCGCTGCTAGCACGTGATNGCGACGGACTTCTGCTAGCACGCATGGAAGAAACGCTTGATGGCGATTATCAGCGANTCGCAATTGAATCTGCCAGCGTTATTCGCGAGCAGTTCTTTGGGCCAGAACTCCAGCATATGGTAGCGGGTATTCCCGATGATAAGCTGACACGNATGCGGCGCGGTGGTCACGACNCGCAGAAGCTCTACTCGGCCTANCGAACGGCGATTGAACACGAGGGTGCGCCGACTGCCATTTTGGCAAAAACTGTAAAAGGATGGGCTCTCGGCGGCGGCTTCGAAGCACGCAACATTACCCACCAGAAAAAGGCGCTCGAGTCACCAGACTTGAAATTTTTCCGAGACCTGCTTGAGCTNCCAATTGCCGACGCGAAGCTAGATGNATTTCCCTACTATCTACCATCGGATGACAGCGAGGAGGTGCAATACCTGCTATCTCATCGCGATGAACTCGGCGGCTACATGCCACAGCGCAGGCGCGCCACGACAACTATCGCTCTTCCAAAGCGAGANGCATACGAAGAATTTGACGANGGGAGTGGCAAGCAGGAAGTTTCGACAACAATGGCNTTCGTACGAATGATGCGTAACCTAATGCTGTCCGGGGAATTTGGTAAACGCATTGTCCCAATCGTGCCTGATGAAGCNCGCACCTTCGGCATGGANGCACTCTTCACGGAGTTCAAAATTTANAATGCTCTCGGGCAGGACTACACGCCAGTAGACGCTGAATTGCTGCTATCGTATATTGAGGCTGATGACGGACAGATTATGGAGGAGGGTATCTCCGAGGCAGGTGCGATGAGTTCCTTCACAGCCGCTGGCACTACTTACTCCAGTTTTGGCGAGCACACTATTCCATTCTACATTTTCTACTCTATGTTTGGCTTCCAACGCGTCGGGGACGCCATATGGTGTGCAGCCGATTCGCGCGCCAAGGGATTCCTGCTCGGNGCGACNGCNGGCCGCACNACNCTCAACGGNGAGGGACTNCAGCACCANGACGGNCATTCNNTNCTGGTNGCNACAACNGTGCCGTGNTGCCTNACGTATGANCCNGCATTCGCGTATGAGATTGCAGTTATAGTGCGCGANGGATTACGTCGCATGATTGATGATGATGAAGATTTGCTATACTACCTAACACTCTACAACGAAAATTATCCAATGCCGCCCAAACCATCTCGTGCAGAACNCGGCATCATACAGGGAATCTACTGCTTTCACAAGCCCAAGAANCCTCAGGTGCGCCTCTTCGGCAGTGGCTCAATTATGCANCAGGTNCTACGTGCAGCTGACATCCTGAAAGNACAATTCGGCGTCGCGGCTGAAATATGGTCAGTTACCAGCTACGGNGGCCTGCGGCGTGACGCGATGAATTGTGAACGATGGAACTGGCTGCACCCCGAAGAGAAAGAAAAATTGCCATNCATCCAGCAGAAATTGGGCAAGCGTGGATTACCAACTGTCGCCACGACTGACTTCATGCGTGCAGTTCCGGANATGGTCAGTAAGTGGGTACCCGGCACCTACATCACACTCGGCACTGACGGTTTTGGACGCAGCGATNCNCGTAAGCAGCTACGTAGCTTTTTCGAGATTAGTAGTGAGCATATTGCCGTNGCNGCCTTGAATGCACTCGCTCAGTCCGGCAAGTTCCCNGTAAAAGACGTAACCAAAGCCATGAAGACTTTGGGTATTGACCCTAGTCTAGCTGACCCATTTTACTCGTATTAAATCGTATGCCGAACTTACATCGGTGGCATGCCGCCACCCATATCTCCACCACCAGGAGGACCGGGCATTTCTTCAGGCGCCTTGGAGGCGATGATATCATCNATGCGCAAAATCATGCTGGANACATCGGTTGCCGATGAGATTGCCTGCGTCTTGACACGTAGCGGTTCCATCACGTTGCGCGAGCGCATGTTGACAACTGAACCACTGAAGACATCTAGGCCAGCGTGGGGGTTGCGTCCTTTGCGGGTGTGTGCTTTGCGTAGTGCCATCAGTGTGTCGATGACGTCCAACCCNGCGTTCTCGGCCAATGTGCGTGGCACGATTTCAATCGCGTCCGCAAACGCTTCAATNGCGAGCTGTTCGCGGCCGCCGACGCGTGGGGCNAACTTGCGCAACTTCAGCGCGAGCTCTATTTCAGCTGCGCCGCCACCGGTTACCATGCGACCGTCTTCGACTACTAGTGACACGACACCAATCGCGTCCTCGAGGTTNCGCTCGATTTCGTCGATGACGTGCTCGGTGCCNCCACGGACTAATATCGATACTGACTTGGGATTGCTGCAGTTAGTGATGAAAGTCATATCGTCGTCGCCAATCTTACGCACCTCTACGAGACCGGCTGCGCCCAGATCTGCACTGCTGATGGAATCAATACTCGAGACNATGCTGCCTCCGGTCGCGCGTGCTAGCGCTTCCATATCAGATTTCTTGGCGCGTCGGATGGCCATAATACCCTGACGAGACATGAAGTGCTGTGCTAGGTCATCAATGCCTTTTTGACAAATAACAACTGTTGCACCCGCCTTTTTTACCTTCGCAACGAGATTGCGAATGGTGTCCTCTTCCTGATCCAAGAACGCTTGCACCTGNGCCGGGTCNTTAATCTGAATCTTGGCGTCAAACTCGGTCTTCCGAATTTCGAACGCNGCATCAACTAATGCCACCTTAGCTTTCTCGATACACCGAGGCATACCTGTGTGTACCGGCTCCTTGTCTANAATAATTCCAGTTATCAGCTCAGTATCACTGATAGAGCCNCCCTGCTTTTTTTGGATCTTAATGTCATCGCGATCAGCCGTAGTGTTGCTACCCTGTCCCTCAGCAACCGACCGAACGGCGCTTACAGTAATATCGGCCAGGAAGCCTGCCATNGCCTCAGATGACTTGCCGGTCATCGCAGTAATTGCCACCGCTCGGAGTTTGGAAGTCTCGTTACGCCGGATGGGGCGTGCATACTTCAGCATCACAGTTTCAGCCTCNGTTGCGGCCCGGCGATAGCCGTTGCCAATGGCAGTGGCATGAACACCTTGATTCAGCAGTTCCTCAGCATTCTTGAGCAACTCACCTGCAAGGATGACTGCAGTAGTAGTACCGTCNCCNCACTCAGAATCCTGCGTCTTGGCGACCTCAACAATCATCTTAGCGGCCGGGTGCTCGACTTCAATTTCCTTTAGAATCGTTACACCGTCGTTGGTAATTACAACGTCACCCATTGAATCTACCATCATCTTGTCCATTCCCTTCGGACCTAGAGTGCTGCGTACCGCCTCGGCTATCGCCTTGGCGGCTGCGATATTATTGTGTGTTGCCTGTCGGCCGGTATCGCGCNGNGTGCCTTCCTTGAGGATAAGCACAGGAGTATTGCCTGACATCATANNGNCTCATNCTAGGANANAATATAAAAAATTAACACTTTTNGGNAAAAAAANAGGTTNAATTNCGTAAAAANNCCANTAATTGTANNGAAATTANNGCACTTNTGCCGATTGCNACNAAATTTACACCGNCATTACCGAGCCANCCNCGCTTTTCAGCAGTNGCACCTAGNATTGAATCNANTTGNCAGCCGACAAAACCTAGNCCNGCAGGCANTAAAAGNAGTAGGAANTCAAAATTTCCNGCCTGNTTCCACTCAAAANCATCNGGCCAGCCTANNATAACAAANACAGCGAGCGAAATCATACTCATACTGAGTGCNGAAAGCNCTGCTGCCANCGAGCCAATTNCCGANATTCCACCATCTGTGCCTGGTGCAACCCTGNTACGGGGGTTGATAATCAGGACTGGTGCCGGGGCCAGCACACCGATNTCGCTTGCTAGTGTGTCGGCAGCTGCAACNGCCAGCGCAGTAGTGAAGGCAACTAGCGCTTGCTCGTCATCTAGCCATCCTATGCCATAAGTCATGGCCACCAGCGCCGGGATGGTGCCGTTAGAAAGCACGTTGGCGCCACCGCGCATACCATCTTCNGATTCTTCAACCCCTAATTGTTGTTTGTAGTGGAAGCCAAAGCGTGTCGCNAGGAATGAGCCACCAACAAATATTAGCAGTATCAACAACCAGCTCCAGTGGCCCATTGTACCAGAAATAAAACAGATTAGGAACGCCAAGATGGTCCCGACCAAGTCGAGGACACGTGCCTTGTAGGCGANCCCAGCAATCAATCCACTAGCCAGTGCAATCAATGCAATCTGGAACGGTACCAGCTCCACGCCAGCTCGCACATCCCCCGCTATTTAAAATCAGCCTGAGAGGGATGCCAGTGTNTTTTCGTATTCCTTGATGAACTCAGCTTTGATTTCTAACATCCGTTCCGGTGTACGCGCCTCGACAAACATGCGCATCACCGGCTGCGTGTTGGAAGGACGCAGCAACACCCANCCATCATCAAGCCATACCTTGACACCATCGATAGTCTCAACCCTNTATCCGCGCTGTGTGAAGTCTGCCTGCAGCGCCGTATTCAGGTCAAATTTTATCTCGTCGGGGCAAGTAAATTTCAGTTCCTCGTACGGCAGCGACGGAATCTCGTCTGCCAACGCGGCGAGCGTACGGCCAGAACCGTGCAGGAGCTCCGCCACCTTGAGCGAGATTATTAGCGGGTCATCAAACAGGAACTCNGTCAGGTCCGGTGCAAAAAGATGTGCTGAAATCTCGAGCGCAAGAACCGCGTCATGCTTTTTCAGCTCCTCGCAAACGAAAACGTCGCCGACCCTTATCCAGACTAGCTTGGCACCCAGTTTCGGGATTTCATCCTCCAGAACCATTGAGCAGGGAACGTTCGCCAACACCGGCCCTCGGCGAAGCTTCAGCANTTCNCGTGCCAGGATGATGCCTATTTTCTCGGTCTGCACCGCACGNCCAAGATNATCAACAAAGACGCAACGGTCACAGTCGCCGTCGAAGGCAATACCACAATCGAAATCGCCCTCGGCAACCAGGCNCATCAGCGCGCCAATGTTTTTCGGCGCCGGTTCCGAAGGACGATTCGGGAAGCTGCCGTCCGGCTCGCCNTTGATGATTTCNGTNGTGGCGCCNAAGCGTTGGAAGAGCGACTCCAAAATAACGCCGCCAACGCCGTTGCCGGGATCGAGGGCAANNNTCATCCCTTCAAGAGAGCCNATGCGCTCGGCGGCGAAAGTCGCAAAGAGCTCCAGCACCTCCNCCTCNGGCACGNGCGACAGANNGCCCTCNACCGCTGACGANGGNNGNNCGCCNGCGAAAAANAGGTCNCGCACCTCNGTATTNCCNTCAGTNAAGCCAGTGCCATCNGGATGNCTGAAACGAATNCCGTTGTATTCAGCTGGATTNTGACTNGCAGTGATGTATACNCCACCGGCNAANTCNCCGCGCCANGTCCACCAGTTAGCNACNGGAATCGGNANCATCCCCACCGACTCGACNTCGCAGCCGCCGCTGCGCAGCCCCGCAATTACCGCCGCCTCGAGGTCGGGCGAGCTAGTGCGCGCGTCGCGCCCAATNCANATGCGGCCGGATGNGCCCTTGCTGGNATGNTAGGCTGCAAATGTCGCGCCGACCCGNTCNGCGGTCGCGAGCGTCAGCTCGCNGCCATAGATGCCGCGGATNTCGTAGGCACGAAAGATAGTGCGCGGGACCTCCATGCGGCGGCGCATTCGGGGGACATTATAGAGATNGTGCTCCCATTAGGAAGCCACAGCCATTATTGCTGCCGTGCTTTCNCGTAGCATGGTCCTAACTGAATCCACTATGCCAGCCCTCGGTACACCAGCANCCGACTTCGTGCTACCGGAGCCGGATACCAATCGCAAATGGNCGCTTGACGATTTCCGGGAAGAAGCTATGGTTGTCGTCTTTACTTGCAACCATTGCCCCTATGCACAGGCAGTCGAAGATCGCATCATTGCACTGGCACGCCAATTCCAAAANAAAGTGGACTTCGTAGCAATTAGTGCGAATGACGTCGACAATTTTCCTGATGACGCGCCGGGAAAGATGGCNCAGCGTGCTCGTGAGAAGGGATATCCCTTCCCGTACCTATACGATGAATCGCAGGCTGTCGCGCANGCCTATGGTGCGGCGTGCACGCCAGATTTCTTTCTTTACGGNCCTGAAAGGGAGCTCNCCTACCGCGGNCGCCTCGATGACAACTGGAANGAGCCNGAGAATGTGCAGTGTCANGATTTGCGTGATGCCATCGATGCCGTACTCGCTGGAAAGCCTGCTGCAGAACCGCAGATGGCAGCAATNGGATGCAACATCAAGTGGAAGGAAGAAAAATGATTCACGTTTTACTTGTGACAGTGATGCTACTCTGCGCNTCTCTGGAATATGAACAAAACGTGCTGGCCCAGCCAAGCCAGACGGCCAGCAAGCCCCCTCTCTGCCATTAGGATTAGGCGCTCAATACTGTGTGAACNNGGNAGTAATTTGAGCAAGGATGGTGGTATTGAAAANGGAGCAATAGGAAGCGCGCAAAGTTCTTNGAAGCCATAAGGACGGAACATCTCNCGGATAGAGANGTACGAATGTGCAGTGTGAATNCGAGTGTTATAGTCNATNTCNCCGCCAAGCCACATTTCCATTTTTTTCAGTANCATATACTGACTNTGCCANTTTGGCATNCCAATAACGAGATGACCTCCNGGTCGGACGACGCGTCTCAATTCTGCCGCACCCTGTCTAGGATCTGGAAGATGTTCAAGTACAGCGACGCTCATTGCTACATCNAACTCACANTCCGCGAAAGGCAGNGACATTGCATCNCCCTCNATGAGTTCTATNTTAGATTTCATTCNCCGNGCTTGACGACGAATAAACGGGAAATAACTTTCATGATTGTCGAGTGCCACTACATCATGCCCCATGCTTGCTACAGCGAGGCTCATCCAGCCAGACCCNGCCCCNGCTTCAAGCGTCCTCCCAGGTGGTACATGCTTNCGTATCGCTCGAGGTACTACCTCCATCCTCCGNCGCAACAGGTANCGTGTGTTCGGATCAATCATCATCATTGTCTCGNGTCAATCCCATCAACAGCGCGAATCCTAGGATTGTNAAGAGACAAGCTGCACCANNGGCAATNCCAATATNCAGGGTAAAATCGGCACCTGAATTAATTTCAATGAAAGACNGTCCTNGGTCAAGCAGATAAAGTATTAGTGCNNTAATTNCCGAGATGCCGGCCAGTACNANNCAGAGNCCCCANGAAAGGAAACCNGCCAGACCGCGNAAGAAGCTCATTNTTTTTCCTCAAGTTCAAGTTTTTCGAGNCGATAAGCNCTNAAGATNTGGATNTCCGAGTTCTCTAACAGNCGTTCCAGACAGGNGGCNCACATTGGCTGCAGCANCCCATCNTNTTCNGANNGTTTNTGCTTGAGGTCNCCNTCGTAACANTGNGANACNAGATATTCTGCANTCTCCGGTTCATTGAGNCGAGTCGGTGTCAANCCGTGGACATCAATACACATACGACAGTGCATGGACGCGNCGACAGAGTCCCTGATTAAAAGGTTCTCAAGGCTTAAATAATCGCCACAGGTCGAGCCGCACATGGCGAAGGAGAAGAAGACNCAAGGCTTCCANTCNGCAGCCGGGCTGATNCGCTATTTCGACGCCGAAGACAGTAATGCATTGCAAATCTCACGCTGGGGNGTCATGCTAGGTGGAATCCTCNCNATNTTNGTCGTAGAAATCTCTACCGCCACCGGCCTCCAGAATGGTGCATATACNCTAGCGGCCGGGCTCTCCCTNATTCTAATCAACGAATTNCGAATCGCNCGCTCGCTTACCCTCTAATAGCACNCGGAGTTGATATCAGCAATGGAGCAGTGCAANTACTGCGGATTCGTGCTTCAGGCTNGCGATGCNGGCTGCCCTAACTGNGGNGCAGCTACCANTNNACNNCANTCCCTTAGNNCTGANACNCCGACNCAGCAANCGGTCGTGACGCNCTACGNNCCCTCTCAACAACTACGTACTCCAAAATGGCTGAAACCACTGCTGGCAATCTTGNTGGTTGCGGCGCTACTTTCGCTACCGCAAGCACAGCCATACCTGCAACAGCTTGACGANATGTTTGGCGAGCTTTCAACGTCTTACTACGAAGTGCCGGAAACAATCACAATGACTATGATACGNAATTTCACTATTTTTCTAGGAGANCCNNTNGATGACCGAGGTACAACAAACGAATCAGACGACCAGCCAAACTCAGCCAACTGGAGACTGGCACTGAGCGAGCCAGGTCATCGTCCCAGCGGGCCACAGGGTGTCGGGAGTGACTGGCAGGAACTACAGTCGTTGGAAGCAANCCCCACTCCCGACTCACGTTCCGGCAAAATGGTTTGGGAAGGTACGCTGACNGGTGATGANAGGGTTGATATCAGTGTTATCTACCAAGTACGAGTCAATACCATTCTCAGTCAGCTGACACCAGATGACTCTGGCACGGTCGAAGAAATCCCTGCANANTGGGATGCTTTCTTGCAAGATGAATGGAAAATCGAGCCATCNGACCCGCAGGTCCAAACGCTCGCTGCCGAGCTCGCTGATGGGAGCGATGGGAACGTACTATGGATACTGCGTAACATCTTCGATTACATCATGGAAAATTTCGATTATGTGCTAGGGGCNACGCCACGCAGCTGCCAGCAAACGCTAGCGCACGGCTATGGCGATTGCGACGATCTAGGACTGCTCTTCNCTTCGTTATCNCGTGCGGCCGGTATCCCGGCCTGGATGGAACTNGGNATGATTCCNCGCTCAGCAGACGGCCTGCAGGATTGGGGGGGGCATGCCTGGGTCAACGCTTTGGTGCCNCTNTCCAATGGGAACCTAACAGTAATTACGGCNGATCTCGCCAACGGATATTTCCTCTGGATGCCACCTTATCGGCTTTCAGAATGGGTTGACAACGGAGATGCAGATGACCTGAAGGCCTTCTACTTCCTTTTCTCATCACAAGGAAAGGGTGCTGCCAGCTTCAGCGAGGATCTTACCATCGCCAGCTGGAGTCAGGAAGGTAAGCTCCGTATCGCTGCATGAAGTACCTTCTTTTCCAGCCGGAGGAGCTGGATGAGCTTATGCGGTTCCTAACGGCAAATCTAGATGAGAGCTACAAACCAGAAGTATTTCTAAAAATTCAGTCGCAGTGGCCTGACGGCTTCGCAATAGCGCGGCGCGGTGGAATTATTGTCGGAGCGGCGTGCGGTGCACTGCTGCCAGGAAATAAGTTGCGAGTACTGATTCTAGTCCTCGCACCGGAGGTGCAACGTCAGGGGCACGGACGCAAACTACTCGAAATGCTAATGGCGGCTGGACGCAAGCGTGGTTGCAAACGCGTTGCCCTCGAGGCACGGGTCGATTCAGCCGCAGTCAAGTTTTACCGTCACCTCGGCTTTTCCAGCGTAGATTTGCTGCCGTGTTATTATCAGGACGGTGGCGACGCTGTCGTGATGGAAAGATTAGTCTAGCGAGGTCGTCACTGCAATATCAATCAAGCGGCAGCTCCGCAAGCTACTGAAGTCCATATACAAAAATTGTAATGTTCGGCGTATGCCGAGAAACTCAGACAANCATATAAAAGATTNNCCTTGATAATTGAATGNNANTGTCAAAAAATACACTTATTGNCGAATANAGNCTTGCCCAAAGGCTTTTATACTCGCCCAAATCCGCCCGGGGCCCCGGTTACTGTGGATATGGAGGTGTTTGAATGGCGACAAAAACAAAAAAGAAGGGCGAAAAAGTAGAAGATATACTTACCTGTTCGGAATGTGGCAGNGGACATTTAAAACGGGACTACGACCACGCTGAAGTAGTCTGTGCCGACTGCGGATTGGTGCTAGAGGAGAACATTGTCGACCCTGGTCCAGAATGGCGCGCTTTCGATATGCAGCAGGAGAACGCCCTCGCGCGGGCAGGACCGCCNATGTCAACTACTCTGCCCGACAAAGGACTTTCAACCGAAATTTCACCTACAAACCGCGATTACTACGGCCGTTCCATCTCCAACCGGAACCAGTCTATGCTGTTCCGCATGCGAAAATGGCAACGCCGCGCCCGAGCCTCCAAGTCAGCTGAGCGCAACATGGCAGTTGCGATGCGCGAGATGCANGCGGTAGCTACCAACTTGAAACTGCCGCGNCGCATCCAAGAAACAGCTGCATTCATCTATCGNCGNGCAATCCAGGAGCAGTCNCTCTCAGGTCGCGCAATCGAAATGGTGGCCTGTGCTGCACTATANGCAGCCTGCCGGCAGGAAGGTGTGCCACGCACACTGACTGAGATTAGCCGTCACAGCCGTTATTCACGCAAGGAAATTTCGCGAACTTACCAAGTGATGGTTAAAGCCCTGAAAATGCACTCAATGCCNCCCCTGCCTGAGGATTATCTGCCGCGCATCTGCTCTAAGCTGGAGTTGACACCAAANGTCGAAGGCACCGCCCGCGACCTGCTACGCGCTGCNCAGGATGTACCACTCACTAATTCAGTGCCAATATCACTCGCGGCAGCTTCAGTCTANATTGCCTCGATCATTAACAACGAACGGCGCAAGCAGAAAGACGTCGCGCGCGCCGCAGACCTCACTGAAGTTACAATCCGCAGCCGCTACAAGGAAATGGCGCAGTTCCTGAATATCGACATCCACATCTGACGCTTTTAAGCGCGTCCCGCTTCGGGGCGGATGATTCTGCGCTGGCACGGTCATGCTTGCTTCGAGCTGCAATCCGACGTCACGCTGGTCATTGACCCACACGATGGCCGCTCAATAGGACTGCCGCCACCAATTGCTAGCGCCGACCTTATACTGGTCAGTCATGATCATTTCGACCACAANCAAGTACGGAATGTGCGTGGCCTACGCAGTCGAGTCATCGACACTACAGGANCGCATCAGTTCCAGGGCCACGCCATTCGAGGCATACAGGCATTCCACGATGATGAGCAGGGCGCAAAGCGTGGCAGCATAGTCATGTTTAAGTTCGAGATGCAGGGCATCTCCTTCCTCCATGCTGCTGACCTAGGCCACTACCCTACTGAACAAATNGACCTGATGCNGGGGTGTGATCTACTGTTTCTCCCAGTGGGNGGTGTTTTCACTATCGACGCCGCAATGGCGTGGCGCGTAGCGCAGGCGGTCGCGCCTCGCGTAGTTGTACCTATGCACTATCGCTACGGCTCGCTTACGCTTGCCATCGANGATGTGCAGCCCTTTCTCGACAGCAGCCCATGGCCGGTAGTGGACCTCGGCGTCGAGATGGAACTGGAACAGGATGACCTGCCNATACAACCGGAAGTGTGGAGGTTTCTGNGCTGATGAACCAACACATCTACCGCCGCTTCAATCACACCATGGGGGCGTGCTACGTAGTCTACTTCCTACTACCATCAACACTNTTTGGNATTGANCGNTTTGNCTTCGCNNCTGGNTTCTGGTTCGCNACCGCCNCAGTTGANNCTATGCGTCTNCGCTCCTCCCGCNAAATGCCNGGCATNCGNGANTANGANCNGCGNCGTATTGCCGGNTTCCTCTGGTTCNCNAGCGGCGCAACNATACTGCTGGCGGCACANGANTATCTTGGNGTTGGTCAAGCGGTNGTAATNGCAACTATCATTGCTGCNGCTTANACNGACCCATTACTGGGNGANCTGAAATCACGACTANCANANCAGCAGACGCTNGCNTGTGGCANCATAATGGCGTTCCTGATTTANATNTNTATNTTCGGGATNGCAAGTGGCTTTTCNGGCCCCGNANTTGGTTATGCACTANTCGCNGCAGTCGTNATGNTNGCAGNTGANNTGCCAAGCATNAAATGGCTTGACGANGATTTGNTNATGCAACTANCTCCAGTGGCNATACTGCTGTTGCTGGCGACACTGNCAGGCNCNCCTCAGCTGCCGGANGAANTNGTAANGGAGNTNCTTGANTGNTGCTAAAACTCTACCTNGCANTGCTCTANNTGGCNCTGGGNNCNGTGGGTATGCTCTTCATACTNCAGGGCTACTGGCCCNTCNCNNTNCTACTGTGGAGNGGTAACGCCATACCAGGAGNNCTATTNGTGCAGTCACTGGGANAAGAAAATGCAAATTAATTATCGNCGNCGNTGGGCTGGAGTACGNCGCGCGTTGCGTGAAGCAGANGCGGACNNATTTGTCGCTGNGGCNGCTGCCAATACGCGCTGGCTTGCATCAGCTGAATCACCNCCTGGCTCGCCCCCTGGCTCCACNCTGAATTACGTCGTCGTACCACAACGCGGNGNNCCAATCGGGATAACTTCTTCACTTGAAGGACACCGCTGCCAGAAAGAAGCNGGAGTGAAGGACTTGCGACTATGGTCAGGTTACCCAGACGTCGGTGCGGAACACACGTCAGCCAAANCAGCGCTGAAAGCGNTACTCGAAGAAAAAGAAGCGAAAANTGTTCTGACNGACCANTCATTGCGGCTCCAGCGCGGTATTTCGGTTCAAAATTCGACCGCAGTACGCGACCTGCGCGCCTGCAANGCACCCGATGAACTGGANCGCATNCGTATTGCAGTCAGACACGCGGATGCCGGGCANAGATTTGCNCATGAGCTGTGTGAAGCAGGTNCNGAACTGNCGGAGTACGANGTAGCTGCCGAGATTGACTACTTCCTGCGGNGNCGTGGAGTTCAAGAGACCTCCTTCACNACNATAATTGCCTCTGGTTCTAACNCTGCATTCTCGCACCACTCACCTGGCCNNCGGCGATTACGCGACGGCGATCCCGTCATTTGCGATTTCGGAGTTTTCTGGAAAGGATACTGCTCCGATATTACACGCACTTATTTCGTCGGCGGCAACCCAGCTCCGAAATGGAGACGGCGATATGCTATGGTGTTAGAAGCGAACCAGCGTTCACAAAATGCACTGCGCCACGGGGCTGTAGCACAAGATGTGGATGGCGCAGGACGTAACTTTCTTGGCAGTAAGGGAGTCGGCAAGCATTTCGTCCATGGAACGGGTCATGGTTTCGGCCATGAAATACATGAATGGCCATCGATTACCTATGGGCAGAAAACAGTCCTACAACAAGGGATGACTGTAACTATCGAACCGGGGCTCTACTTCCCACGACAGGGAGGTATTCGAATTGAGGATGATTTGCTGGTAACGCGCTCTGGTTCTGAGGAGCTGACGCACTCCGCGAAGGCGTTATACTGACGCTGTACTGGCGCGAACGTGAGCGTTGCCGCACGTGTGGTGGAACGGCTGCTGGAAGAGCGCCCGCAGTCACGTGACGCCGTTGAGCGCATCAAGCTGGATGTAGCTCGTTCCAGCAACTCGAAAGGCCTACCGGCCAACAACGAATTACTGGCACAGCTGGACACGAATGCAGAGCCTGAGTTGGCAATACTATTACGGGTCAAGCCGATGCGCACCTCCGCCGGCGTTGCCCCTGTGGCGATTATGACTTCACCTGCACCCTGCCCCCACGGTACCTGTACCTACTGTCCAGGCGGACCTGTAAATGAAGCTCCGCAATCATACACAGGCCACGAGCCGGCGGCACGGCGTGGGGCACGACATAGCTACAACCCGGAAACTCAAGTGGCAGGTCGGCTTGAACAATATGCTCGCAACGGCCACCCGACAGACAAAGTGGAGCTAATCATCATGGGCGGCACCTTCACCGCCCGCGAACCCGAATATCAGGACGAATTCCTGCGTGGTGCCTTCCGCACCCTGAACGGTTCAGTGAGTGGGTCACTCGACGCAGCACTGGCTGCCAACGGTACAGCACCTCATCGCTGCGTAGCACTGACTATGGAAACACGTCCGACTGAATGTAGTGACTGGGCCGTGCATCAGATGCGGCGACAGGGGGCTACACGTGTCGAAATTGGTGTCCAGTGCCTAGACGACGCGGTGCTCGACAAACTCAACCGGCAACAGTCAGTTGATGATGTAATTGCAGCGACACGGAGGCTTAAGCGAGCCGGCCTGAAAGTAGTCTATCACCTGATGCCCGGCCTTCCAGGCATGTCACCTGAGAAGGACAGACGCGACTTCGCTCGGCTCTTCAATGAAGCTGATTTCCAACCCGACATGCTCAAACTCTACCCAACACTGCTGGTCAAAGGCGCGCCGCTAGCGGCCAACCCGGGTAACTGGGTGCCGTACGATACTGAGACTGCAGCCAATGTCGTCGCTGACCTGAAGGAAATGGTGCCACCATGGGTCCGCATCCAGCGCATCCAGCGCGATATCCCAAAGCATCAGATTATTGCCGGCGTGATGAACTCCAACCTGCGACAGTATGCACGTCGCGAACTGAAGCGACGTGGCAAGCGCTGCGCCTGCATCAACTGCCGCGAAGTGTGGCGCGCACGCATCGATCCCGCCGACGCGGAGCTGCGGACACGCAAGTACGAGGCGAGCGGAGGCACCGAGTATTTTGTTTCACTCGAAGCAGGGCGCAAACTACTCGCCTACTTGCGCCTACGGCACGATGAGCAGGCAACTGTACGTGAGTTGAAAGTCACCGGCCAGGCCGCCCGGCTAAGCTCAGAAGACAGCGGTATCCAGCATCGCGGGCTCGGTACACGGCTGATGGGAATCGCCGAGGACATGTCCAGTGATTTTGGACGTCTACGCGTCACCCATGGCGTTGGAACACTGGAATATTACCGCAAGCTTGGCTACGAACTAGACGACAACTATGTCGTTAAGGAGATCTAGGACAAGAATAATACGATATGAAGATTCCAGACCGCATGGAGTAATAATCCGGGCAATAAACTCCGAGTTTCAATTCTCAAATAACCATATACTAATCCAGACCAAAGGGCACCCAGCACAGCAAACAACGGTTCTTCATTAAGTGAATGTGCAATAGCAAAAAGTATTGATGAAATAATTATGGACGTCCACTTACCATATCGTTCGAAAAAGACATCGAGAACCAAACCTCGGTAAAGAATTTCTTCATAAAGTGGAGCTATAATTACGAGGGATAGAAACAGAACTGAAGTATTGGTGGACAAGGAAGGGCAGGAAATTTCGATGGGGAATATCAAGTTCAAAGTACTTGAAATCAAGAACTAGATTTATCCAATTTCACGTAGCCTCGCTCGACCACTCGNCAGCAGTGTCAGCCTTAAACCCATAGTTCCTGCCTACTGATGAACCCGGTCGAACGCTGGCTGGCATCGCGCAATGGGATGGAACTGCGGCTACAGGTGCTTGGAGCGCTGCTGCTCTTTGAATATTCGGGCTATGCATTCATCAACCACCTGACAGCGTGGCGCGCGGAATCGCTTGGTCACAGCTACCTCGAACCGTGGTCGGCAATCGACAACAGTATTCCATTCATCCCAGTCAGCATTCTACTCTACGTACCACTACTACCAATGGTCGCTGTGCCGGCATTCGCGCTCTCCGAGGAGAAAATCCGTACCGGCTTCTGGACCTATGTTGGGGTAATCGTCTCTTCGTTCGCCATCTTTCTGCTAGTACCAATGAAGATGACGCGCGACGGACTCGAAACAGGCGCTTTCGAACCACTGTTCCAGCTGCTATGGACTATTGACCCTCCCTTCAACACTTTTCCTAGCCTGCACGTCTCACTCGCGACCATCGCCACGCTGGCGGTGTGGCAGCACGACCGGAAACTCGGTCGCTGGATGCTAATTGGCGCGACTGTACTGACGCTCTCAACCTTCCTAGCCAAACAACACTTTGTGATCGACGCGATTGGCGGAATGGCACTCGCGATAGTGTGGTATCGCTACCACTACCTACCTCGCGTGCGGCTCATATAGACGCGGCAGCTGGAGCGCTATGGCGCTACCAGCAACGAGCGAGGAGATACTCGACTGGAGCTGGGACGACTACGCACCGCACTATGAATCACTAGCAACAACAGAACTGGATGAGGATGGAATCAGTGACTGGCTGCAACGCTGGTCAGACCTGGTCGAACTGCTCTCGGAAGTCGGCACTCGGATGCATATTGCGACAACAGTTGACACGACGGACGAGATAGCTCGCGACACTTATCACAAGTTCCTCGAGGGTGTAGGCGAGCCGGCGCAGGCGGCTGAACAACAGCTTAAGGAACGACTGCTCGCATCAGGACTTGAACCAGAAGGATTCACAGTCCAGCTACGCGCAATCCGTGCCGAGGCTGAACTGTTCTGTGAAGCAAATTTACCGCTTTTTACCGAGTCAAAGAAACTTGCCAACCGCTACGATGAAATCATTGGTGCTCAGTCAATCGAGTGGGACGGCGAGGAAAAGACTCTGACACAGCTACAGCCCGTCATGCTCGAGACTGANCGNGAACGTCGTGAGGCTGTGTGGCGGCTNGNTGCAGAGCGAAGACTTGCTGACCGTGNCNCTATCAACAATATNTGGCNGGAATTGCTGGAAGTACGTTGCAGGATTGCAGCNAACGCCGATTGNGCCGATTTTCGCGANTTCTGCTGGAAGGCACTNCAACGCTTNGATTATTCTCCCGATGACTGCCTTGANTTCCANGANGCGATTGCTGACGTNGCGTTGCCTGCTGCNGGTCGNCTACTCGAACANCGNCGCGANTTGCTNANCGTAGGTNACTTGCGACCNTGGGACCTTGCGGTNGACNCGCAAGGNCGCGACCCTCTGGCACCTTTCGATAATATAGCAGAGTTAGAGNCTGGCTGTGAACGCATCTTCAACGCCGTGGCGCCCGAACTCGGGGCAAGTTTCAGCACCATGCGTGAAGNCGGACTGCTGGACCTAGGCAANCGCAAGGGGAAAGCGCCAGGGGGATACTGCACGGAATACCNCCGNCAGCGACTTCCGTTCATCTTCATGAACGCTGTGGGGGTGCACGGCGATGTCCANACGCTGCTCCATGAAGGTGGCCACGCATTCCACGTNTTCGAGTCGGCCCNGCTGCCATACGCGATGCANCGAGANGTGGGGATGGAGTTTGCCGAGGTNGCGTCNATGGCGATGGAANTNCTGGCAGCACCCTATCTGGCCAAAGAGTGAAGGTGGTTTCTATTCCANNGANGANGCNGCNCGCGCNCGCTGCGAGCACTTGGAACGGTCGCTGCTTTTCTGGCCCTACATGGCGGTCGTNGATGGCTTCCAGCACTGGGCNTACACCCATCCCAAAGCCGCTGCGCAGCCAGNNAAATNCNATGNGGCNTGGCGNGAANTATGGTTGCNGTTCCATCCACATCTGGACTGGNGNGANTTNGACGANTATATCGAGACTGGCTGGCACAACAAACTGCACCTTTACCACGTGCCATTNTATTACGTCGAATACGGCATGGCGCAGCTNGGCTCGNTACAAGTGTGGTCTAACGCACTGCACNANCAGGAACAGGCGGTCACAGACTATCGTCGCGCACTGGCACTGGGCGCAACGGTAACACTCCCGGAGCTCTACGCTNCCGCAGGCGGCCGCTTTGCCTTTGACGCGGAGACGCTTGGCAACGCAGTATCGCTCATAGAACGCACGCTAGGAGAACTGGCGACGTGAGCGAATCCATGCAGGATCTCTACGCGCCTAGCAGCATCTGCTTTGGCTGCGGCCCCGCAAACACAGATGGGCTGCGCATCAAGTCATTCCGCGACAAAGAAGGATTACAGATGGTTTTCCAGCCGCAGAAGCACCACCAGGCGTTTCCGGGGGTAATTAACGGCGGCATCATCGGCGCGCTGCTCGACTGCCACGGTAACTGGACCGCTGCCATCGCCATCATGGACCGACTTGTATTGGAGCAGCCGCTCTGTACCGTTACTGCACAATATGAAGTAAAGCTGCGGCGACCGACTCCGTTCGGTACCACTCTGGATGTCCGCAGCCGCATATTGGCACTGGAAAACGACCGGGCAGAGGTAATTATCGAGCTACAGGCCAATGGGGAAACTTGTGCCGTCGGCCGTGGGTTGTTCGTCGCCGTCAAGGAAGGTCACCCCGCTTGGCATCGCTGGGGATGAACGCCGACTTATGGAGCACTGCACTGCGCCATCATAATAGATGCGACTACCACGAAGCGCACGAACTCTTCGAAGATTTGTGGCTCGAGATGGGCAATCGCAACGAAAAAGACATCGTGCAGGCACTCGCACAGGCTGATGCACTGGCGGTACATCTGGAAACAGGGAACCTGTGTGCCGCGCAACGGCTAATGCGGCAACTGCCACAACTTGCGACGGCACTGCCTGACACCTGGCGCGACGTCGAATTACAATCTCTGCGTGAATGGGTCGCTGAGGTCGCAGCTACGATACCCGTGCATGGAGATATTCCAGATGCAGTGAGGCGGAAACCGCCCTCAATCACCAA
>PCBV01000048.1 GCA_002731905.1 Methanobacteriota archaeon
CGAAGACGTAGCTGACGGAGGGGTAGTCGCTGGCGAAGATGGTGGGGTTGGAGGCGATGACCGCGGCGGTGCGCGCCGGGATTGAGAGTTGCTCTGTTTCATCGCCGGTAATCAGGTCGTCCTCTTCCAGGTCACTCAGCTTCCAGCCCGAGAGCATTATCGCTGTGTCGCGTGGGTTGTAGAGCTCGATCCACTCGGTGCCGCTGGTCGGCGCGTACATGATTTCTGTCAGGTAGAGCGAGTCGGACACAAACGGTGCCTCAAACAGCGAGACACGCAGTTTCGCCGGCACCTCGTCACCCCCAGTAGTGCGCAGCAATAGTAGTCGCTCCTCGGTCACCGAGATGCTAGCGCTATCCAGATCGCCGCCCCAGAAGATGACCTGTGCGTCGGGCGAGAGCGTGCGCACCTCGATTGCCAGCTCCTCGTTGATTCCTAGTTCTTCGCGCAGCCCGCCGTACGGAAACTTTGCCAGCGCCTGGCACTTGGCCTCCGAGAGCACGCCGTCGGAGGCGAGCAGCCCCACAGTGGTTCCGTTGCGTAGCTGTGTCTCGCCGGTGCCCCATTCGAGTGTCTCCCACGCCTCAACCCCGGAGGCATTGCCCACCGAGCCAGTAAGCTCGCCCAGGACCACCCGTACAGCGGGGTAGCGCTGGTCCTGACGGTCCAGGTCGACTCCCAGTCGGAACTCCATGGTGGTCGTAAAGGAGTGCAATAGCATTATGAAGAGCGTCAGGGCCAGCGTATACTCGATGACGTGCGTGACGCCCTGCTCATCACGGCGCATCAGCGCGCCTCTCGGCGGAACAGCCATGTTGCCAGCCGCAGGCAGAGCAGGGGCCATAACGCCAGCGCTGCGGTCACTTGCCATCCAGATACCCCTTCAAAATCAACTGCCAGTGTGCGGTTGGTGAGTACCCCTACCCCCATCTGGTACAGGTATCCGGGATTGAACAGCCCCATGTGGGAGACCACCGCTTGGTAGCGCGGGTCCTGCTCGAAGCCAGCTGTGGTGACGTCGATACCCAGGGCATAGCCCACGGCGAGGAAGAGTAGCGGCCACACAAGCGCCATCAGCAGCCAGACCGCCAGACCGTAGACGGCGGCTTCAGCGCCGGTGCGTGCCAGCAGCGCGAAGCAGAGCTGCAGCAGAACGAAGGTGAAAATCATCAGTTGCCCCAGCAGCAGGTATCCTGCGACGGCTGGGACGGTGGGTGCATCTCCTCCTTTCAACATCAGTGCCAACCCCAGTAGCTGTGCGCCAAGTGCCGGAATCCCGACCGAGAGCCACAAGCCGAGCGCCTTCCCCAGCACAATCGCTTCGCGGCTCAGCGGCCGTGCCAGCAATTGCGTCAGCGTGCCGCTGTCGCGCTCGGCGACGAATGCGTCCAGTGAGACGGCGACTGCCGCCAGCGACGTCACGAAAAAGGTGAACCATGCCAGCTGCCCCAGCGCGTCGTCAGGGCTCTGGACACCACCCAGTAGTGGACTGGGGTCGTTCTGCAGGTCGCCCAGCAGCCACCCCATCCCAACGATGAATAGTGTGAAGAACAGCGCCAGCACAATTGTACGTGGCGACCGCAGTCCTCGTTGTGCCTCGAAACGCGCTAGCCACCACGCTGACCGCAGTTCAGCGCGCAGTCCGGGAAAGCGCTGCGTAGATGCCCATCCGCCCAGTAGCAACGCCGCGATGCTGGCGCCGAAGAACCAGCGGTCTACCTTGGATGCGAGTTGGATATCCTGTGGGTTAGCTTCCCAACCTTGCCGCACCAAAGTGACATTTTTTCCGGTTTCGTTAACGAAAATAGTGGTGTTCCAGACCATCTGTGCTCGCACAGTCACAATCTCATTGGCGAAGAACTCTCCCGAGAGGTTGCCGTGCACCAGAATGGGGAGCCCGTCCAGCCGCAGTATGGTGCTATCATAGAGCGACTCGTTGTACACCAGGCCATCCATTGGCGAGTACTCGCCCGGCAGGATAGTTCCGTTACGCATTACTGAAAAATGGGGACTAACTTCGATAGTTCCGCGGAATAACACAGTATCGCCATCCTGCGGTGCGGCAGTCTCGCGGTATAGGAAGGTCCACATCTCGCCGTCATCGCTCAGTTCGCGCGACTCCCAGATGGCAGTCGGGTCGGTCTCGGCGTTCGCAGTCCACCAAGTTTGCTGCGCTAGCAGCAGCAGCAGCACCGCCAGTAGCGCAGTCGCCAGTGGTTGCCAAGCGCCGAGCGACGCCCAACCGTGGCGGAGCCGTGCCTGCCAATCCTCAGTCATGCGCCTCCGTTCGCGCTAGGAAAACTTCCTCCAGCGTCGGATCGTGCGGTTCAACAGAGTAAAGTTTCAACCCCAGCTCAACCAGTGCTGTTGCCAGCGCGCTGGTGTCGTCGTCGCGCAGTCGTATTTCCAGTCGGGTGTGGCGGCCGTCGGGTACGGCGCGCACTTCATGGACCGACGGCAGCGCCTCGATGTCATCCAGTTGCTCCGGTTCGAAGCCACCAACGCGCAGTGTCGCTCGCAGGCCTGCCTCGCGCACTGTCGCGCGCACCGCCTCGATCTCATCCTGTAGCACTAGCTGCCCCCGGTTCAGGATGGCGACGTGGGTGCAGAGTTGCTGCATTTCGCCCAGCACGTGCGAGCTCAGAAAAATTGTCAAGCCGTCTTGGTTGAGCTGCCGCAGCAGTTCGCGTAGCGCCGCGACGCCGCGCGGGTCCAACCCCGAGGTGGGCTCGTCGAGCAGCAGCAGCCGTGGCGCGTGTAGTAGCGCCATTGCCAGTGCTAGTCGCTTGCGCATCCCAAGAGAGAAACCATTCACCGGTCTATCTCCATCCTTGCCGAGTCCCAGCCGCTCGAGTGACTCATTCGCTCGGGACTCCAGCTCATCCGTCTCGAGGCGGTGGAAGCCGCCGTAGAAAGCGAGCGTCTCGCGTGCAGTTAGGTGGCCATGCAAGCCGATTTGCTCCGGTAAGAATCCCAGCGCGTCGCGTCCGCCGGAGCCCATGAGCGGTTCACCATCGAGCGTGATGGTGCCAGCATCGGGCTCGAGCAACCCAGCGATGCAGTTGAGAGTAGTAGTTTTACCGGCGCCGTTTGGACCGAGGAAGCCGAATATCGCGCCGGCGGGGACCGATAGCTCCAGGTTGCGCAGCGCTTCAATGTGCGAGATGGTACGTCCCCAGCGGCGCAGGGGGTAGCTCTTCGACACCCCCTCCAGTTCGAGCATGTTATTGTTGCACGCTGCCTCGCGGTTATAAAAGCGCAGCACCTGCCCTGCTGTGAGCGACCTGTGGCGCTACCCGTTCCTGCCAGATGCCCGCAAGGCGGTGCAGGGACTGGAGCTGGAAACACTGCTAGATGACCCGCTCTGCGGGGAGGCGCGCGCCCTTGCCATCGAGCGCCTGAACGCCGCCATTTCCGACAGTCTGGACGAGTTGGGCGCCCCTGTTGACGCGCGGGACGAGGAGACGTACCTGCTCTCCTTCCTCTTCTCGCGCCTGATACTATCGGCGCAGGCCGATTCAAAAGTCATAAACTGGGTGGCGCTGACCGAAGCGCTGAGGGCCGAGGCGACCCTCAACCTGGAGACGGCAGCCGTTCTGGTGCATGTTTCGGAGCAGTTGGGGGTTCCCGTTAAGATGGTGGGGAAAAGCTTCCAAGTCGATTACACAGTCTACCTTACCGCCACCAAGAACCTCAGGACTGGCCGGTGGAAACTAGTCAACCGCGGCGTCGTGGATGGTAAGGTCATGCTTGACCAGCGCACTCTGGTGAGGGTGCTCAGGGAAATAGTCGTCGAGCACCTGCAATCCCTGCCGGAACTTCCGGAAGGCCTGGGCCGGAAGGTCCTCGAGCGCTTCAGCCCAGACATGGAAGTCATGCAGGAGATGGCAAAAGAGCGTCAGGAACGCGCCCTGCGCGAACTCGGCCGGTTGGATTTCGGTAAGGCACCACCCTGTTTCAATGGGCATTTAATTGACTTGCAGGCTGGTGTTAATCTTCCCCATCCTGCACGTTTTTTCTTAACGACGTTCCTGACCGCACTGGGGCAGGAACCAGACGGTATTATGGAACTATACGCCACTGCACCTGACTTCAAGGAATCTGTGACGCGCTACCAAGTCGAGCATATCACCGGCAAGATATCAAACGCCGAATATGATACTCCTTCGTGCAGCAGTCTCATCAGCCAGGGCGTCTGTCCCGGCGGTAACGCGCTCTGCCGCCAGATAGTCCATCCACTAAGCTACTATCGTGTCATGGCTGAGCGTGAGAAACCTGATGACGTGCGGCGCGAACGGCTGGCGCTGATTGCCGGCAGCGGCAGCGCGAAGTTCTGGGCACACTTACCGCTCGATGCTCCCGATGACGCGCCACCACGCTCACTGGCGGCGGCGCTGGACGCCGATGGGCCTAGCCGAGTTACCGCCCAAGTCGAGCACTTCCGGGGAATAGGTACGAAAGTGGACGACAAGTATATCTGCTGGGCCTCGGCGCGGCTGGTGGACGATACAGTCGAAAGGTCGCTAGAAACCCTGCCACTGCTGCAGTGGGAGTGGACTTTACCGCTGGCGCACGCGAAGGAACGGGGCGAGGAGGTCGAGGTAACGCTCCTGCCGGTGAAGTTGGGGGAGCAGCGCCGACTGCACGTACTCGCTGCGGGCTGAAAACGCTCAGCCGAGCCGGATGCGGCGGCCGCACTGGCAGATGAATTTGGTGCTCCGGGCCGGTACGCTGTGGACGCGGTTGCAGTTGGGACACTCTATCTGCCGGTCGTCAGCATTCTCCTCGGACGGGGCTACGTATTCCTGGCAGCGGGGGCAGAAGTAGTCCGTATCGTATCCCGAATCGGGCCAGTGCTGCAGTGTTGTGCCGTCTTTGGGGCAGTGCAGCTCGCTGGCTGAAGGTGTGCCCTGCGGCGCCGGTGCGCTTTCTTTCGGCGCCGGTGGTCCTGTCGGCTGCTTTGCCTTTTTGCGAACCTTACGTGTTTTCTTCTTGGCGACTTTACGCTTTTTTGCGACCTTACGCGGCTCTGCCGCTTCCGGAGCGGGTGGTGGCGCAGGCGCTTCTCCCTCCTCATCGTCCTCCTCGTCCGCGGTGGCGACCAGCTCTCCTGTCAGCGAAGCCAGGATTTCCGATTCGGATAGTTTTGGCAGGTCCTCCTCATCGTCATCATACTCTTCCTCATCTTCGTCTTCCTCATCTTCATCATCAGCCATGTCACTCCCGATGCCAACCCCGGTTAGCGTCGACTTGAGCGGGTCGTACGCCTCCTTCTTCTTCAGCTCGAACTCTTCTGGTTTCAACACGAAATGCCAGACACCGAAGGATACCAGCAGCAGCAGTAGTCCAATCCCCAGAATGGGCAACATTGTGTCGAGTGATGGCAGAGTGGGCAGCTTCAGTTCGAAGGTATCTTCCGACTCGCCCGGACTGATATTAACCCAGAACTGCTGCTGTGAGATATTCCCGCCACTCTCGTTGCGGGCAGTCACGGTAAACTCGATTTCTCCAAGGTAGGTGCCCTCGGCAGCATAGCCAGTGGGTCCGCTTTCGGGAAACCGCATGGTGTAGCGGTCGTAATCGGGCGGGTATTCGTTATCGTCCACCGGGTCCGGCTCGTCCAGGAAACCCGAGAGCCGCGTGCGTCTAGTGTCATCCAGGAACACGCCTTGCACCAGCACTAGTGCCACATCGATATCAGTGTCGCCCTCACCACCAGCTTTCTGAGGCTCAGTCAGGTCGGCGCGGATAACTATCTGCGTGCCCGAGGTCAGGGTAATATCACGCGTATCCAAGCTGATTTCGACATGATTGACGCTTACCGTCATCTCGCCCGCTGCGGGGACAGCTGGAAGCAGCATCACGAGCAGCAGTAGCGCGACAGCTTGTTGCCAACCTCTTGACACGGCTCGCCGACGTGGAGCCATATTTTAAGATTGGGGGTCTAGGATTTCAGCAGCAGTCGCTCACCCTTCACAGCAGCGGCCTCTCGTGCTCGTTTTGGCACAATAAGCGCTACCGCCCACGGGGGGACCGCACGCTGCTGCAGCGCTTTTGCCAATGGCGAGTAGCGGCGCAGAGATCGCAGTCGTTCACCGTCGAGTACGCGGATGTCGGTAGAGGCTATGCGCGGTTCTGAGAGCAGCAATTCTGCCAATGGCAAATCGATGATGACCTCACCTGGCTGGAGATTGAGCCGCTTAGCGATGCGCGCTTCCGCCTGTCTTCGATTCCCTGCGTCGGCAAACGGTTTCAGTAGTTCACGGTGCTCATCACCGATTTCCTGTGGCGAGAGTGCCCAAGCGACCTTGTAGAGCCGCCGATAGCGCAACCTTTGCAGCGTCTCGCGCTGGAAACCGCCTAATTCATCCAACTTCGCGTCCAGTTCAGCATCAACCAGTGCCTGTACTTCGAGTGCACCGAGATCCTCAATCTGCTCGACAGCGCGAGCCAGCATCAACTCGGTGATGCGAACGGTCTTGTGGAAGTAGACTGCAGAGTACATCAGCGTTCGCGCCACTAGCATCCCCTCCACGGCAGGCACACCTGAACGTGCAATGACAAGTTGGTTGTTGTGTAGCACTAGCGAGTGAACCAGTCGGTCGATGTCAATAGTGCCATGTGCTACTCCTGTGTAGTGTGAGTCGCGTAGCAGGTAATCCATCTGGTCGGCGTCGACCGTTGAGTGTACAACCTGTCCGCGATACGCCGGCTTGGCATAGTGGCTTTGCCCTTTGTGCACTGTAAGCTGGGCCTGATTCCCATCGACAGCCGAGCCAGTCACCAGTGCCGCCACCTCTTCGGGGTCGAGGTCGTGTGCTGCGAGAACCTCGGGAATGGTAGGGCCACCAAAGCTCGCCTCGGGTGGTGGCTGCCTACCGGTGATAATTTCCTTGGTAATGGCCATGTGATCAACGCCAAGTCGTTCGTGGAGGATAGCTTCCAGCGTGTGCGAATACGGTCCGTGCCCGACGTCATGTAGCAACGCCGCAGCGGAGACCAGTGCAGTCTCCTCTTCGGGCAGCCCCAGGCTGCGGCAGATTCGACGCGCGGTGTGGCCGACCCCTAGCGAGTGCTCGAGCCTGGTATGGTTTGCCCCGGGAAAAACGAGGTGCGCCAGTCCCAGTTGCCGGATGGAGGAGAGTTTCTGGAACTCGCGCGTCTCGAGCAACGGCTCGAAGGCGCCCTCGAGGGGAATTGCGCCATGCACGGTATCGTGCACTACCTGTGCCATGTCATCTGAGCGTCAGGACGGTTATAACTGCACGGCCGCCGAAAATTTTAAGCAGCTCGAGGACCGTTATAGGGCATGGGTGAAGAGGAGCTTTCACTAACCGGAGAGCAGGTCAACCTGTCACAGTATGTCAAGGACGAGGGTGGCATCTGGAGCCTGCGACAGATTGAGAAGGTGCGCGGCTGGAACCGCATCGAGTATGGAGCTGGCCTTTCGGGCAAGAACACGCCAGCGACGGCACTATCGATGAACCGCGCCTACATTCCACCTGGCGGGGTCGCGAAGGCGCACATCCATGTCGATTTCGACGTGATGGTTTACCTGCTTAAGGGTAGCGTGCGGCACGAGTACGGACCCGGCTGCCGCAAGTCGGTCGTCCACTCGGAGGGCGACATGTTCTACATCGAGCCAGGGTTGCCGCACGAAGTGTTCAACTGCTCCGACGATGAGTGGGTCCACGCAGTTGTCGCACGCTCCGACGCTTCCGAATGGCAGAATATCGCGCCGTACGACCGAGACTCCGAGTAGCATTATAACTGCCCGGGAATCCGGGACGCGATGGGCGACGGCGCCGGTAGCGGACAGGTGCCAGCCAGTAAGTCAATTCACGACAGCATACTAACAGCAATTGGAGATACCCCGCTGGTGCGTCTGCCGACAGGATTCGAGCCCGGTATTTCTTGTGAAATTTTACTCAAGATTGAGTTTATGAATCCAGGTGGTAGCATCAAGGACCGTATTGGCCTCTTCATGGTCCGAGAAGCTGAGCGGAAGGGACTCCTCAAGCCCGGTGCGCGCATCGTGGAGTGCTCATCTGGGAATACCGGTGCTGGTCTCAGTTTGGTAGCGGCCGCGCTGGGATACCCCATTACGATAGTTATTCCAGACAAGATGAGTCAGGAGAAAATTGACGTCCTGCGTGCCTATGGGGCAGATGTGGTGATTACCCCGGCCAACGTCCCCGTCGACCATCCCGATCATTATACCCAGAAAGCACGTAGGATTGCGGAGGAAACCCCTGGTGCGTGGTGGCCCAACCAGTACCATAACCCAGACAACACGGCGGCCCACTACCGGACCACAGGCTCTGAAATCTGGCGCCAGTGCGAGGGTCGCTTGGATGCCTTTGTCGCTGGCGCCGGGACCGGAGGCACCCTCGCCGGCGTCGCTCGCTACCTGAAAGAGCAGGACCCTTCAGTCCAAGTTGTGGGTGTAGACCCTCCTGGTTCGATTCTGGCAGACTACTGGAAGACCGGTGAGTTAGTTGAGCCTGGTTTCTACTTCGTGGAGGGAGTGGGCGAGGAGGAAGTTCCGGCCGCCTGGGACCCGGAGGTTGTAGACGATTACCTAGTAGTCAAAGATGCAGATTCCTTTGCCATGGCGCGTCGACTAGCGCTGGCGACGGGGATTTTCGGCGGGGGATCTACAGGTATGAACCTTGTCGCCGCTCTCGAGGTCGCCCGTAAGCTTCCCGCAGACGCGCGTGTGGTGACTTTGGTCCCTGACTCCGGACGCGCCTATCTGAGCAAGGTCTACAGCGAGGACTGGCTGCGCGACCTCGGCCTCCTGCCGGCGACCCCCTCTGCTGATGCTACGGTCGCTGATTTGGTGCGTGACGGTGCCCGGGCATGGGTCAAGCCGAGTGAGACCCTCTACTGGGCGGCCCGACACCTGGGAGAGCGTGGAGTTCGCCCGCTCCCTGTCGTTGAAAAAGAGGGTGGCCCGTTGCTGGGTGTAGTTGACGAGGAGCGGGTCCTAGAGCTACTGGCTACCGGCGAGGACCTGGAACATTTATTCGTGCGAGATTACCTTGCGGAAGCCGGACCTGTCCTTGACGCCAGTGCTCCCTGGAGAGAAGCATTGACTGCCCTGGCCGACCATGAACGGGTTCTGGTCCGAGAGGAGGAGGGCTGGGCACCTCTGGAGCGACGCGATGTGTTAAGAGCACTTCCACGTCTGGACCACGGGAGCAAGTGATGTCTAACCCCGACAAACACGTCCCCCCCAAACGAGACCCCGATGCCCGTTTCGGGACCCGTGCAGTCCACGCCGGGTGGGAGCCCGATGACCGGACCGGTGCAATCATGCCCCCAGTTTACCTGACCAGTACCTTCGTCCAGGACGGACCCGGCCAGCCACGGGGTGGCTACGAGTATACTCGCACCCAGAACCCTACCCGTTTTGCCCTGCAGGACGCGCTGGCCGATGTTGAGGGCGGGGCTGCTGCCTTTACGTTCGCTTCAGGGATGGCCGCTATTCACACCCTGCTGCTCACACTCAAGCAAGGTGATCTGATTGTTTCCGGCAATGACCTCTATGGTGGCACCCACCGACTTTTCAACCGAATCGAGGAGCGTTTCGGAATCCAGGTCCTGTACGTGGACACGAGTGACCCTGCAGTCCTGGCTGACCTACCCGCCGACACGCGTTTGCTCTATGTCGAGACTCCTTCCAATCCGCTGCTGGCTCTCACATCGCTCGAGCAGGCCGTCGCTGGCGCTCGCAAGGTTGGTGCTGAGGTGGCAGTGGACAACACCTTTGCCTCTCCTGCTCTTCAGCGTCCCATCGAGTTCGGAGCCGACTACGTAATCCATTCCACCACTAAGTACATCGGCGGTCACAGCGACGTGGTTGGCGGGGCCATCGTGGTGCGGGACGAGGCCCGCATTGATGAGCTCTGGTTCCATCAGAACGCCTCAGGCACTGCAAATTCTCCCTTTGATGCCTTCCTGACCCTCCGCGGACTGCGCACCCTTGAGGTCCGTATGGAGCGACACTGTGCCAACGCCAGCGCACTGGCCGAATTCCTAGTCGAACACCCTGGTGTAGGGCGCGTCCTCTATCCTGGCCTCCCTGACCATCCGGGACACGAAATAGCCCGACACCAGATGGATGGGTTTGGTGGTATGTTAGCTTTTGAGGTTCCTGGCGGAGTCCCACAGGCGACAGCCCTGGTCAAGGATGTCCGAATCTTCCAGCTGGCTGAATCGCTGGGCGGCGTGGAGTCGTTGATTGAGCTCCCGGCACCGATGACCCACGCCTCGGTCCCGGAAGAGGAACGATTGGCCAAGGGCATTGCGGATGGCCTAGTGCGCCTCTCGGTCGGTATCGAGAATTTTGAGGACCTGCGTGATGACCTGGAGAGGGCACTCGACCAGTAGACATGAGTGATGAAAGCTCGCAGGGACAGGCGACTCGCGCGGTGCATTCCGGTGCTGCGCCGGCGAAGAAGGCGATTAACACACCTATCTACCAGTCGAGCACATTCCTGCTCGATGACGAGGGTTACGCTCAGTGGAAGGCGGGCGACCCGGAAGCGTCAATCTACACGCGCTACAACAACCCCACGCTAACAGCTGCTGCACAGAAACTCGCGGCGCTTGAGGGTGCCGAGAAGGGACTTGTGTTCTCATCGGGGATGGCAGCTATCCACGCCACGCTGCTGGCGTTCCTCGGTCAGGGTGACCGTATAGTGACTACGCGTGACCTCTATGGTGGCACCTACATGCTGTTGACGCAGGACTTCCCGCGCTTCGGCATCGAGGTCGAGTTCATCGACTTGCAGGACTTGGAGGCAACAGAGGCGACCCTCGCCTCGGCACCGACGGCGGTGCTGCACTGTGAAACTATTTCCAACCCAGCGCTCAAGGTGCTCGACCTGCCGGCGCTGGCGAAGCTGGCGCACGCGCACGGTGCCAAGGCAATTGTCGATAATACGTTCGCGTCACCCCTCCATTGCCGCCCGCTCGAGCAGGGTTTTGACTTGGTGCTGCACTCGGTCACGAAATACCTGAACGGCCACTCCGACATCATTGGTGGTGCCGTNGTNGGNNCGAANCAGCTCGTGGANCAGGTGTGGCCCCGNTTACGCAGTTTTGGNGGCTGCATGGANCCNCANCANGCNTCGNTGCTCGANCGCGGCATGCGCACCTTTACTGTGCGTATGGAACGGCAGACCACGAACGCGCTGGAANTNGCGAACTGGCTAGAATCACATCCACGAGTGANGCGGGTAATCTATCCCGGCCTGCCCGGGCACCCGGACTATGCNCTCGCACAGCGGGTCCTCGACGGNCCGGCCGCGATGGTCTGCTTCGAGGTCGCGGGTGGTGACAGAGCGGGAAAGAAGTTCATGGATGCGCTGGAGTTGGCAACGCAAGCGGTTTCACTGGGTGGTGTCGAGTCACTTGTCTCGATGCCTTGCTCGACAACGCACATGCACTGGACCGCGGAAGAGCGTAAGGCAGTTGGTATCGGCTCTGGCTTCATCCGCTTATCAGTCGGCATCGAGGATTTCGAGGATCTGCGCGCTGACNTGGAGCGGGCGCTCAGCCAGTAGTCCTAAATCTCGGCCCATGCTCGCCGTGCGTGCGCGCGACCTTGCGGCTGCTGAACGCCGTTTCACATACCGAAGTCATCGACGGGCGCAGCATCACCGTCGTCTACCTGTACGGCCGCACTGCCGACGGGCAGAGCATGGCGGTGCGGACACCGCCGCAGGCCCCCTGGTTCCAGGTAGTCGAGCCGCCAGCCGACATCATCGCACAGCTCGAGGATCACGTCGAGGTGCGTTCGACACTCTCTGAGCGGTTGTGGGTCGATGGAGAGGAACGCGACTGCCTGCGGGTCGAGGTCTGGCACCCCGGCAAGGTACCGCAACTGCGTGACTGGCTGCGTGCCTGCGAGATGACGGTACTGGCTGCCGATATCCCGTTCCACTTCCGATACCTCTACGACCACGACATCGGGGGGTGCATCACGGTCGAGGGTGAACTGCTCGAAAAGCGGGGATGGAGCTGTCCGGTCATTGATGCGACTGCCTTAGAGCCAGCGGAGACTTTCACCGCGCCACTGCGCGTCCTGAGTTTCGATGTTGAGAACTCACTAGTCGATCGCCGTATCTTCTGTACCTGCCTCACGGTTCATGATGGTGGTGAGCTGGTAGCGGAACAGCTGCTTGATGGCAGTGANCCTGACATCATTGCCGGCTTCACCGCTGCCGTTGCGCAGCACGACCCTGACGTGATTACCGGGTANAATATTGATGGCTACGATCTGCCGTTGCTNAATGAACGCGCCAAGCTGCACAGGATGGAATTGGTGCTGGGACGCGACGGCACTCGGGCGGAGCAGCGGTCGAACCGCACTTGGTCTGTGCGCGGCCGCATTATCGCTGATGCATGGTGGAATGTCAAACGTGAAATCCGGCCACGTCAGGAATCGCTCAACGCCGTCGCGCAGCAGCTGCTCGGGAAGGAGAAGCACGACGTCAACCCGCAACAGATGGATGCCGAGTGGGAGAGTAATCCACAGCGCGTAAAGGAATACTGCCTCGAGGACGCGCGTCTGGCGTTCGAAATCATGCAGCATATCCGCGTGTTGGAGAAGTTTCAGCACATCAGCTCGGTCGCACGGCTGCCGCTGGAAGAGACGCTCAACGGGCGTACCTCATCACTGATTGACTCGCTGATGATTCGGGCTGCAGATGCTCGTGGCATTGGTGTCCCGCTAACGCGACACCAGCGGCGCACCGGCCATATCGAGGGGGGCTATGTCCACGCGCTCGACCCCGGCCTCTACGATTGGGTCTGCGTGCTCGACTTCAAGTCAATGTACCCCAGTATCATTATTGATCGTAATCTCTGTTTCACGACGCTTTCCGACGATGGAGANATAAAGACGCCACACGGCGTTCGCTTCCAGACGTCTGAAGTTCGGCGTGGACTACTCCCTGAACTATTGGAGGGGCTGATGGCAGAGCGTGATTCAGCCAAGCAAGCTGAGGCGGCTGCTACGGGGGAAGAGAAGGAGCACTACCGGCGGGTGCAGGAAGCCATCAAAATATTGATGAACTCGGTATATGGTGTCTTTGCGTCTTACTTCTACCGCTTTACCAATCTGGATATTGGAGCCTCGATTACCGCCTACGCTCGCGAAGCAGTGCGTGACATAATCTCCGAGCTGGAAAGCGAAGGGTTGGCGGTGATTTACGGCGATACCGACTCCGTATTCTTCGGCTCTCCGCATGACAACAAAGATGAGACCGTCGCCTTCGGCGAGGCGATTGCCGCTCGTTATTCGGGAGGGGCGCGGCAGCTCGAGTTCGAGAAAATCCTGCATCCCTTCTTCTCTCACGGTGCCAAGAAGCGTTACGTTGGGCAACAGGTGTGGCCCAGCGAATCTCTGGTGGTACGCGGCTACGAAACGCGGCGCAGCGACGCATTCCCAGCGCAGGTAGAGGCGCTACAGGAACTATTCGCCCGACTGATGGAAGGCTCGACCGAGGCGGCGCGTGAAGCTGCGCGCGACTGGGTCAGCCGTATCGCCCAAGGAAGCATCGCACCGAAGGAGTTGGTAATCACCAAGACTGTCAATCTGGGTCGCAAGTACAAGAATCCGAAGGCGATGGCTCACCTGCAGGCACACAGGAAATTTATTGCGACCGGACGCCCCTTCGTCAGCGGCATGAAAGTCGCCTTTATTGTTACCGACGCCTCGCGCACACCGATGGTTGTAGAGCCCTTTTTCTCCGGTGAGGAGCCGCCGCAGCCGGACCAGGAATACTACGCCAGGCGGCTCGCTAAATCGTTGGCGCGCATCACCGAGGTTTTTGGCTGGGACGAGCGAGCGTTGCGCACTGGTGGCCGACAGTCGAGGTTGTTCTGATGACGGCACTGGAGTGGCATAGTGAGTCGCGCGAATGGTACCGTGCCGCAGCACTGGTATTGGGGGTGCTGCTGGTGTGCCGCGTCGTCGCACGCAGTGCAATTGAGGGTCCATTACTGACAGGGCTGCACCTTGACCTGCTATTCCTGTTGATTGCCTTGCCGGGCTTCTGGCTGGCGGCACAGGGCTACCGGCTGCGCGAGGGCCGGGCAGCATTGCTCAAGACACGCGGCGAGGAATTACTGACGGCTATCGAGCAGGAGCTGCTCGCAACTGGCTTCACACCACGCGAGAACAGCTGCGTCTTCGCGCCTTCATTCGGGCTGTGGCAGGAGGTGGGACGGCTCACGCTGTCGGAAGGTGAGGTGGAGGTGAAAGAGCTGTGGATTTCGGCCGCCTTCTGGCGCAGCCAAGTTGCTCTGCGAGGTGACCTGCCGGAGTCCGTTGTTGAAACCGCGCTCGGCCGACTCGCCGGCTATGCCGGCGTAAAAGAGCCGAGTCCCGAACGGCAGTAGGCGAGTGGCTCGCGCGACTCGTCAACCACTCCACTCTCAATCTGTCCGACATATATTGTGTGGTCACCCGCCTCGTGTGCCGCAACAACGCTACATGTCATAGTCGCGACACAGTCGTCGAGCAGCGGCGCCCCACCATCTGCGAGTGAGTGTGGCGTCGCTTCGAGTAGCGCTTGCTTGTCCTGCTTAGGGTTGGCAAAATCCCACGCTAGTTGTCCCTGGTCGACCGCGCAGATCGAGACGCCGAACGTGCCAGCGCGCGCAATTGCGTCGTGGCTTGCCACTCCGTTATCGATGCAGACCAGCACCAGCGGTGGTTCCATTGAGAGAGAACAGAAGCTGGAAACAGTCAGCCCCCCAAGCATGCCATCGTCGTCGAAGGTGACG
>PCBV01000049.1 GCA_002731905.1 Methanobacteriota archaeon
GGTCATCGCTTCCCTGATAGTGAGCATACGCATTAGGTCCTGCTCAGCGCCTAAGTCGATATGGACACCGCGCTGCGCCAGCTTAGTAGTGTAAATTGAATGTTCAGATGTTACGTAGCAGACTGCGTCAGCCACAACGCAAGCTAGCATCAGCGGCAGGATAATCTGGTAATCGCCTGACATCTCGAAGAGCAGCACGATGGCGGTAAGTGTTCCGCGTGTCGCTGCGGCCGCAAACGCGGCCATTCCCACCAGCGCGTACGCTCCTGCGGGTGCGGTGAAGCCGAGTGGTGCAACCAGCATCCCAAAAGTGGCTCCGAGTGCAGCACCCAAAAACAGCGACGGCGTGAAGACGCCACCGGAGGCTCCGCTACCGATGGATATAGAGGTCGCAAGCAGCTTGAGAGCGAAAAGCGCAGCCAGTAGCAGTGTCAGGTTTCCCAACGCCAGGATTCCGTCAGGACCGCGCAGCCGCGTGGTATTGGCCTGCCCCTGCAGCATCCCGTGTGTAACGTCGAAACCATTGCCTAGTACCTCGGGGAACGAGAGTGCAATCACCCCTACTGCGAGTCCGCCCAGCGCAGTCTGCGCCGGTAGTGGTACCTGTTTCAGCCTCGCAGCGAGCCGGTCAACGCTGAAGAGCAGCTTGATGAAACCAGTCGCCGCCAGTCCCGCCAAAACTCCCAGCACGAGGTAAAGCAAATACTCCAGCGGTGACCGCAGGCTGTAGGGAGGCAAGCTATCGAAAGCCGTCAGGTCGCCCTTGAGGGTGCGCGCAACCGCAGTGGCGATGACTGACGCTACCACAAGTGGGATGAACGAACGGGTGCGAAACTCGGTCAGTATCAGCTCAATGGCAAAAATTACGCCCCCTAGCGGAGCATTGAACGCCGTGGTCAGTGCCGCCGCGGCACCGCAGCCGACCAGAGTGCGGGTTTCCTCGACGGATAACCCAGTGCGTTGCCCCACCTCAGAGCCAAAGGTAGAAGCCATCAGGATTAGCGGGCCGATGCGCCCCAGTGAAAAACCGGTGCCAATGCAAGTTGCTGCTGCAGCACCTTTGGCGAGAGCAACGCGTGTACTGAGCCGTGCCTGCTTGACAGCCACCGCTTCCATCACGACCGGAACGCCGTGACCCCGCGCTTCGTGTGCGTAGTATTTGATGATTAGACCTGCCACTAGTCCACCGGTGACAGGAACGAGCAGGGCCCAGAAGCCTAGGTCATGCGCAAGAAAGCCACCGTCACGATAGAAGAGCCACTGCACGCCGTCAATCAACTGCAGGAAGAGCCACGCCAGGCACGCCACAGCCGCGCCTGTAATACCAGCCAATATGTTGAGCCGGAACATCGGCGAAGCTGTAACACTTTGCAGCCGCTCGGGTGGTGTCGAGATGTTCATTGGGTAAGCACTTCCACGCCGCTACTAGTGAGTAGCAGCGTATGCTCTGCTTGCGTGACCATGCCATGGCCCAGTTCGTCAAGGACTGGATAGTAAGCCACGGCACCCGCACGCAGCAGCTTCTGTAACGAAGGCTGCGGGTCGTCGTTGAACGCGTGAAGCCAACGCTCGGCGAAGGGGAGTCCGTGGAACTCGCTTCGAATTCGCTCTAGCAACTCTACAGCTTCCGAATCACGCACGCGGACCGGTCGTACAAAGTGGTAAATGTTGGAATTGCGCTTACCGCCTACACGACCGGCGCCGTTAGTTGCGAATGGCTCGACAGCGATGACGTCATCCTTGCGGAGCACCGTGCCACGAAAGCCACTGACGCTGGGAATCGAGATGCCACAGTGCAGGTCGTAGCGCTTGATACCGTGGCCGGTCAGATTGGCAACTGGGCGTAGTCCGTACGACTCGATAGTCTCCTGTACAGCGCTGCCGAGCAACGAAGTATTGACGCCGGGCGCAGTCATCTCAATCACCCGTTGCAGCGCCTCTCGCGCGGCGTCGCGCATTTCATCATGCCGCGAAGCGGCAATTTCGATGGTGAGAGCGTTGTCACCTATGTATCCCCCAATCTCGACTCCCACGTCTAGCTTCACCAGCGCACCCGTGCTGAAGCGGCGACTGGTACGTGACGACGGCGTCCAGTGTGCCGCCTCCTCGTCGGTGGCGATGTTGACCGGGAACGCTAGGCCACCGCCGTTTCGGCGCACATAAGTCTCGATTTTCTCGACCGTTGCCAGCACGTCGGCACCTTCACAGATTAACGGACGGCCGTATTGCAATGCATCACGCGCCAGTTCGCCAGCCTGCCGCCACTGCGCAAGTTCTTCAGCTTGCAAGCGAAGCCTCCAGCTCTACCGTGGAAATTACGCCTTCGCGCAGCACCTTGCAATCTCCAGATGCGTGGATGAGCACGATGGTCGATGCAACACCCTGCGGGGCCACTCCGTCTAGATAGTGTGCGTTGTCGCCAAATGCCCTATGCGCCTCTGCCAGTGACTCTGCAGGTGGCTCACCGCGACGATTAGCGCTGGTTGTAATGACCGGCAAATCATCTGCTAGTGCCAGTGCGACGGGATGGTCAGGAACGCGCAAACCAATTGTTCCGTCACGGCTGACGCCAGTTGGCAGCTTACACGTGGCGGGCAGCACTAGTGTCAGTGGTCCCGGCATCCAGCGCGCAGCGAGCCGCTCTGCTGTCGGCGAACACTCGCCCAGCTCCCAAAGCTGCTCCACTGCGCCGACCATCACGCTGAGCCCATTCGAGGAGCGCAATTTAAGCCGCAGCAACCGCGCCACTGCCGCGCCATCCAGCGCAGCGCAGCCGAGTCCCCATAGCGTGTCAGTTGGGTAGACCAACAGCCCCCCGCTCCACAAGTGTGCCCGCGCCGCGTTGATTTCCACGCCACGCCAGCAGCGGTCGCCAAAACCGTTTGCGGTCTCAGCGCTGCTCGAGCGGGACGTAGGTGCGATCCGCCTTGCCAACGTAGCGTGCGCGGGGCCGGATTAACTGGTTGTTGCCATACTGTTCGAGCACGTGCGCAGTCCAGCCGGCGACACGTGACATCGCAAAAAGCGGCGTGAAAAGGTCGGTCGGAATATTGAGTCCGTAGAGCAGCGTTGCCGAGTAGAAGTCAACGTTGGTGACGAGCGGCTTGGCCGCCTTGACTTCCTTCTCGATGGATACACTGGTATCGAAAAGTACCGTGTCGCCTCGCTCCTCCCATAACGCCCGTGACGATGCCTTCAGGTGCGGCGCGCGAGGGTCGTCGACCTTGTAGACGCGGTGGCCGAAACCCATGATGCGTTGCTTGGTCGCAATCTTCTCCTCCACCCATCCAGCGGCGCGGTCAGGTGAGCCTACCTTGAGTATCATCTCCATCGCGCGCTCGTTAGCGCCGCCGTGAAGTGGACCACTGAGCGTTCCGACGGCGGAAGTGATAGCCGAATGGAGGTTTGCCAGCGTACCTGCAGTTACGCGCCCCGAAAAGGTGGATGCGTTGAAACCGTGGTCGGCGAGCAGGATTAGATACAGGTCGAGTGCCTTCACCTGCGTTTCAGTCGGCTCGCTGTCGAGCAGCATCCGCAGGAAATCGTCAGCGTGCCCTCGTTCAGGGTCGGCCTCAACTGGCTCCAGCCCTTCGCGGAGGCGGTGAATCATCGCCACCGCGGCTGCAATCTGCCCCACAAGTCGCAGTGCCTTGGGTGGCAGCTCCTTCAACGCCACGTTCGACTCGTAGTGGCCCAGTGCCGAGACGACGGTGCGCAGCGTACTCATGGGCGAGGTGCTACCGGCGAGCTGCTCGATAACCTGCTTCACCTCGGACGGCAGCACGCGAGCGGCGCCGATACACGCGCGCATGGCAGCCAGTCGCTCAGGAGAAGGTAGTTCTCGGTCGTAGAGCAGGCAGACCACCTCCTCGAAGCTGGAACTGGCAGCCAAGTCGTCAATCGCGTAACCGCAATATTTCAGAATGCCCTTCTCGCCGTCGATAAAGCTGAGCGTCGTGTCGGCTGCGACGATACCTGCCAACCCCTTGGTAGGTTCGGGAAGTGCCGTGCTCGCCTCACTGCGTGAAGTCACGGCCAGCGCACGGCAGTCCAATATTTAGTGTTTGCCGAATTTTCAGTCGGGAGGCTCGTAGCGCGTCACACGGACGCCGAGGTCTCCCTGAATGGCGGGACGCTGCATTACCTCTTCCAGCTTGGCGTCGAACGCTGCCTCCAGGTCTAGGTCCATGGCAATAGCGTGGCCGAGGGTCAGGATGAGAAGGTCGGCCAGCTCCTCTGCCCGCTCCGATTGGGGCTTGCCTTTCGTGATGCACTCGGCCAATTCACCAAGTTCCTCCATCGTCAGCAGCAGCCGGTAAGCCATGTCATGGCCGTTATTCTCGGCAAACTCGTGCTTTTCATGGAAGGTTCGCACACGACCCAGCATTTGCGCAAAGCTTTGCGACATGGTACCTCAGCACCCCCGGCATCTAGTCCTTTTCGGCCACTTTCGCCGCGAGCGCGACGCACGCCAAGAAGTCCTCCGCCGCCTCGCGCAGGCTCCCCACACTTGCGGCAGCAATCTGCGCCTCGAGTGTCACACCATTGCGTTCCAGCGTCACCCAACCGCCGTTGTCGGGACCAGTCGCGGCGGCAACCGCTTTTGCAATAGCGGCGGAGGGGAAGCGCAGCGTCAGCACCAGCCGTTGCTGTTGCGCGCTGCGCAGTGCCTTCTGCGCTCCACTGCCGTATTGCGCCGCTTTTTTCGGTCGCTGCACAATTGCCGCTGGCAGACCCAAGCGAGTAGCTGCTGCGCGCAATGGTGCCTTGCCGGGCGCAGCGATGCGCTCCGACTGCGAAAACGCTTCAGCGGCGGTGATAACCTTACCATTCAAGAAAGGGCACGCCACTCTGCGGCCGAAGTGGCGCGCAAGCACCTGTTCACGCTGCGGCAACCGCGCCTGCAACTCCACCACCTCTGCAGCTAAATTAGGGGTTGCACCGTCACGCCGGAAACGGGCATAGCCACCGAAAAGCTCGTCGGCACCCTGCCCGCAGAGAAGTAAAGAGTGGGTCGCCTCACGAGCAACCAGCCAGAACGGCAGCAGGAACTCCACCTCCTGCCGGGAGAGCGCGGCAGTGGCTGCTAGTTCGTGTCCTGCCATCGCCATCTGTGTGGGGGAGATTTCAAGAAGAACTATATTTAAATTAAGAAGCGCTGCAGACTCCTCCGCTGCGACTAGGTCGTGCGCGCCTGGCGTACCAGCTGCCAGCAGCTCCACTTCCACGTAGCGTGACGCTAACATGGCGACCAGCGAGGAGTCGATACCACCTGAGAAAGCGACAGATACTGGCCCATCCACTGCGTCAGCTACAGCAACTTCGAGCACGGAGGCCAGTTGTGCAATACTCGCGTCGTCCACGTTAGCCGAGCAACGAACTGGCGCGCAGGAATGTTTCAAGCGCTTTCAGCGCCCGTTTCACGCCCGCCTCGCTACCGATATCAGTCACGACAACTATTCCGGACCGGAACAGGATGAAACTCGCTGCGGGGTTGTCCAGCCTCAGCACTAGTCCGCTGAAACGAACAGGATCGTACTCAGCCCCTGACAGGGATGCCGCGATAGTGTCAAGGTCGAGTGTGCTACCGAAGTCACAGCGNGCGACTAGGTTCTCCAGTTTGACNCCCTTGCGCAGACTTACNTTGGGGTCCAGGGCCTTAACCGCATTGCGGAGTTGCGAGACCGCCTCCCGGCCAGTGGTCAAATCATCGACTCCGATAACGTATAATTTGCCGTTGCCNAATACCACCCCAGTGCGGCCGCCAGCNCCATCACCGTCCAANTCGACCACTACCGAAGGAGTACGGCCACCAGCGTAGTGCGCATGCGCCAGCTCGCTCCCGAGCCGCACCAGTTCGACCTCCTTACCGAGGCTCGAGGANGCGATAACATTCTCCATCTGTAGCGCAACCATCCAGCAATGAGACCTGCTACTGGTTTAAGAGATTGCGCTACGGAAACTCGTCGAAAGGATACGGCTCCGGTTCCCGCCTGCCGAGCAGGATTTGTAGCTCAGGTACCGTCAGAAGCGGGATACTCCAAGTGGGGCCATCCTCAATAGCNACTCGCGGACAGGCTGTAATTACTGCCGCGNCAACGCCAAGGCCAGCCAGCTGGNCTTCNGACTGGTGGATTCCACCGATGAGAAACGCTTCGCGATTCGAGTCGCGCAGTTCCCTCNCCAGCCGCTCTGCCAGCGCCAGNCTCTCCTGCCCNACCTGCGTCGAAAACAGCACAGCCCAGCGCTGCACGCTGTTCGCCGCGGAAATCGCCGCGTAGCGCTGCCGCAGAAAGTGGTCANCCTTCGCCTCGGTAACTACACCNCTGTGCGGATCAAGGCATGCCACCGGCTTGCCGGTTGAGAGTGCAACAGTCAGCGGGTGGAAGACACCAGTACCCAGATAGATGTAACCTTCAACATCCAANGCACGGGCCGCAGCCGAGNTGCAGCCGAGAAGCTGTCCTGGCGCCGCCAGNCGTGGGCCACCCTCGCCTACCGCAGACGCGAAACCTTCCTCTGCTAAACGAGTCTGTAACTCTTCCAAGAGCTGTAGATGCTGTGCCGTCGTGACAACTCCGATACTCTTCGGCAATATTTCGCGTAGCTGTTTGATGGCCTTGCGGGACAACTCCAGTGCGCCGGTATGCTGTACAGGTACAAAATGCACCGGTACAGCATNGCAATCGGTGTGGTACGGCATTGGAAGATGGCCCAAGTGTACCAGCGCATCAACCCCAACTTCCGAGAGCGGCCGNTCAGCCAGNTCGCAAGCGCCGAACGTGGGCTCTCCCCACAGTAGCACCTCTGCGCCACTCAGCTGCGCCAGTCGTGCCACGATTTCGANTGCGCGCGGCCGCAGCCCCTCGGGCACTTGCAGACCAACGCGCTTTGTTCCAGCCAGATGTGGTGCTAGCGCGTCGATACCACTCTCCCAGTCGAATCGCGGCTCAANCATCCGTCACGGCAGCCCGCCCTCGTTTATGACCTTTCCAGCCGCAGCAATCCCAGCTCGAGCATCCGCTGTAGCCATTTCTGCACCCGTTCCGGTGCTGGAGCCGCCGTCTCACCGAATTNCGTCGCNAGAGCTGCGACCAGCTCGGCGACAGTATGCGTGCCGTCACACTTCAGCCACAGGAAAGTAGTGAAGCGGTCGAGCGGNCGTCTCAGTTCCCCCGGTCCGCCAATACGGTCGCGTACCCATCCCTCGAGNNGCGAGAATTGCTTGGCATGAGTGATTACCGCCATGCCATCCTCTAGCTCCCAGCTTATCCCCTCCTCGTTACGCACCGGCTTTGCACGCAGGACGTCCTCGTTCACACCTTCTCCAGNGCCACTAGCAGCATCATTGCCAGCGCGCAACCNCCTGATGCGGCAGACCAGCGTAGCGTACGTTCACGATCGCGCCAGGCGTGCCGTGCGACCCATGCGGTCCAGCCAGTCGCCAGCGTCGCCAGCAACAACGCTCCGAACAGCAATTGCCATGAACTCATGGAGTGCCATGCTGGCGCAGCTGAAAATGGTAGCCCCGCCCGGATTCGAACCAGGGTCACGTGGTCCAGAGCCACGTATGATGGACCTCTACACTACGGGGCTACAGCCGCGGCACGCTTGCGACGGNGATTTACCATTTGTGCTGTTCTTCCCGGAAAGACTGACCTTCAATTCGTGCAAGTCTTGGCGTAGTGGCCTTCGCCGCCGCATTTGCTACAGCGTGCTTTCTGCCCTTTCCTGCGCCCGCGNCTNGTTGGGACTTTCTGAATTGGCTCAATNGAGGAACCGACACTGCANGTCTTNGCNTAGTGACCTTCGCCACCACACTTGCTACAGCGTGCTTTCTGCCCTTTCCTGCGCCCGCGTCCGCGCGCCTGCTTCGCCTCGAGTGAGCCGACAGCGGAAACCTCNGGGTCGCTTTCCTTGNTAGACTCACTTAAACTGACAACGACAGGGGCGGATATTTCCGGCACTTCAACCTCCGCCTCCAGTACAGGCTGCGGCTCGATGACGGGGGACGCGACAGGTGGTTCATCAATCATCTCCGCCTCGAACACTGCCGGCTCGGCCAGGTCTAGCGGTGCCGCCGGCTCCGCCTCGACCACCGCCGGCTGCACTTCTACTGGTTCCGACTCGATTGGCTCTGCTACCTCCACTACCACTTCAATTGGCCCCGGCTCCGAAATCATTGATTCAACCTCAGGTTCCTCCGCTCGTTCNGNTTCGATAACGGCCGGTTCTACATCGATGGNAGGCTCCTCTTCCAGTTCCTCGGTCGCCTCGGGTTCGGAAATCACAGGCTCCGNCTCGATTGNCTCAGACTCTGGTACGGGGTCAGCCTCCACAACTTGTGGCGCGTCNGGCATTACCTCANCTCCTTCATCGAGCAGTTTCACGAACGACGAGAGCAGCGGGCGCTGCGAGCCGTCTTCGAACTCGACCTCCAGCCGCCAGTGCTCGTCCTTGGNGTGGCTCTCACGTACTGTTCCACTGCCGAAAAACGCGTGGCTGANGCGGCAGCCGAGTGGAAAGGGATTCTCAANAGCTATTTCGGAGACTGAGTCAGCCTCCGCTTTACCATCGGAATCCAGTTCCGCCTCAACAGCTTCNGGNTCNNCCTCAACAGCTTCNGGNTCNNCCTCAACNGCTTCAGGCTCTACCTCAACAGCTTCGGGTTCCGCCTCAAC
>PCBV01000050.1 GCA_002731905.1 Methanobacteriota archaeon
GCTCCAGTTGAGCGTGTTGGTCTGCCGGCGCATGTATGCCTTCCACGAGTCGCTGCCGGCTTCGCGGCCGCCGCCGGTGTCTTTCTCTCCGCCGAACGCGCCGCCGATTTCGGCGCCGCTCGTCCCAATATTGACATTAGCAATGCCGCAATCGCTGCCGACGGCCGACAGGAAGCGCTCGACCGACTGCATGTCACGGGTGAAGATTGAGGACGAGAGTCCTTGGTCGACCGAATTGTGCATTGCGATTGCATCCTCGAGTGAGTCAAATTCGAATAGGTAGAGGATGGGCGCGAAGGTTTCGTCACCCACGATTTCCATACCTGGCTTCGCNTTGACGATTGTAGGTTCGACGTAGTGTCCAGTTTGGTCGAGTACGTTGCCTCCACACAGCACCTCACCACCCTGTTCCCTGATGGTTTCCAGCGCCGCACTATAGGTCTCGACTGCACTCCCGTCGACCATAGGTCCCATCAGCGTGTCAGGGTCGAGTGGGTTTCCAACCTTTACCTGTCCATACGCTTTCACTAGTCGGCCGGTAATGTCAGAAGCTATGTCACGGTGCAGGAACAGCCGCCGCGTGCTAGTACAGCGCTGGCCGGTNGTGCCGACTGCGCCGAACAGGACGGCACGCAGCACCATNCCNGGGTCTGCGTCGTCCATGGCNATTATGCCGTTGTTGCCACCCAGNTCGAGCAGCGAGCGGCCGAGGCGTTTAGCTACGGCTTCGCCNANCTTGCGCCCCATGTGGCACGAGCCGGTCGCGGAGACTAGNGGCACGCGCCGGTCATGAATCAGAAGTTCACCCACGTCACGGCTGGAACCGACCAGCAGCGACATGACACCGTTCCATTCGAGTGGTTCCAGGACGTCATTGACGATTTTCTGGATGGCTACGGCGGTGAGTGGCGTCTTCGAGGATGGCTTCCAAACCATCACATCGCCACAGACGGCGGCAATCATCGCATTCCAGGCCCAGACCGCCCCTGGGAAGTTAAACGCAGTAATGACGCCGACCGTTCCTAGCGGGTGCCACTGCTCATACATGCGGTGGCCCGGCCGCTCGGAGTGCATGGTCTTACCGTACAGCTGCCGGCTCAGGCCGACGGCAAAGTCAGCTATGTCAATCATCTCTTGCACTTCACCCTCACCCTCGGCCTGAATCTTGCCCATTTCCCATGCGATTAGCTTACCGAGCGCGACCTTGTGCTTGCGGAANTCGTTGCCCAGCTGTCGCACCACCTCGCCCCGCGCGGGCGCTGGCTCGAGNCGCCAGCAGGCGAACGCTTTCGCCGCATTCGCCATGATGTTCTCGTAGTCNCCCGCGTCGCACTGCCGTACGGAGGCAATCACAGACTCATCGGCTGGGGCAAATGACTCGAGCAGCGAGCCGGAACCGCACCATTCCTTGGCGTACCCACCGGCGTTCTCCGTTTCGATACCAAGTTCAGCGAGGAAGTCGAGCTTGCCCATGCACGACGGCAATTACAGGAGCAATAAAGCGGTTGGGCCGCCGACTACCTTTAAATTGACCTCACCTGCCGACCAGCATGGAGGCTGAGTCGCTCAACAAGCATGACGCGGAACAGGTCGCATTCATGGCCGAGGAGTGTATCCTGGTCGATGAGAGCGATGCTGTTACCGGCTCAGCCAGTAAGGCAGACTGTCACCACGGTGAGGGAGTACTGCACCGTGCCTTCAGCATACTCATCTTCAATTCCGAAGGCAGGCTGCTGCTCCAGCAGCGTTCGTCCGAGAAAATCACGTTTCCAGGGGTATGGGCTAACACCTGCTGCAGTCACCCACTGCACTGCGAGCNGGAGCTCGAAACGCAGGACGCAATGGGCGTCAAGCGCGCTGCACAGCGCAAGCTAGNGCAGGAGCTGGGGATTCCGGAGACGGGCGCACCGCTGGAGGACATGGTCTTCATGACTCGTATGCTCTACCGAGCGCGCGCCAACGCAGAGTGGGTCGAGCATGAAATGGACCACATCATTTGCCTGCGCGCTGACGTAGAGCCAGCCCCGAATCCGAACGAGATTGCTGAGACGCGTTGGGTCACGCAGGCAGAGCTGCGCGACCTGCTCAATAGCGAATTGATTGGTCCCTGGTTCCGGCTGATTGCCGAAAATCTTCTGCCAGCGTGGTGGGAGAACTTGGATGACCTGACTGAGATTGCGGATACGGAAATCCACGACATGGGCGAGGTGACATGGAGCTGAAGGAGGCACTCGCAGCCAAGGCCGCGCCGGTCGAGGCAGCGCTGCGCGAATACCTGGCAGTACGCGAGCCGGAACAGCTCTATCGCGCCATGGCGCACATTCCGCTGGCCGGCGGCAAGCGGCTGCGGCCCGTGATGGCGCTACTGGCGTGCGAGATGGTCGGCGGAGACTCCGCCGCAGCGGTGCCATATGCCGCCGCGCTGGAGACTATTCACAATTTCACCCTAGTCCATGACGATGTGATGGATGAGGACGAACTGCGTCACGGAGTTCCGTCAGCGCACGCCGAGTTCGGCGTCGCGGCAGCCATCAATGCCGGCGACGCGCTCTTCGCCTACGCGTTCGAGATGGTAACCGACAGTGACTGTAGTCAGGAGCTGCGCGCCGAGCTGGTACGCCACATTGCCATCACAGTGCGGAAAATCGGTGAAGGGCAGCAGATGGATCTTGACTTTGAGACCCGTGATACAGTATCACCGGCCGAATACATGGAAATGATTCGGCTGAAGACCTCCGTCCTGTTCGGTTCGGCAGCCTATGGTGGTGCTCGCATCGGNGGCGCNAGCGAGGAACAGGCACGTGAACTGCGGCAGATGGCGATAGATGTCGGCCTCGGCTTCCAGATATGGGATGATTACCTTGACGCAACCGCCACTGAGGAGCTACTGGGCAAGCCGTCCGGCTCCGATATCCGACAGGGCAAGCGCACACTGCTGGTCATTGAAGCGCTTGAGCGCGCCACATCGGAAGACCAGGACCGCCTCACGACCATCCTCGCTGGCGACAACAGCGACAAGGACGTGGCCGAAGCCGTAGCCATTATGGAGCGCAGCGGTGCGCTGGCAGCATGCCACGAACAGGCGAACGACTACTTGCAGGGCGTCCGCGCCACGCTCGCGAAATACCCGCAGGACGAGCCGCGGCAGCTATTCGAGGCGTTGCTTGAATATATGGTCACNNGCTNNACGTACNANGACNACCACTCAAACGGAGAGGGTGGTATTCCNNTTNCCCAGGAAATNNAGAACCATATCCAAAGTATGCTGATAAACGNGTGTTGCCTCCATTTGTATTTTGGAATGAACATATTATTCAGAAAATAGAAATATGTCATAAACAGAAGGAATCCGAGGATTGACGGCAAAAAAGACATGGCGCCACCTGCGCCATCCTGCCACCATTCTCCCCAAATGGGGGAGTGTTCATAGAAATTTCCTGAGAATACATCGAGCTGGAGTGATGGTGAAGAGGGGACAATCACCCTNAGNGGTGGCAAAAGTACGAACCAGAGCCAATAACTGAAATAAGGNATNAGAAGCATNANNGTATAAGCGAACGAGAANCCAAGTTTCAGTTTCCATTGTTCAACAAGTTGAACGCCGCTCCCCTGATATAGGNCGTAACGTCCAGATTCACTCTTCAGGTACGTGTGCGGGTGTGAGGAGTGTCCATCGCCCTCCTTCCATTTTCTGTACTCTTCCTCCAACTCCGCCTGCGACTTCTCGCCCGTTCCCATCGTGGTTACATTATTGGGTTGGATTTAGGCCTTTGTCACCGGCAAGAAATAATACCTAATTTCCCGGCAATCACCTAAATAGCGCTGCATTTGCCGCATCAATGGCGGATGAGGAGGAGGTCTGGGACCCAACGCCGGGTGATATCAATTCGCGACTACTGGAGCGGCTCGCGGACAGCGATACAGTAGCAGCAAAGCGACTCGAACCAATGGCTTGCATCGCGGTCGGTTTCCCCAGAGGAAAAACGGCGACGTTCGATGGAACTGGCGGCGATAATTTTGGCGGGTTGAACCACGGCGCACAACTGATTCTCAATGGTGGTGCAGGGCGCTTCGCCGGCAACTCGATGCGAAGCGGCGAAATAATAGTCAATGGCTCTGCCGGCAGCGGCGCAGGTCATGGGTTGGCAGGCGGGACGCTAGTAGTGCAGGGCTCAGTGCGTGGCAGCGCAGCGGCGGGAATGCTCGACGGTGAGCACCTCATAGCAGGCGACGTAGAGGGAGCACTCGGCACTGGAATGCATGGTGGCACCGTAGTGGTAGCGGGCGACGTAGGTGGTGACGTGGCGCGCTACATGACTGGCGGCAAGCTGTTCATCGCTGGCAATTTCACGCCGCCAGAAGTAGGTGCCAAGCCAGCTGCACCAGCGGAGCGCAAAATTGTGCAGAAGTTGCTGCAGGAGCACGGTATCGATCCGCAGGGGCTGGAGTTTCAAGGCGTTAGCGGGACTGCGGTGGCACAATCACCAGAGGTAGAGTGGGAGGAACTGCCAGAGCTGCTGCCACGACTGCGATTGGTTGCAGCAGTTCTGAAGCGACGTCCGCGTCGCCCCGGACTCGACCCCGTCAACCCAGGCTTGACTCTTGGCCCTGATACGGAGGAGCCGCTGAACTTGACAATCCCAATCCTGTGGCAGGGCGAGCACGCACCACAGGTGGCTACATGGGATGTCGGAGCCAGACCGCCAGATTTCAGCAAGTGCAATCTGGCAATCATCGACCTTTCGGCTGGGAGGCTACCACGTAGGCTCGATATGGAGAGGCCCGATGACTTGGCGCAGGTAATTGAGCTGGTACGGCAGGATACACGTAACCGAGTGCCGGTTCTGGTACGTTTGCCGGCAGGCGACCTGAGCGGCGACATGAGTGTACTGAGTGGAGCTGAGCCGGACGGAGTTATCCTTGCACCGGGTGGCGTACCGATGGAAGCAGCACTCTCCGCAGCACGCGACAGCAGGCTGCCGGTGTTGGTCGAGATGCCACGAGCATCATCCCAGGACGTGCTTAAGTTGCTGGCGCTCGGTGGTGCCGGAGTCATGCTGACTGGAAAGGTCACTCTTAGTCAGCTTGGAAAGCTGGGTGCCAAACTCACACACGGTATGGGTGCGCTCGGTGCCGGAAGCACTGGTGACCTCGGGCCAGAGAACTTGCGTGCACTCGACCAGGAGATAGCTTCGCTCACTGGCGTGCCGTTGGCAGGCTACGACGCCCCGCTGCCTATGTGGCGGCACTGAGCAGCGCCACCACTTCATCAGCGCAGCCCCAAGAGAGTGTGACGCCGCCGCCACCGTGGCCGTAGTTGTGGATTAGCGGCTGTTCACCAGGTTCTAGCTCAAGCCTTACCGTACTGCGTGCCGGGCGCAGGCCGACTGCCACGCCAGTAATGCGGGTAATGTCAAGTCCGGGCCACATTGCCGTACACTTTGCTAGAATNAGCTNGGTGTCATCTTCGCTCGGTGACTCGTTCGAGTCGTTTGCCTGTGCTGTGCCACCTAGCACGGTNCAGTCACTGCGTGGGATGACGTGGGCCAGTGTTTCAGGCTGCTGATCGAAGTGGCCTACCTCTGGTGTCTGGTCGAGGTAGAGCACCTGACCCCGTACCGGGTGCAAATCATCATCGCCTGCCAGTTCTTGTGCGCCGAGACCGCTACAGTTGATTCGGGCGTCGCCCCCTGCATCATCTAATGAATTAATCCGGCGCTGTGTGAGCGTACCGCCAAGCGATTCGCAGCGCGCCTGTAGCCACGCCATGTAGCGCGGCATCTCGACCACTGGTACCTCGAACTCCCAACCATGCACATATTCGTCAGGCAGCTCGCTGGGTTCCAGCAGTCGGAAGTGCGTGATGGCGGAGTGCCAGCCNGGCGGTTCTACCGGTTCGCGTAGGTACTCCCGGCCAGTGCGCATGATGACGCCCGCTTCCGGCTCACTGGCGGAAAGCTCCGAAAAGACGCTGTAGGACGCCATCCCCCACACCTCGGCCCGGTCAACTGGNGCGACCAGAAATGGATACCAGACAGCAGCGGCNCGATCTGAAACNGTCCCGGGCGAGAACTTCTCGGCGATTACCTCCACAACCCACCCAGCTTCCAGCAGTCGAACCGCGCAGGAGAGGCCGCAAACGCCGGCACCGATGACTGTGCAGCGCATGAACTGTGCGCCTACAGCGCCTCGAGCGCATCAATGCGGTCCTGCATCGGCGGGTGCGTCGAGAACATGTTTACGAGCATGTCGCCCCCCCGAAGTGGATTGGCGATGCAGAGTGCAGCGTGTGCTGGCGAGCCGACTTCCATAGGCCTGGACGAGTTACCATGCTCCAGCTTGCGCAGTGCGTTGACCAGCGCCCACGGTTTCCCTGTCAGCGCAGCTGCGGTCGCGTCCGCCTTGAACTCGCGCTGTCGCGAGACAGCTGCTTGCAGCAGGAACGCGGCCAGCGGCGCGGTAAGAATCACCAGGATTAACAGCGCCGGGTGGACGTTGCGATTGCGTCCAAAAATNGAGTTCCACCACAGTATACGCGCGGCGAAGGCAATTGCGCCTGCAATCGTTGCTGCAACCGCCATTACCAAGGTGTCACGGTTCTTGACATGGCCCATCTCGTGCGCCATAACTCCCTCTAATTCGTCACGGTCGAGCGTCCGCAGCAGCCCTTCGGTAGCGGCCACTACGGCGTGCTGCGGCGAGCGGCCGGTCGCGAACGCATTCGGTGTCTGCGACGGCACGATTGCGACGCGTGGCATCGGCAGGTCGTTCATCTGCGCCACCTTCTTCACGACGCCGAAGAGTTGCGGCGCCTCGTGTTGTTCGACTACGCGTGCCTTGTAGGCTCTCAGGACGAGCTTGTCAGACCAGAAGTAGCTACCAATATTGATTAGCACTGCGATTACGAAGAAAATCGTCATTGCTCCAGTCGGCGAGGTGCCGAAGTATGCCCCCGCAACAAGGCCGACCCCCATCATTATCAGTGTCAGCAGCGTGAAGAGCAGCAACAGCCGTAGGCGTGCCATCATGGCTGCCCGCCATTGTCGAGGCTAAAAACGTGTCGTCGCGATTAGAAAGCTATATATCGCTTAGCAGACCAGCGGGGCGAATGGTGAAGAAGGCTCAGAAGCTAGACGACCCGCGTAAGTGGGTCAAGTCGCTCGACCTCGAGGATACGAGCGACATAGCCGTCCCGAAGCAGTTGGTGGACCAGGTTATCGGTCAGGGACCGGCGGTCGACATCATTCGCAAGGCGGCCGACCAGCGGCGTCACGTGATGCTCATTGGTGACCCCGGCACCGGCAAGTCGA
>PCBV01000051.1 GCA_002731905.1 Methanobacteriota archaeon
CTTCGTCGAGCACCGCCAGGTCGAGTACGAAATCGCCGATGGCGGAGCAGACGCGCAGCTCTCCACCTGCCTTGGGGCAACCGACCCCGAACGGCAGGTTCTGGATTGGAAAATGCGAGTCCGAAGCGACTTCGACCCACGACCGCAGCTTCGGGTCATTCGCGTCGCCAGCCATCAGAGCCACCCCATGTCGTGCAGGTCAGCCACCGGCTCGGCAAAAGAACAACTCCCCTGTCCCAGCAGTGCGTTTTCACGCAGTCGCGCCGCATCCTCGCTACGTACCAGCCGGCCACGCCATTCGACTCCAACACCAGTCAGTGCGAACGCGTCGGGCGACTGGTCAGCGATGATGCCAGCCAGCTCCTGCCACCCGGAACCCGTTGTGTGCGCCAGCATTCCACCGACATATAGATTCAGGAAACCATGCATTTCAGTCTGGATGTCATCGCTAAAATGCCGTACGGGATGGTGCAGTCCGGCGGTGAACTTGACCGGCACATCGGCGTCACGCGCGGCGACGATAAAGCGCGCTACCTGCTCGGGCGCCGGAACGGCGTCAGCAGTCACGCCACCGCAGCGCAGTTTCGCTCCCGCGCCAGCCGTGGCAAGCGCCGCCATGGTCAACTCGAGATGGTCATTGACAGCGAATTCGTGCGATTGCTTCAGTCCAGCCTCGCGCAATTGGTTGGCCACATTGACAATGAATGCGTTGGTGACCGGCAGAGGCGGCAGTCGAGCCTCAAAGTTATCGACGTTGACGACCGCGTCTTGAGCGGTGCGGAAGGTTTTGATAGCAGTTAGATCTTGGTTAAGATTTTTTAAATACTCGTCTTCAGAGCGACCGCCTTTGCCTAATACAATGATACGCAACGGTTCCGAAAAGATAACAAGATGCGGTTCTAGCTCTTCCAGTCGCTGTGCAGGGATGATAAAGCGCCCCAGCATCCATGCTTTCTCCTCGCCAAGGTGCGCGGCGTATTCACGGACTGCTTTTTCCAGCGGCAATTGCGCGGGCGGGAATAACCCGGCGTAGTCCACGATTTCGCTTAGCAGCGCACGTTCAGGACGCATCGGCGCTGACTTCAGGCAGGCGGTATTAGGCTTTCAGGTGCTCAACCCTGGAGAGTTAATGCCCGTTATCTTTTACCCAGTCCCCGTTTTGCAAGGTGAAAACAATAAATGGACGAAATAATCCCGAATCTGTATTTTTTGGCTTTAGCCTTCTGCATAGTTGCTTTCCTATATTCATCCGTGGGACTTGGCGGCGGCTCATCCTACACGGCGCTGATGGCAATTATTGGAGTGCATTACCTGTTAATTCCAACCATTTCACTAATCCTGAATCTGATTGTAACGAGTATTGCCTCAATTAATTTTCTGCGTGGCGGCCACGGTAGAATCAGGTTGATGTTCCCATTTCTGATTACTTCCATACCGATGGCATATATTGGGGGCTCACTGCATTTTCCGAAAGATATCTTTTTTCTCTTGCTTATGGCAACGTTGGTTCTAGTCGCGCTCCGCGTTTACGTGTGGGACAGACCGGCATTACGCTTAAATCTTACTTCTTCGGGAAAATTAGCGGTATCGCTTCTGATTGGTGGCATCCTCGGCTTCATTGCTGGTGCCGTGGGCATCGGCGGCGGAATCTACCTAGTACCTTTGATTATTATCCTGGGGCTGGGAACCGAGAAGGAGGCTGCCGCTACAGGGGCAATATTCATTTGGCTGAATTCCTGTGCCGGACTCGCTGCCCGGGTAGGAGATTTCCCGAATCCTGTCACAATTCTCCCCTTGGTACTGGCGGTCATCATCGGTGGCGTCGCAGGCTCCTCACTAGGCGCGAACAAGTACGAACCACGCACAATGCAGAAATTTCTTGGATGTGTAATCCTTATCGCGATTGCCATCCTGCTCGGTAAGATGGCATTATGATATCATTCACCAGTCCAGCAGCGTGTTGCTCTTTCCAGGCAGTGCCGTAGATGAAGGCAGGTGGCATTGGAACCTAGTGACCGTGGCCGGGGCCTAGCAGGGTGATTAACAGCACCAGCAGCATCCCGAGCACGACGAAACTGGTAGGTGATTCGTCATTGTGTTCGTGGCTGTGCACTTCGGGCAGGACATCAACAGTCGCAACATAGAGGAAGGTGCCGGCTGAGAAGAGCAGTGCCAGCCCGACATTCACGTCACTAGCCAGCGCACTGTCGCGCAAAGTATAGAACGCAAGGATGGCTGCAATCGGCGACGTAAGTGCAAAGAGCAACAGATAGAGTTGCGACCGTGTTTTTTCGGTCTTGTTGTGTGCCAGAAATGAAGAGAGACCGAAAGCGGTTGGCCCCTTGTGGAGCATAATAGCAGCAAAAACAATCAGCCCAATTTCGGTGCCGCTGGTGACCGAAGCGCCAAGTGCTAATCCATCCACGGCCGAATGGATTACGAGTCCGATTGTGGCAGACAGACTCAGTAATTCCCGATCTGCCTCATGGTGGACCGCATGCGGAAGTCCGAAGAACTCGAACAGTAGCATTAGTGTGAAGCCTGCTAGGATAGTGCCACCAAGCAGAAGTGGCTCCAGGCCCTCCTCATGCTCTAGCTCCTCCTCATGTTCACCCAAGGTAATTTCCAGTCCTTCAGGAATTATAATCAGGAAGGCGGAACCGATTAGCACTCCCGCGCCAATTGCCATGAACTGCTCCAGACGTTTGTGGGAAAAATGCAGGCCGAGTGGTACGTAGCCAAACGCCAGTGCCCCCACGAACATGATTGCTGAGAGGAGCAAAATAACGGCTTGATCGTCGTCCATCTATAGGTCTCTAGGTGCCCAGCGCGTCCTCGAAGCCTTCGCCGCTCTCAAGCCAGGAACGACTATAGTCACTATCCTCGATATCGAGGGCCTGTTTAGCGACTTTGAGTGGGTAGAATGTATCGACCATTACAGCCAGCTCATCGGTGGCTTCGGCGCCAATACTCGCCTCGTAGCGACCCGGATGCGGACCGTGGGTAATGCCGTCGGGGTGGAGCGTGATTGACCCATACTCGATTCCTTTGCGTGACATGAACTCTGATTTGGCGTAGTAGATGACCTCATCCGACATGACGTTGGCGTGGTTATACGGTGCAGGAACAGCATCCTCACCGAAATCGTACGGTCGTGGGCAGAAGCTGCAGATTACGAAATTATCGCCTTCAAAGGTTTGGTGGACAGGCGGCGGCTCGTGGTAGCGGCCGACAATCGGCTCGAAGTCGTGGATGCTGAAAGCATACGGGTAGTAGTAGCCATCCCAGCCGACGACGTCGCAGGGGTGGTGGTTTAGCGTAACTTCGGTAAGCAGGTCGCGCTGTTTGACAATGATGACAGACGGCTCCTGTTTATCAACGGTTTGTAGATTTTCCGGCACGCGCCAGTCACGCTCGCTGAAGGGGGAGCGCTCGATTAGCTGGCCGTATTCGTTCCTGTAGCGCTTCGGCGTGCGCACCTCGCCCTTTGATTCGGTGATGAAGAATTGTTGCTTGTCCTTGCCAAGGCGGTAGCGATGCAAGATGCCGCGTGGAATAACGAGGTAGTCGCCCTGCGAATATGCCAATTCCCCGAAGGCGGTTTCGAGTGTGCCGCTCCCATCGCTGACATAGATGATTTCGTCAGCTTGGGCGTTGCGGTAGTAGAAATTGTCTTCCTTATCGGGGAACGCCATCCAGAGCGNNACGTCNTTGTTGAACAGCATCGGCACNCNNTCCATNGTNGGGCTGCCGCCNCGCGCCAGTTTNTCAGTGAAGAAGTGNCGCATGCGCANCNGCCGGTCNGGGTCCTCCTCCAGCTNNANNTCGCGCAGCAGNTTGGTCNCGACTACTGCCGTGGGACGGTGNAGNTGGTAGAGCAGTGAGGAGGGTCCGTCGAACCCCTTGTTGCCCTTGAGCTCTTCATAGTAGACACCGCCATTAGGCTTGCGCAGTGCCATGTGTCGCTTCTTCGGCAGTTCACCCAGCCAGTGGTAGCGGTGCATCAGAGGTTTCCCCGCTCGGCCTGATGCCGTTCAATCGCCTCGAACAGCGCCTTGAAGTTGCCTTGGCCGAAGCCACGCGANCCCTTGCGCTGGATAATCTCGTAGAAGAGGGTTGGCCGGTCCTCGACCGGCTTAGTGAAGAGTTGCAGCAGGTAGCCTTCGTCATCCCTGTCAACAAGTATGTGCAGCTTGCGAATGGCTTCCATGTCCTCATCAATCACGCCGACCCGTTCCTGTAGGTCATCGTAATAGGTGTCAGGCACTTCCAGAAACTCGACACCATTGGCGCGCAGGTTGGTGATNGCCTTGATGATATCATCGGTCAGTAGCGCGACGTGCTGCACGCCTGCCCCGTCGTAGAAATCGAGGTATTCCTCAATCTGTGACTTNCGTCGCCCTTCGGCAGGTTCNTTGAGAGGGAACTTGATGCGGCCGTTATCTGATTCCATTACCTTGGACATCAGTGCGCTGTATTCGGTCGAGATATCCTTGTCGCTAAAGTGCTGCAGCTGGCTGAAGCCGAGGACGTTCGCGTAGAAGCCAGCCCATACGTCCATCTTTCCCAGCTCGACGTTGCCGACGATATGGTCCACGAAACGCAGCCCCACAGAATCGCCTGCAACCGGTGCAGCGTGGTAGCCTGGCAGGAAGGGCCCGTCGTAGTCATCGTGTGAGATGAACGAGTGTAGCGTGTCACCGTAAGTGTGTATAGCGGCATGCCGCACCGAACCGTTTGCATCGTTGAGTGTCTGTGGTTTGCTAGCTACTTTCGCACCACGTTCAACCGCAGCGGTGAAGCAAGCATCGGCGTCATCAACGTGAAACGCAATGTCGTGTACGCCATCCCCGTGTTGCATAAGGTGTGAAGACATACCATTGTCACCGCTGAGTGGGGTGGAGAGGACCAGCCTCACACGCCCCTGCTCTAGCACATAGCTGGCGCGGTCACGCATGCCGGTCTCTAGGCCGGCGTAGGCGATTTGTGAGAAACCGAACGCCTGGCGATAGTAGTAGGCGGCCTGCTTGGCGTTGCCGACCCACAGCTCGACGTGGTGGATGGCTTTCAGCGGAATCGGGTCTTCACTCATCGGGCTTGTGTCAGGCCTCAAGGGGTCCTTAATATTAGTTATGATTGCGATAGATGCGATTATTCAGCAGAGAGCCGGTAATCCAGCTCCCACGCCACTATGTAGCTGAACTCGAAATCCTCCGACTCCAGTTCGACCGTCCAGTCACCCACCTTGCCCTGGGCAATCCAGTCCAGCACCTGCGTGTTACCGGAGCCGACGGTAATGGATTGCTGCCGCACCTCTCCCTCAGGAGGAGAGAACGTGACGGTAACGCTGCTTGAGAAAATCAGATTGTCGCCGGTGACGGAAATCTCGACCCGCACCTCATCAATATAGGGGTTAGTGGCGATGGTCTCGGTGGCGCCGTCAAGCGCGTCCACATCGCCGTCCCCCTCGGAGCGCTGGTCGATGACTATCGACTGATAGGCACGACTCTGTCGGCCATCTGCGTCCTTCGCGGTCAGCACGACGTAGTAGGCCTTGCCAGTATCCCATGCGTGGCTCGTCTGCTCGCCGCTAGCGGTGATTCCGTCGCCGAAATCCCATTCCCATTCGACGAATCCGCCGACCGAGCTCGACGCATCGAACTCGAAGCTGTCGCCATTCCACCCTTCCTCAGCGCTCGAATCGAACCGTGCCTGCAGGAATACCACATCGGTACCAATCAGCCGCGGGCCGACAAGTTGCCATACGACCAGCGCGACTACCAGGATTGCGAGCGCCGAGACGAGGCGGTCGGTGATTTCCTCCTTGCGTTCGGCCGAGAGTACCGGCCGCTTCAGCCGGTCGAGCAGCGCCGCGACCGAGTCGCCGAAGATGAAGCCACCGTCTAGCGGTACTGCCGGCAGTGCATTGGTCATGCCGACCATCAGGTTTAGCCAGAAAATCCAGTAGAACAGGTTGGCCGTCATCCAGAACAGGCCGTCCGGCAGGACTCCGGGCAGTCCACTCGGCTCGAAGAGTGCAGTGAAGTGTTCGGGGAACGGCTGCAGCTTCAGGAATGGTAGCGTGATGTAGCGCAATAGGCTCCAGCCGTCCTGCGCAGGATGCGCCAGTCCTTCAGTGACGGCTGCCTGATCGGTTACGCCGACACCGAGGAACCCCTTGCCCGACATCCACGGCTCGTAGTAATCTGGGTAATACTGTAGGTAGTAGCTGCCCTTGTCATCGAGGGTGACATCGAAACTGCGTGGCTGTCCCTTGTCAAGCGCCTGTACAGTGACGTTCTGTCCCGCCCAGGTCTTGTTTAGCTCTTCCCCGAAGTCAGCGGCACTCTTGATGGAGGTGCCATTGACCGAGGTAAGCAGCATCCATGGCTCGAGGCCTGCTTCTCCGGCAGCATAGTCTCCCATGACAGAGGCAGTTAGCGCGCCATCGTGAGCTGGTTCGAGCGCCGCGACCATGCCCCACGAGAAGAGCAGCGCGAACAGGAACGCTAGCGTGATATTGGAGGCGGGGCCGACGGCGTAAAGTCGCATGCGGTCAATCCGCCGCATCGCAATCATTTCTTCCTCGTCTGGCTCGACGAAAGCGCCGATTGGTGCGGCAAAGAACAGGAGGCCGAGTGCCTTCAGTTTCACCTTCGCGACACGCGCCAGAATGCCGTGGCAGAATTCGTGAACGACAACAGCGATGGCGAGTGCGGCAACCCCGTAGCCGAGAGGGATAACCGGGTTGATGCCTGGCAAGCCTAGCATCAGCTTTGGGGAGACGGCGGCCGACTTGGGGACGCTGGAAACTAGGAACGCTTGCCATACCAGCAGTAGCAGCATGGTCACCATAGTTCCATAGACCATCACTAGTCCTACATCGCCGAAGCGGCGCCAGACCGTGCCGTACTGCGCCATGCGCTCGATGAAGCGCTTGCCGTGGTCAGTACGCCACATCAGGAACGAACGGCCCCAGATGAGATCGAGGCCAAGGGGTTCCAGCCTATCCTCATTCTGTGCCCATCGCAGCGTGGTGACCCAAACGGCGACCAGCAGTGCGAATTTTGTAAATCCAGAAGATGGTGAGAAGCCGCCCAGCAGGAGCAGCACCAACAGGAACACCAGCAGTCGCCAGTGCGCTTGAAGAAACGCCTCCGCTCTGGCGCGGTCGAGAGAGCGCACGTTGTCGGAGAGCTGCCTGAAATCGGGGAGTCGGGCCACAGGTGCCGCGCGAGCGGGGGGCTTTATTTGTAGGCTATTGCGCTGCGCGCAGCGCTATGGCAAAGAAGAAAAAGTCGGAGCCGTCGTTCGAGTTTCCCGAGTTCGACCGCAGCGAGTGGCTCGTGAAGGAGGTGCGTGACTCGAAAGCCGGACTTTTCAGCATAGTCTGGGCGCTGCTGATGGGGCTGGCAAGCTGGCAGATTGCGCTTGCGACGGAGCAGGCGCGCTACGGGATGCTATTCGGCTTCGCCGCCTGCTTTNCCATAGTGAANGTGCTNCCGCTNGTGATTGACACCAGCAGTTTCGAGCGNAAGAACTGGGCAGGCCCAATATTCACGTCACTNTTCGCCTGGCTGGGCGTTTTCATCCTGCTCTCGAATCCTCCCTTCAGTGACATTGCGCCGCCGCGCGTCGGCGGGCTCGATTTCTACGTCGATGATGGCGACAACTGGAACACGACCATGTCGCCTCCCGACGGCGAGCAACTACTTTTCGTCGTCGATCTGCGCGACAACCGCGAAGTTACGGGAGCACGGCTGGCACTGCAGGAAGGTGCAGAGGGCGTCCTGGTTGCCGGAGGCACATATGTGTTATTGCAGCCTCTCCCGACTGACAATGAATGGAGTATCGAAGCCGCATACGGCTGGTATTTCATGCTGGACGATGGGCTCGATTCGGGTAGCTACACCGTACGCATCACCGCGTTCGACGAGCAGGGCAACGAGAAGCAGCGCAGCTATCTGCTCGACATCGCCTAGAGCAATTCCTGCTGTAGTTCATGCAGTTTCTCGAGCGCCTGCAATGGCGTCAGGTTCATCAGGTCCAGCTTACGGATTTCGTTGCGTAATGGGTCCTCTTTCTGTTCTGCGGCAGCAGCCTGCGCCAAGTCGAAGACCGCCTGCACCGGGCCGCTCGCGGTTGCAACTTCCACGGTCGCGTCCTGCTCTAGCTTCCCAAGCACCTCGCGGGCACGCGCCGTTACAGCGTCGGGCACGCCTGCCATCTGAGCCACATGGACGCCGAATGACGCATCGGCTGCCCCCTCTGCAACGCGATAGAGCAGCAGCAGTTCGTGACCTTCCTCGCGCGCTTGCATGTGCGAGTTGAAGGTACGGTCTAGCAGCCGAGCCAGGTCGGTTAGCTGGTGGTAGTGCGTCGCGAACATGGTCTTGACGCCCTGCCCGGCGTGGAGCTGCTCCGCAACGGCCCACGCAATCGCGAGTCCGTCATAGGTGGAGGTGCCGCGNCCNATTTCATCCAGCANCACNAGGCTNCGTGGCGTGGCGTTCTGCAGGATNTTGGCCAGCTCGAGCATCTCGACCATGAAGGTAGAGTGNCCGTGGACCAGGTCATCGTGCGCCCCCACACGCGTGAAGATACGATCGACCAGTGGCAGCCGTGCCGACGCTGCAGGTACCCACGAGCCAGCCTGCGCCAGCAGGCAGATGAGTGCCGTCTGGCGCATGTAGGTCGACTTGCCGCCCATATTGGGGCCGGTTAGAATCATCACTTGCCGCTGCGTGTCGTCGAGATGCAGCGAGTTGGGAATGTATTCACCTTCGCGCAGCCGCTCAATAACTGGGTGACGACCATCGGAGACGTGCAGCGCGCCCGTTTCGGACATTTCGGGCTGGCAGTAGTCGCGCGTTTCGGCGACCTCGGACAGTGCCGCCAGTGCATCCAGCTGCCCGACGGCACGTGCGGTCGACTGCAGTGATGGCAGCCGCTTGAGCACCCAGTCGCGCAACTCATGGAACAGCTCGCTTTCCAGAGCAGTGGCACGCTCGTCAGCGTGCAGGATAGCTGATTCCTGTTCCTTCAGCTCGGGAGTGATGTAGCGTTCGCCGGTCGCAACGGTTTGCTTGCGGTGGTAGCTTTCGGGTACTTTTTTCGCGTCTTTTTTCGGGATTTCAAGGTAGTAGCCGAAGACGCGGTTGTAGCCCACCTTCAGTCTGGCGATGCCGGTCTGCTTGCGCTCCTGTGCCTGCAGCGCGGTGACCCACTCGCGCCCCTGTGTCGCTTGCCCTCGCAGCTGGTCCAGCTTGCTGGAGAAGCCGGCGCGGAAGATGCCCCCGTCGCGGATGACCTGTGGGGGTTCCTCGACCAGCGCCTGCGCCAGGTGCTTCGAAACTTCAGGGTGCGGGTCAATATCACTGGTGGTTGAGGCGAGCAGCTCCGCCTCGAGAGGCTCTTCCTGTAGCAATTGCTGTAGCTCGCCGACGATACTGAGGCTCTGCCCGAGTCCAGCCAGGTCACGTGGCGATGCTGAACCATGGCCTACCCGCGACAGCAGCCGCTCGACGTCCTGAAAACCCTTGAGGATGTCACGGATTTCACGCCGTGGCAATGTCTTGTTGACCAGCTCACCCACCGCACCATGGCGAGCAGCCAGCGGTTCGAGCGTACAGATAGGCCGTAGCAGCCACTCACGCAGCGTACGACCGCCACCTGCAGTGACTGTTGTGTTGAGGTGACCGAAGAGTGAATCGCGCACTCCCCCGTCGCCAACTGCCCTGACGACTTCGAGGTTGCGCAGCGTCACTGCATCGAGAACCATCTGCTCGCTCGCAGCGAGTTCGATTGGTGGTCGCAGGTGCTGCAACTCGGAGAATTGCGTTGCACTCGCGTATTCGAGCACTGCACCGGCGGCGGTCGTCGCCAGTGGTTCCAGTTCCAGCGCGCCGAACCGCTTCTCAAGCGCCTTCATCGCGACAGGGTGCAACCAGCCTTCCAGTTCCGCCTCGGTGACCGCAAAGCCGTGTGCACGCAGCCACTCCGCCAGTCCGTCTTCGGCCTCTCCAGCCGGCGCCACCAGCACCTCTGCCGGAGCGTGCCGTACCAGCTCCGCCTCGAGTCCGCTGCGGCGGGCGAACTGCGCCGCGCGGAAGTCGCCGGTCGAGATGTCGAGCAGCGCCAGTCCGAAGCTGCCGTCGCTCTCGAGCACGGCGGCGAGGAAGTTGTGCCCCGCGTCGAGCAGCGCGCCTTCGACAACGGTGCCGGGGCTGACGACGCGGGTCACACCGCGCTTCACCAGTCCACGAGCCGCCTTAGGATTCTCCAGCTGGTCGCAAATAGCGACGCGGTAGCCACGGCGGATGAGCTTCGCCAGGTAACTGTCAAGCGCGTGGTAGGGGATGCCGGCGAGTGGCACCGGGTTCTTCGACTTCCTGTCGCGTGCAGTGAGCACGATGTCCAGCTCGCGTGAAACGGTGCGCGCGTCTTCGCCGAAGGTCTCGTAGAAGTCGCCCATGCGGAACATCAGCAGTGCGTCAGGATGCTCGCGCTTGATGGAGTAATACTGCTTCATCATCGGCGTGGACAAGGAGCCCGCAATTACCCGGTCGGTTTAGGTGTTTCTCGGACGGCGCAGCGCGATGACGGCGGCGTTCCCTGAGTTCAATCCATTAAGTTTATTTTAGATTCCCAATAGAACGGGCAAGTCCCGCATGTTTGTAAATGGTATTGCACCGGCGTTCTCGAGTTCTTCAGCAGAACACATTTTTACCAATCCATAGACCCTAATTTTTGCACGGTTTGCAGCTATAACGCCAGGTATACTATCCTCAACAACAACACATTGTTCGGGCTTGAACCCCATTTTCTTGGCGGTGTATAGAAACAGGTCCGGAGCAGGTTTCGGAACGCCTATGTCTGAAGCACTGAATATGTCCCCATCGAAGAAGTCACGTAGTCCGGTCATTTCGAGTGATTGATGGATGTGTATAGATTCACCATTGGAAGCTACACAGATGGGAATCTCTAGGCTCTCAAGTAACTCTCTTACACCATGGACTGGATTTAATTCGGTCTTCCAGGACTCGCTGACCTTTTTGATTAGCCTCGGCAACCAATCATCCGGAATCTCCTTGCCTGACAACTCCCTCATCTTGTAGAGTACAGCGTTAAGGGTCTTGCCGCCAAAGGTCGCAGTAGCTTCATCCCTAGTCATTGTGATGCCCAATTCACTAGCCATCTCTGCGATTATCCGATTTGTTACATCTTCACTGTCAACCAGCGTCCCATCACAATCGAAAATTATGCATTTAGGAGTCATCATTAGGCACTCATATCCTCACATTTCATTCTCTCTCTAAGGAAAACCCACCCGGTCCCATTGCATCCGCTTCCCCCGCCGCCATCAGCGCCGTGGGCGCATCGGGGTTGCAGTGCCGGGTGGATTTAGCCCTTGCCGGAGACACGACCCACTAGCAACGATAGCTCGAACAGCAGCAGTAGCGGCACCGCCAGCAGGAACTGCGAGATGACGTCGGGCGGCGTGATGAAGGCGGCAAGCACGAAGAAGGCGACTATGAGATGCCGCCGGTAGTGCGCCAGTTGTGCGACAGTCGCCAGCTCGAGCCGCAGCACCAGCAGCACTACCAGTGGCAGCTCGAATGCGATACCGAGTGAGACAGTCAGCAGCAGCACGAACGAGTAGAACGCGCTCAGGGAGTAGGTTGAGGCGAAGCCGGCTGCCGCTGCGTCGCCATGCAGGTATTCCAGTACCAGTGGCAGCATCAGCAGCTGTGCATACGCGACACCCACCGCAAAGAGCGCCAGCGCCACTAGCAACACCGTCGCCACAGAGCCAATGCCAGGCCTGTCCGCTGTCAGGCGCCCTCGCAAGGTACTCCACGCGTCAATACCGGTGGTTAGAGCCAGTCCGCAGATGGCTGCGTATCCAGCGAGCCGGAAGCGCAGCAGCATGTATTCCGCCGGCGAGAGGTAAACCAGCGTTGCGTCCTGCGGCAGGAGGCGGTCGCGTAGCTCGGTCAACAGGGCAGGCGATAGTTCGAACATGCCCAGGAACAGTGCTCCAGCCAGCAACAGGTGCAGTGCGGCGTGCCGCTGCAAGCTCTCGGCAGCAGTTGCCCATGCGTCACGGTCCACGGGCAGCCAACCTGCGCGCAGTTTAGCGCTTGCGCCCGAAACAGTAATCACCCCCCACTGGCTGGGAGACTATGTTCGGCACCACTGAAGCCCTCATTATCGGCGCCGTCATCGTGCTGCTCTTCGGCGCGAAGAAGCTGCCCGAGCTCGCCAAGAGCATGGGTCAGTCGAAAGCGGCATTTGACGAAGGTGTCGCTGAGGGCGCACCTGCAGCGGAAGACTCTGGTGAAAATAAAATTGAAGGACCTCTGGAAGAAGGTGGTAAAGGTGACATCGATGGTGATGGAATACCAGATTCTGAGGACGAAAGGCCCAGAGTACCAGATTCTGAGGACGACGACGATGACAGCGACTACGACGAAAGCCACAACCCCAGCGGCGGCGGCTTCGGCTGAAGAAAAAGAAGATGAATACTCTCCGGTCGATGAGGATTGAATGGCGCGTTGGCTGCTGAAGACTGAACCGTCAAGCTACAGCTGGGAGCAGATGGAGAATGACCTAACCATTCGCTGGACTGGGATAGGTAACAACTGGGCACTCAAATTCCTGCGGCAGTGCCAGCCTGGTGATGAGGCGTTCTTCTACCATACGGGTAGCGACCGTTGCGTGCGCGTGATAGTCACTGTCGAGAACGAGCCCTACCCACACTGGCAGGCAGACTGCGACTGCGGAGTCGAAAAGGAAGATCGCCTGGCTGTCGTGGATGTCGCACACAAGGCCGCACTGAGGGAACCGGTAACGCTGGCACAAGTCAAGTCACTGCCGGAGTTCTCCGAATTCCATCTCGTGAAATTCGGCCGGCTTTCAGTAATGCCAGTCTCGGATGAGCATTGGAAACGCATCATCGAGATGGGTAACGGACTAGCCTGAGTTCTCGACGACTACTATTTAACCGGGTGGCCAGCCCAGGTTGCGGCCACCGAGCAAGTGCAGATGGATATGGAACACTGTCTGTCCTGCCGCAGCGTTGCAGTTGAAGACCGTGCGGTAGCCGTCCTCCGCATGACCCCGCTCGCGCGCTATCTGCTGCGCTACGAGGTGCATTTCGCCTACCACCTCACTGTGTTTTGGCTCTAAATCGTTGAGGGTCGCGATATGCTCTCGCGGTATGATGAGCACGTGCGTCGGCGCCTGAGGATTGATGTCGTTGAACGCCAGCACTGTGTCGCCTTCGTAGACCAAGTCGCCCGGGAGTTCCCCGTCGCGAATCTTGCAGAAGAGGCAGTCGCTCACGGAGTCGCAGGTGCGGGGGCTATTTTGGAATACGCCTAACGGCGGCGGCGCAATGCAGCGCCGATAATGGCAGCGCCTGCAAACACAGCCCCCGGTCCGGGAAGTCCACTATCCTCATCGAGCGGCTCACCCTCATCGGCCGGTGGTTCACCGACGGTTATACTGCCGCGCATATCCATCATGGCGTGCGGTTCGCACACATAGTAAAGGGTCCCCTCGACGGCAGTTTCTTCGGCTGGGAGTATCCAGTATCCATCATCCGAGGTTGGATTGCCTGAACGGAATCCGTCGTTGTAGTCGATATCATTAGCACCATTAACTTCCGCAACATTGTGTACGTCGGCATTCCCTTCCCAGACGAAAACCACCGTGTCGCCCTTACTTACTGACAGCTTGTTTGGTGTGAATGTCATGCCGTCGTCCAGACTAATACAGTGGGTCGCTGCGTCGTCGCAGTCATAAGGTTCGGGTGCGATTGGTCCAAGCGTGATGGTCAAATCAGGCAGGGGTTCCCCAGCCGATTGCATGAACTCGGCAATTGGAACATCCGTGCTGGTCCAATAGACATCGATTGTNCCACTGGAGGTATTTGCGGAGACAATATCCCATCCGCTAGGTGCTAAAAATCGACAATTGACATCCACCGGGAGGGTCTCGTTATCCTCAGCACCATCGCCCTCAAAGAAGTAGGTTGGGCTATCACCGGGGTCTTCGACATCGAAGCTCAGCGTCTGCGACATCGTGATTGTCATAGTTTTATTTTCGTTGTCGGCCAGAGTGCCGAGCAGCGCATCCATTGGAGTGACAGTAGGCATTCCCGGACCCACCGTTGCGTTGACTCCATTGAGCTGGAAGCCTGAGTCCACTTCCGCCTGCCCTCCAGACATGAAGGCATTGAATGCTGCCACCATGGTCTGGTCAATGCTTGCATTAGTTTCATCCATGTCACCTTCGGTCAGGGTTTCGTACAACCACCAGATACCGTAGCGCAATTCGTTGGCCGCCTGAGCATCAAGCTCGGCTGTTGCCGTAAGCTCTCCGTTGGTGACAGTCTCCATAATCATTTCCAGCTCGGTGAATACGGGGTCAAAGTCAAAACCACCTTGATCCTCAGGGTAGTCTTCAGAATCATTAGGGTCGGTACCGCTCCAGACTTCTTCCCCATCGCCAAATCCGTCCCCGTCAGTATCGTACAGTGTGGGTTCGGTCCCGTACACAGATCCTTCGGTGTCATTGAGGCCATCCCCATCCGTATCTGGATTCAGGGGGTCAATTTCCCAGAGGACTTCGTCGTAATCGTTGACGCCGTCCCCGTCAGTGTCCGGGTCATTCGGGTCGGTTCCCAACTCTCCTTCCTCCTCGTCCGAGAGGCCGTCTTCGTCCGTATCAACCGGCTCTTCCTCCTCTTTTTCAACGTTGACAACACCGGTCATTGAGGAGTGATGGTCGCAATGGTAGCTGTAATTGCCAGCCACATCGAACATATAGGGAAAATCGTCCCCGGTATTCATGTTCCCTGAACTGAATTCGTTATCGTCACTTTCGACGGTGTGTGACGCACTGTCATCGTTGTACCAGGTCACTGAATCGCCGGCAACGATAGTTATGTCATTAGGTGTGAACTCGAAATCATCGATGTGTATTTCGTAGTTATCCGCCTGTGCGGAGCCGAGCATTACCATCCCTGCGAAGAGGATGGCCAGAGTTAGGTAGGTGCGCATGTTGTCACCGCAGCCGCCCTGCCAGTTGTGGGTTTTAAGAGTGACTGTGCCGAAGTCGCTGACAAGATGGCATTAACTGCCGATACACGAGGTTCACTCAAGATAGTGAGGGTAATACTGAGGACTTAAATCCGATTTGTTTGGGAGGGCCGGGGGACGCAACTCGACCCCCGACTTGTCTCCCTGGGGTGTCCGGTTTGTCTCATTCTAGAAGTTCCCTCCGGGCAGCGGCCACAGCAGCAATTGCCACTACGGCCAGCGAAATTGTGACGCTGGGAGTGGCTGAATTCGCCTCCTTGTAATTACTGCCCTTGCTACTATATTCGGCTTCGTTCCAGTAATCTTCCTCGCTTTGTTCACCATCTCCATTCACGGCGTTCCCTCTCAACAGGAAGCTAACGCTCAACGAATCGTCTGATGGTGCAGTCCAAGAAACATTCCAGCTCCGCTGGTCGTTGCCTTCCGAGTTATGGGTTAACGAGCTATCTTCCATTTCCTGTGTGTTCGAATCTACTGAAGAAAGGTCACCAGCGCTTGCCTCGAGGTTGAAGCCTCCCTGGTTCGTCGAATTAGACGTGACCTCGGGACCACCAGACAGCGCGACTGTCAGATTGTAGCGGACTCCAGCGTCATACGTAGCGGGCAGTCCCGAAAGCGTCACCATGAGGTCACTGGCTGGCGAGCTACTGTGGCAGATGCATCCACTCTTTGAGTCATCAACCGAAATCCCACCACTGTAGGAACTAGCGTCCGGGAACGTGATAACTGCCACAGCAATTATCAGGACCCAAGCTAGCACAGTGCCCCGGAGTGGGACTTCATCCATCAATCAGAATCACTCCATTCCAGTGTGCTGGCGCCCCAGGGGTTACTACCTGCCTGCTCGCCGTGACTCAAACTCCTGACAAGGTTATAGAGGAAAACCAGTTGTGCCAGGAAGGCAATTACGGCGCCAATTGTGGCCACGAGGTTGTAGAGTTCCCAGGTCGCCTCATCGTAGATGTAGACGCGGCGAGGCATGTCAGTCAGCACGAAGAGTGAAGCGAAAAGCAGGAGCCCGAGCACTGTGCCCCAGAAGTGGATTTTGCCCAGCTTTTCGTCCAGGAAGCGACCGAACATTCGGGGGAACCAGTAGTAAATTCCGCCCACGACACCCAGTACCACGGCGCCTAGCGTGTAGTGGAAATGCGCTACAATATAGTAGGTCCCCCTCAGGTGGTAGTCGATTGCGGCTGATGACAGGAATACGCCTGTCACGCCCCCAATGACGAATACGGCCACGGCACCCAGAGCAAACAGGTTGGCAGTGGGGAAAGTGATTCTCCCGCCATACAGCGTTGCTATCAGGCAAATCATTAACACGCCGAACGGAATCGAAATCAGCTCGGTGGTCACGCTCATGAACTCCCTCAATAGCGGGTCAATGCCAGTGATGAACATGTGGTGGACCCAGACGATAACGCTGAGGGCCGTTCCGACAATGAGCGAATAGATGATGTAGTGCTTGCCATAGAGCGGCTTGCGGGCAAATACTGGAATAATCTCAGCTACAATCCCTAGTTCCGGCATCAGCACCACGTAAACCTCAGGATGGCCAAAGAACCAGAACAGATGCCCCCACAGGATTGAACCATTCGTCGAGTCCGCGAAGAACATCGTCCCGAAGATGCGGTCACCGACCAGCATCAGCAGTGCTCCTAGCAGTGCCGGGAAAATCACCAGCATCAGCACCACCGTGAACAGCATGGTCCAGGTGAAAATCGGCATGTCCCAGAGGCTCATTCCCGGCTTGCGGTGGTTCAAGATTGTGACTATGAAATTGATAGTTGAAGCCGTCACCGACATCACCAGCAGTACCAGCCCCGCGCCAGCCAGGTTAACTCCATTGCCGGGACTGTACTCGAGTGAGGTCAGCGGCGAATAGAAGGTCCAGCCCACGTCGGCGGCTCCGCCTAGCAGGAATCCCGAAGCCGCTACCAGTCCTCCGAGCAGGAACGCCCAGAAGCTGAACGCGTTCAGCCGCGGGAACGCCATGTCCTTCGCCCCGATCTGCAATGGGACCATGTAGTTCGCGAAACCGAAGGAAAGCGGTGACGCGAAGAAGAGCACCATCACGGCACCATGCATGGTTACGATTGAGTTGTAGAACTCACCTGGCTCTCCCGGTCCCCAGTCGAGTAGGGCCGTCCCACTATTGGGCTGGTAGAGCTGTAGCCTAATCAGCAGCGAGAGCGCGAGGCCGATAAATCCGAACAGGAGTGTGGCGAAGAAATA
>PCBV01000052.1 GCA_002731905.1 Methanobacteriota archaeon
GCACCTCTCCAAGAATTGGCACTTCAATGTCCCCAATTGTTAGTTTAAGGAATAAGAATATAAAGATCAACAGTGCGAAATCAATCAGTAAGGCCTTGATCAGATTCTCGTTACTAAGTTCCCCCCTCACATATCCCGGATCCTTCATTTTTCCAGTTTCTTTTGAATTACCAGAATTTGAACTCTTGATTACGGCTTCTCCCTCCGTCCAAGGCAATAATTTCTCGCCTGGTCGCTCCCTGAAAAACAATGGCAAACACATAATCATTGCGAGCATTGGTACCATGAGGAAAATTCCGCCGCGTATGCCCCAAGAGCCAATCAACACACCTATTCCAGCGCCTCCTATCATAGTACCAAAACGTTTGGCACCGAACATGAATCCATTGATTTTTCCGAACTCCTCGGGACTGAGGATATCGACAGCCAGACCATCGACAGCCACATCCTGTAAAGAAGCGAATAAATTATGAATGAATAGCAAAAATGTCAGAAGGAAGATTTTCTCTTCGACAGAAGGTATGAAGACTATGATGAAAACAGTTAGTATCATTCCAGTTTGGGCCGTCAGTATCCATGGTCTGCGCCTCCCCATCGGCAAGTAATGATAGGTGTCGACGAAGGGACCCCACAAGAACTTGAAAACCCATGGCAGGTATACCCAGAAGAGCATGTTTCCAATGGCCGCAGCGCTGTACCCCCTCTCTGCAAAAAAAGCGATTAGGGTGTAGGATATGAATCCGGAAGGAATTCCTTGGGCCGTGTATAGCGCACAAAGGCTTGTGGCCCTGAGCTTCCAATTAGTAGTAAAGCTCAATTGGTCAGAATCATCATCCCAAACAATTGTTTCTTCCACACTGGATTCTTCTACCTCCAGACCTGTCTCAGACCTCCTTGGTTGCTGAAAGATATAGAAAGTCATACCCAGGGCAACTATGATGAATGGAAGGAAAATTAGGCCACTTGTGTGTCTCCTTGAATTCTCAGTAGGCTCTGGCTCTATTGGGGGAGGATTTGGCACAAAGGGAAGGTAATCTGCAACATAGAAAGTCACGCCAGTCTCGTTTGCTCCATCGTAGAGCGTCTCATCGGTCGTGTCAGCGGGTCTTGTCCAAGAAAATTCGAGGCGGATTGTAGTGTTGTGTCGGATGATTCCTTCATCCTGCGTGATGGTCAGGTCCGCCTCATAGATGCCATTGCCGCCAGCCGTCAGCTGAGCCTCAGAGACTATCGTGTCATTAACGAAAAGCCGGACATCGGCACTGTTGCACGAAGAGACGAGGCAGGTCCGTTCCAAGTGTAGGCGAACGTGGACTATGTCCTCGTCCAACTGGACGTCACCGGAGAGAGGTTCACTCTCATACGCCAAATCGGTCGAACCACCGTCCCAGTTTCCCTCTCCAGTAGCTGCCTTGCTCTCGTTTGCTGAGAGTCCACCATCCCCGTTCTGCATCGTGCCATAGGCCCACATTTCCCCGTTTCCGGGAGCAGGGTCATCGTCCTCACTCGCACTGGCAAGAGGTAGGCTCGCGACGAGAAGTAGTGCGATGAACATGTTCGCTGTTACGCGCAAGCGGTTGACTGGCACGCTGGGTCAGTAGCGCCTTGTTTTAGTCGCGTTGGTCTCCGTGACTGGGGGTGCAGGAGGAGCAGATTACTGTATCAAGCTCCTGTGGCGCCCAGAATTCGGCTTCACAATGTGAGCAGTTCGCCAGTTTCACTGGCTTGCCCTTGATGAATGCCTTGAAATCTGCCATCGGCGCTGATGGCAGGAGGTGGGATATAGCGGCTATGCTGTCCTGCGGCAAGGTATGGATTGCAAGCTCTGCACACTCCCCGCGGACACTGCCGCATGGCGCATCACCAACTGTCCTGAATGCGAGCTACCGCTGCTGCTCTGGAACGAGCACTCCTTTGAACCACAACGGACGCAGCGACGTGAGATGCGCAACGCACTGCGCGATTATGGCAACACGCACTATGGTCGCGGTAACTTCCTCATTGACCGTTTTCCAGCCGAGTTTCCANACCACTTCCACTGGCATTGCCGTCCCAACCTGAACCCNCAGCTGGTCGAGGANCGNGCGTTGGCCCACNNGCNGCAGTCTGCGCAGGATGGCTCATAAGCAGCNGCGCGCTCGCCNCTGTGTGCTGATTGACCTAGAAGGAATTGACGGCTGCGGCAAGTCAACNCANGCGCAGCTGNTGGCTCAACGNCTNCGCGATNCNGACCACNCNGTNGTCGTNCTGAAAGAGCCCACNNATGGCCCNCACGGCNGCCAGTTGAAGGCAGTGCTGCGAGGTGAACGCAACGCAAATGCCGAGGAAGTGCTAACGCTCTTCGCCGACGACAGACGCGAGCACGTTGCTGCCCGCATTATACCGGCGTTAGAACGCGGCGAAATCGTGCTGATGGATCGGTACTACTACTCGACGCTCGCATACCAATGTGCCGCTGGCATTCCTGCGGAGCGCATCCGCGCCGTCAACGCTTTCGCACCCACACCAACCATCGTACTGGTGTTCGATCTTCCTGTAGGACAGGCGCTCGAGCGAGTCCACTCACACTCGGTCGCCGATACCTTCGAACGTGCCCCACACCTGGAACGTGTCCGCGCCGCCTATCTCGCGCTGCGTGATGACCCGCTGGTGCGCATCCTTGATGCAACACAGCCGCCTGTAGCTGTGGCGGCCGATGTATGGGCGCTGGTATCGGAGGCGATGGCGTGACTGACTGGCTGCTGTTACTGAAAATTGCGCTGGGAACGGTGCTGCTGTTCGATGTGATGTTGCTACTGCGGCGACCGGCAGAGGGAGCGGTGGTGACCACACTGCCGGCGAGCGAGGAGCTGCGACGCAAGGGGGTGAACATGGTGCTAATGCCACTGGTGGTCGCCTTCATTCTGGTCCTCGACCTACTGCAGGGCAACTCGCCACTACCCTCGCTGACGCTGCTGGCGCTGACAATGGCATACCTGGCGCTGCCGCGCTCGTTAGCGCTGGAGTCCGACTCCCTGCTACTCGACGGCTGGCGCATCCCGCTCGCGCGCGTGCTCTCAGTCAAACCCACGGAAGACGGCGTCGCTGTCTCGCTCGAACGATTCGGCTGGCTCACCGAGCAGAATATTCCAACTGGCGCTGTCGCTAATGCACTGCTCGAGCGCTATGGCTCTGCCATGAACGCAACGAACTCCTCCAGCGACCGCGGCTCGAGCACGTAGTTNCTGCGCCGCTCGTCGCCCATCGTCGAAGACGGGTGCGGGCCGTAGTCGTGGCCGGGCCACACAATCGCCGTGTCTGGCACCACTGCCAGCACCTCGAAGAGCGAGCGGTGCAGCTGCTGAGGATTACTGCCGGGCAGGTCGGTTCGACCGCACTCGCCGACAAAAAGCGTGTCACCGGTGAACAGATGCCTATCTGCCAGCAGGCAGACTGAGTCGTGCGCATGGCCCGGTGTGTACAGTACTTCGACCGTAATATTGCCGACCTGTAGCGCGTCACCATGACTTAAATACTGATTGACGTGAAATATTGCTTTGCTATGCGCTGCTACTTTTGCGTCTGTCAGCTCGACCGCGTGGTCATTGCCGTTGACATGATCATGGTGACCGTGGGTGTTGATTATCCANTCGATGCGGTAGCCCAGCTTCTTAGCATTTGTGGCCAGCCTTTCTGGCTCGAAGCAGGGATCAATTAACGCCGCGACACGTGTTTCCTCACAGCCGAGCAGATAGGCGAAGTTGGCCATTGGTCCAACCTGAAACTGCTCTACGCAGGCCACTGGAACACCCCCAGCGCACGCTGAAAGACGCGATAGAGTGCAGCCACCGCCTCTATTTCGTTTCCACTGTCAACACGCTCGCGTGCTAGTGTGTCCAGCTCGCGCAGAATTGAGATTGCCTGTGGTGTATCAAGATTATCGTCCATGCTCGCCTCGAACCTCGCCAGCAGCTCTGCCGTGACTTGCTCACCTTTCACCAGTTGCGTGTCTCCGCGCGAGTCCTCCTCACTACCCGACGTCAGCACTTCTGCAGCAGTCCACCCGAGTTGCTCACCCTCGACGCATGCTTGTTTCAGTGCCGTTTCGCTAAAGGGGGTGAAATCGTGGTAGTGGTATTGCAGCAGGTAGAATCGGAGTGCAGCGGGCGGACACTCATCGAAGATTGTTGCCAGCGTGAGCCGCTCTCCACGTGATTTCGACAGTTTGCCATCGGCGTCTTCTATCAATCCGTTATGCATCCAAATGCGACAGTATTCGCCCAGTCCCAGGGCGTCTGCCAGCAACAGTTCGCTCTCGTGGTGCGGATATGCCAGATCAGCTCCACCGAAGTGGATATCAAGTGGCAACCCGGGGTCGTGCGACGCCATCAATGTGCATTCGAGGTGCCATCCCGGCCGTCCTGGAGGAATTCCGTCTGGCGACCAGCTCCGACCGCCAAGTTGTTGGGGTCCCCACAGCATGAAATCGAACGGTCCCCGTTTGGGCCCAGAATCTACTGCACTGGGCGGCTCGCAGAGGGCTGCGCCAATCTCAGTACCGAGCAGCGCGCCGTGCTCCTCTTCCTCAACGGAGAGCCAGATTCCGCCTTCACTCTTGTAGGCCCTGCCTTCGGCCAATAGTCGCGCAGCCAGTGCTCCAATTCTTTCGGCTACTTCGGAAGCTCGTGGTAGTGCATGAGGTTTCAGGTTCCCCAGCGCGTTCATCTGGGTCAGGAATTCCGATTCGTAACGCGCAGTCAGCTCAGCCTCAGCAATGGCATCACGCACAGCCATCTGTGCAGTCTCATCGGCGATGTCAGTGAAGTTCTGTGCATGGCGTACTGCATGGCCACGGTATTCCAGCCAGCGGCGCAGCACGTCAACCGCCACATAGCTCTTGGCATGCCCAAGATGCGCTGGTGCGTAAACTGTTGGCCCGCAGGCATAGAGTCGTACAGGATCCCCGATCTGCCGGAAGCGCTCCTTGCGACGGGTGGCACTGTTGTAGAGTCTCACCCTTTGTCGCCTCCGGCTCGGGCGCAGATATTGGACTCGTCACTCCATTCCTCGCCGTGTACCATCACTACTGTGTAGTCCACCGCCTCCCACCCTTGAGTTTCGAGCAAGCTGGTAACGCGGAAATTGGGCGACGGGACCAAAATTTCTAACGTCGCCCCGCGCGGCAGCGCCGCCATCGCAGCCTCAAGTAATCGCTGCCAGCCCTGACAGCCGGATTCGACCACCCATGGCCCTAGCTCGTAGAGGGTGTCCTCGCCCTTCGCCAGGATGTAGCCGCCTTCAACAGCGAATGCCGCTTCGGGAACTGCATCCGCTAATGTATTGAGCAGTCTAGAGCGGTCGCCACCGAACTGCCGTGCATCAAGTGCCAGCAGCTCATCCCAGTCACTACGTGCTGATTCCACCTCGGCATCGCCAACTTCGAACGGTACAAGCTCGTGCATCTCTGGGGAAAGCCGAAAGTGGGTCGACATTCCCTCTGCTACGAAGCCACACGCCCGGTAAAATCCGGCAGACGACATCAGTGCGTGGACCCGCACCGCGCGACACTCCGCCAGCCGTTCCAGCGCTGCCTCGACCAAGGCACGGCCGGTGCCGTGGTCGCGCTGGGTAGGCGCTACGACAAAGTTCCCGATATTTCCGAGCTCACCGTAGTCATTTGCCGTGCAGATGCCGGCAGCAACGCCCTCGACTTCGGCGATCAGTCCCACGTCGAGCGAATGCAACCGCTTCCAGTCACGTGCAGAATTGCCCCACCCCTCGCCATCGGTCAACGCTTGGGCGAATTCGAGGTCACCGGCCGTCATGGAGCGGACTGTGACTGTCTCCTCAGTCATCGCCCTCTCCACCGGTGGCCACGTCCGGTTCAACCCCTTCATCGCACTCCTGCTGACCGAAGGTGAGAAAACGCTGCTCATCGCGCCGCAGCTTGAGCCGGCAACTGCCGTAGCCGTAGTCCTCGCCACCATACCAGTGAGGACAGTCCTTGCATCGTAGCACGGCCACCGAGCGGGCGTCGGCCAAAAAGGCGCGCTCAAGGTTACTATTATAGCCGGCAGGCAGGTGACGCCGCCATGCGACGGGGAACTGCAGCACTGCTGGCAATTATGGTGGTGCTCACCAGTCTGAGCACCGGCTCGGTGGCACCGATGCCGTCAAACAGCCCACCCTCAACGCTGCTTGCAGCTGGTGAGGGCAATGACACGCTCAACCGGACCAACACGTTCCCATTCGACGTGCTGTTCGATGACTATCACGAGTATTATGAAGTTGTCTCCGAGCTCCAGAAATTCGCGAATGACTATCCCGACATAGTTGAATTTTACACTTTGACAGACCTGATTCCAGCCGGTCAAACCTGGCAAGGGAACGAAATATACGGCGTCAAGATATCCGACAATGTCGCCAGCGAGCCTGAGTTCTACGATGACCCTGACGAAGAGACCATGTTTATAGTCGGGAACCACCACGCTCGGGAGTGGATGACCGTGGTCACGCCGCTCTACTTTGTTTACTACCTGACTCATTTCTACGGCGCCCCGCCGACCGACAACGACGGCGACGGCGCGATTAACGAGGACCCGATTGACGGCGTCGATAACGACGGCGACGGCGAGCAGGGCGGCCGTGTCGACGCCGAAGGACGAGCACTCTTTGACGGCATCGATAATGACGGGGATGGCGTCATTGATGAGGGTATCGACGAGGACCCCATCGAGGCGCGCGTGACCCAGCTAATCAACAACCGGGAAATCTGGATTGTCCCGGTCCTGAATCCGGACGGCTACATGTACGACCGCGAGGACCCGAGCCGTTTCTGGCGTAAGAACATGCGCGATAACAACAACGACGACCGGTATGGAGACGAGTGTGATGGTGTTGACATCAACCGGAATTATCCGCTAGAGTGGTCACACAACACCCAGTTTACTGCCTTGATTGGAGATGATTTGGAGCCCGAAGTCACAGTAGATGACGATAATCCCTGCTCGGACGTATATCACGGCCCCCGGGATTTCAATGATGATGATGGAGACTGTGACGAAGGTTTCTTTGCAAATCCGTGCGTGGTTGGCGATCAGAACACTGGCGATATTACTGGAGTGGACGAGGACCCGCCAGACGCGCTCCACAAGGACGATGACGAAGACGGAATGGTCGACGAAGATCGGGAAGGCGGATATTCAGAGCCTGAGACGCAGGTAATTGAATACCTGACATGGAGACTGGACCTCTATGAGGATTATCCACAAGAACAGTATCTGGCAGACTATCAGGCAGGTATGGCCAGAGAGAACTGGCCCGACATGTTTGTCACGAACAGTGACGGCGAATATATTAGGAATTACCGTTCCGAAGCCCATGACATGAAGCACAACATAATGAATTCCATTTCATACCACTCCTGCTCTGAACTATACATCTGGCCGTGGGGCTACAAGGACCAGGACCCGCCACACGAGCTATACATGGAGAACCAGGTCAAGCCACTGATGAACCTGACCGGCTACGGCAACTGGAAGGATCAGGGCGGGTACAAGGTCTCGGGAGACATTACCGATCAGCTCTATGGGATGCATGGTTCATTTTCCTACACGGTCGAGCTGAACAGCTGCGGAAGCCAGGGAGACCTGGACGGCGGCTTTCACGCCGACACACGGCTCATCCGCCCCACCGTACGGATGCACCTGCTCACCAATATGCACTTGCTGGATGAATCTCCCGAGGCCCGGATTGGACAGATGTTCCCCGATTATGGCGACATAAATGGTCCCGGAATCCACTCTATGGAGCAGACCATGATGCCGGCACTGAGCATCATGTCCAACCAAGGTGAAAGTATAGGTTTTCAGTCAGACACCGAGATTGATTTTGGCGATTACTACTCGGATGACAAAATGCCAGTGAGGGTAATGGTTGAGGATGCGCAGTTCATGCTGAAGGATTCCCTGGCCATGCGATATAGGACAGCTGAAATGCCAGAAGGTGTCTGGAGCGAATTAACTATGTCTTGCGTCGAGAATTGCGATCCGCGAGATTACTCTGACTACAGCGCTGAATTCACGATTCCACGGCGCGATTCAGTCTTCAGGGCCTACATCCCTGCAACCGAAACCTCCACGCACATCCAGTTCTACGCAGTGGCGCAGGACTCCCGCCTCGCTAACGAATTCGGTGGCGGATTCGTTTATACCGGTCACGGAGCCGCCGAACCTGTCGAGATTTTTGTAGATGACATAATTGGCTTCGGCAATATCGTCGCNGANGGCCTGGCGGTCGGTATCATGATGCTCCTGATCTACAGCGTGGTATGGGGTGGGTTGTACCGCATGGTGGGTCTTGCCACCGAGGCGGAGCGACGCAAGCNGGCGGAGGAAGACGGTTGAAAGAAACGGCCGCCGGGGGCGGCGAGGTATTCTCCTCACGCCTGGGGCTCATCCTGACCACNATCGGTGCCGCAGTCGGCACTGGCAATATCTGGCGTTTCCCACGCGAGGCCGCCGCGAACGGTGGGGGGTCNTTCATGATTGGGTGGCTGCTCTTCCTCTTCGCGTGGTCGATTCCGCTGCTAATGGCCGAGTTCGCCATCGGCAAGAAAACGCGACTCGGCACCATCGGCTCGATGCGCGATATGGCTGGCCGCAACTGGACTTGGATGGGAATGTGGATGGTCTGGGTCGGCGTTGCTGTCGGCTTCTACTATGCAGTCGTGATGGGNTGGACTATCCGTTACTTCTGGGTCGCGCTTTCGGGGGAGATTGATCTCGCCACCGATACGGAGGCAACAACACTTCTATGGAATGATTTCATCCATAACTCACCACTAGAAGTNGTGATGTTTCAGCTCATTGCCGTTACGGTCTCGGGCCTAATCGTCTACGGCGGCATCAGTGGTATCGAGCGCGCCAACACTATCCTGATTCCGCTCCTGGTCAGCTTTCTCATCGTGGCGATGATTTACCCCTTTATCCTCAATCCATCTGGCGCNGCCATGGGGCTGCGGTTCCTGTTCATCCCACAGTGGGAATATCTGTTCAAGGGAGAGACGTGGATTCGCGCGCTTACACAGTCGGCGTGGTCCACCTCNGCCGGCTTNGGGATGGCGATTACCTACGCCGTAGCGATGAAAAAGAAAGAAGATATCGCGCTCAATGCATTCCTCACCGGCCTTGGCAATAATTCGGTCTCGCTGATTGCAGGTGTAGCGGTGCTGGGCACGATTTTCGCCATGTCGGATACGACTGCTGACGGACTTGCCGCTGTTGAAGCGGGCTCGTCTGGCCTGACGTTCGTCCACTTGACAGCACTATTCGCCTCTATGCCAGCGGGACGATTGATGGGGGCGATTTTCTTCCTCGCAATGTCATTTGCTGCACTCACTTCCATGATTGCGACTATCGAAATTGCGGCNCGCAATTTCGTTGATATGGGGTGGGAACGCAACAAAGCCGTGAAATATATCTGCGTCGCGGTAGCACTTTGTGGCCTTCCGTCGGCCTACAGNNTGGAATTCCTCGANAACCAGGACTTCGTCTGGGGCACNGGGCTCATCGTTTCAGGACTAATGGTGGCGGTGGTNGTGATGAAGTTCGGTACCAGCGAGTTCCGCGAGACCTTTATCAACACCGAATACAGCGACCTCTACATCGGCAAGTGGTGGGAGTATATCATTCGCTATGCCTTCCCCATAGAGTTCGCGGTAGTCTTCGGTTTCTTCATATACGAGAAATTGCAGGACGGTTCGCATTCTCCCATTGCGGGTATGAACTTAGGGATGTTCACAATCATGACTATGGTATTTCAGTGGTTAATCATCATTGCCCTTTTTGCCTTCTACTTCAACGACCGTGTTGCCGATGAGATTCGNGCCGGCCCCCTCACAGTCGCTGAAGCCGAAGAAGTCTAGGTCAGGATNACCGGCGCGCCGCAGCCNCCGCAGAACTTTTGTTCTGGGTTCAGCNCGNTGTTGCAGTGGCTGCAGTTGGTAGGTGCTTCCGGCTTGGCCGGCGCCGCATTACCACAGCTGCCGCAGAACTTCTGATTAAGCGANAGNGGNGAGTTGCATCCGAGACAGTGGTAGCCCTGGGNCCGGTCGGTCCGNTCACGCAGCCGNTTACCNCANCTGCCACAGATGCGNAAGTCGGACGGCACGCGNGTGCCNCAGTTGTCGCATTCGACNTNGTATTGGCGTGTCACTACCNTTTTNTCGGGCACCNCNGNNGCNNNGACCTCTGATGAAACNAACAGCTCGCGCGGCTCGAATTCTGTCTCCTCNCCAACANACAAGATTTCCTGCCGGTGGGTGTGGAAATATTCTCCCTCCAACGAGTGGAACTCTATGTCGAGNCCNAGTGGCAGCAGCCCCNGTCCCTTAGGATGCAGCTCTAGTGCCAGCTCCTGTGTTTTGCCAGCCTCNAGCGTGTCGAGCATCGTTGGTCCGCGCACTNCAAACGAAGCTGAGAAACCCAGNGNGATTGTGCGNGCCACNGCGCCACCCANGTTCTCCAGNTGAACTGGGAAGTTATTCCACGCATCTGGCTGTAATTGCTGTTCNAGCTGGGCCTTAAGCACTANNTCAGGTCGAGCAACGNCCTCTTGCCGCTGCGCAACCTCGACCGCCTCCTCGGCTCGTTCGCGCGCTTCCTTGTAGCGATGGCGCGCCAGCAGTTTCTCGGCCTGCGCCAGCAATTTCTCCGCTTCGTCAACTGCAAATCCCTTGTGGTCGATGCTCTGCAGTGTGTTCTCGGCGCGTGTCAATGCTGCCCCCGCCTTCTCACCTTCCTTCTCGGCGCGCGATGCTATTTTCTCTGCTCGCACAGCGTAGTCNATGCAATGCTGGTACTGCCCNTGGTTGTAGGAGCGCTTTGCGTCGCCTACAAGCTTGTCCGCCTGNCNTACCTCAATACCCAAATTGCTCACCGAACGAAGCACGAACTTGGCCGATTCCAGCGCTTCTGACGCCTTCTGCAACTCGGTGTAGTCTAGTGACGACACCTTAAGCTGTTCCATCGCCCGCACGGCGGCGGTGCGCACCAAATCATCATCGTCGTTGAGTGCCTGAGCCAGTGCCGGAATGCCTGCCTTTACCAGTTTCATTTCATTGCGGCCTATGGTCCCCAATAGCAGCGCTGCCTGCTCGCGAATCTCCCAGCGACGGTGCTCCAAATCACGTGCCAATTGCTTTACTGCCGGGACGAAGGGAGTCGGGTCGTGTTCTGCCAGCTGCTGTGCTAGCTGAATAGACTGTAACCGTAACTCAGAGCTAACCTTACGTCCGGTCAGTGACCGCAGCAGCAACTTAGGAACAGACATGGATCCCGCTTGCCCCGCGGTCGCCAGCAACTTTCTTGCCGACTCCCGAATCGGGCGGTTCTTGCTCCCCAGCAGCTTCACCAACCGTGGTGCTGCGCGCGCGAGTCCTTTCGGCTTCTGGGCTGAAATTGCCGTGAGCATCTCCAAACCATTGCGGCACAGCTGCGGCCGGCGTGGGTCGAGCAGTTTCATCAGCTGTGCCGTAACCGCAGCAGGCGAGCGACGGCCCAAGTCTACCAGCAGCTCAGTCAGTGGTTTCTGTACGCCGGGTGTTGGGTCATCCAGCCGGTTGACAAGCTTTACCAAGTGCGGCAGTATCGTCCGGGGCTTCTGCTTGGTAATTGTGCCGAGAAGCTCCAGTGAGTCACGGCGATTCTCCATACGAGAATCCTGGATCTGTCCAACCAGAGGGCCAATCACTGCGTCGAAATCGTCAGGGTGCTGCCTGAATAGGTGGGTCAGAAGCAGCACTACTTGGTGCCGCACTGCAGGATTATCATCGGTCAGCAGCTGAGTCACCTGCGGCAGGAACTTTGGCACAAGCGCTGGCACGAAACGTTCGCGCAGGCCCTGCACCAGCATTATGCGCCGGTCTGGTGTCGCAGAAGTTATACGTTTTAGTTGGCGTTCAATTCGGGCCATGTCGTGAGCGACCCGGATATTTTCACCAACGCCCATCTCTGAGTTGATAACGCTGTAGGATATAGCATTATCCCGACTATTTTTCGTCGACTTCCTCGTAGTCTACATCGACCACGTTCTCGTCGGCAGGCGCGTCTCCCTCGTCAGCGGGAGCCTGCTGCGCAGCCTCCTCGGCCGCCTGCTGGTACATCTGTTGGCCGACCACCTGCGAAGCAGTCATGTACGCCTCAGTCGCCGCCTTCAGTGCGTCGAGGTCGTCGCCCTTCATAGCTTCTTTGAGCGGCTCTTTAGCCTCCTCAATCGCCTTGCGGGTCTCCTCGTCCACCTTCTCGCCCAATTCCTTGAGCGACTTCTCAGTGGCGTAAATCAGCGATTCACCCTGGTTGCGTATCTCGACAAGTTCGCGCAGCTGCCTGTCCTCCTCGGCGTGCGTTTCAGCCTCCTGGACGCGCGCCTCGATTTCCTCGTCGGTTAGATTTGACTTCGCCTTGATTTCAATTTTCTGCTCGTTGCCGGTGCCGAGGTCCTTGGCGCTGACATTCAGGATGCCATTGCGGTCAATATCGAATTTGACCTCGACCTGCGGCACGCCGCGCGGCGCTGGCGGGATGCCAGTGAGCATGAACTTTCCGAGCGTCGTGTTCTGCCCTGCCATGGTGCGCTCACCCTGCAAGATGTGGATTTCGACACTGGGCTGGTTGTCAGCAGCGGTCGAAAAAGTGTTCTGCTTACCGGTGGGGATAGTGGTGTTGCGCTCGATGAGCGGCGTCATCATGCCCCCTTCGGTCTCGATTCCCAAGGTGAGTGGCGTCACGTCGAGCAGCAGCACGTCCTTAACGTCGCCAGCGATTACGCCACCCTGCAGCGCAGCACCCATCGCGACACATTGCATCGGGTCGATGCCACTTTCTGCTTTGCGACCGATAATCTTCTCGAAGCGCTCGCGGACAATTGGCATCCGTGTCGGGCCGCCGACCAGCAGCACCTTGTCTACCTCACCCGGCTTCAGCTTTGCATCCTTGAACGCCTGCTTTATGGGTTTATCGCATTTGGCGAGCACGGGCTCGACCAGTTCCTGTAGCATCGCGCGGGTCAGGTCAACCTCGAGATGCTTGGGTCCGGCCGAATCGGCCCAGATATATGGGAGGTTGATGGTGGCTTTGACTGTACTGGAAAGCTCGATTTTTGCCTTCTCGCCCGCGTCGCGCAGCCGCTGGAAGGCGGCGGAATCCTGACGCAGGTCAACGCCGTTCTCGGTCTTGAAATTCTCGGCGAGCCAGTTGATAATCGCGTCGTCCATATCGGTCCCGCCGAGATGGGTATCACCCGACGTGGAGAGGACTTCGAAAACGCCTTCGGCCATCTCCATGATGGTAACGTCGAAGGTGCCGCCGCCCAGATCCAGCACGGCGACCTTGTGCTCGCCCTCCCGGTCCTGGTCCAGACCGTAAGCCAGCGCCGCCGCGGTCGGCTCGTTGATGATACGCTCCACTTCGAGNCCCGCGATGCGACCGGCATCCTTAGTCGCCTGCCGCTGGTTGTCGTTGAAGTAAGCCGGGACCGTAATGACGGCCTTGTTGATTTCCTGTCCTAGATGTGCCTCGGCATCAGCCCGGATTTTCTGTAGAATCATCGCCGAAATTTCCTCGGGCGAGTATTCCTTCTTGCCGACCTTGACACGGTCGTCAGTCCCCATTTTGCGCTTGATGAGCATAATGGTGCGGTCGGGATTCAGGACTGCCTGTCGCTTGGCCAGGTCGCCCACCAATCGTTCGCCATCCCTAGTGAAGGCAACGACCGAAGGAAACATCTTGCCACCAAAGGTCGAGCCTTCGGCCGAGGGGATAATGGTCGGGCGGCCGCCCTCAAGGTGTGCCGCTTCCGAATTTGTCGTGCCTAGGTCTATGCCGATTATGATTTCCTTAGCCATTCTTACTCCGTTGTTTCAATTTCTGTTGCCGGTTGGGGTGTGCGGCTGACGATGACCCGTGCAGGTCGTAGCAGCTCGCCTTCCAGGAGGTAGCCCGGCTGGATTACCTCGATAATCGTCTCGTTCTCTAGGTCGTCGCGCTCGACCGCGCTCAGCGCCTCGTGCAGTCGGTGGTCAAACTGCCCGGCGGGGTTAATCGCCACCAGCCCCAGAGCATCCATCGCCGTCTGCAGCTGTTTCTGGATTCCCGTCAGGCCAGCGACCGCCGCCTCGACGTCGGGATATTCCGCGTCGGCCGCCTGCGTGGCGGTCTCCAGCGCTTCGAGAAACTGCATTGTAACGGCACCGCGCGCCCGCAGCGCGTCGCGCGAGCGGTCGCGCTCGACTCGCTTGCGGAAGTTATCGAAATCAGCTGCGACGCGGTGCAGCTGTTCCTGCACCTCGCCCAGCTCCGCCTGCGCCACCGCGATGAGGTCGGGCGACTCCACTTCGGGTTCCGTCGGGGGCTCTTTTGCGATTTTCTTCGTCTTGCGTGGCATCGGTAGTCAACCTCAGGTTGTCAACCTGCCCTTGTGCCACCTTGGGTCTCTATATAAAATTACTTGAGTCCGAACCGGCGTCCAGCCTTGAGTGCGCGCTTCCAGTAGTTGCCCGGGAGCTGGTAGCGGCTCATCTGCTGCAGCTCGGTCCAGTCTCGCTGGAACTGAGCCTTGGAACTAACGGCAATAAGCTCCTCGAAGCGGTTCATATACCAGCGCACCAGCCAGAACTGATAGCTACTGACACCGAACAGTGCGAGACCGATTACCAGCGCCCAAATATCATAGTCTCCAAGCCATTCAAGAATAGCTGTTGGCGTCCAGCTCTCAGTGCGGTACCATGTTCCGATAGCACCTATCAGCACCATCGCGCCAGAAAGGATGGTCCCCACGGCCGCTAGCGCCAGCATGTTTTCACGGCGCCAGTCAGCGAAGTCACGGCGCATCTGTCCAAACTCCATTACCGCGGCACCCGGTACGCCTTCAAAAAAGTGGCGTCCGAACGCTCTTAACAGTAGCGGGCGTCGGCAGGACCATGTCACGCATCGCGAGCCGCATGGGTCGACTCGGCACCGAAACTGCCATGGCTATCTCGGCCGAGGCGAGTGCGTATACGGCCGCTGGCAAACGTATTTTCCCGTTCCACCTCGGTGACCTGAATCTCCCGACTCCCATGCCGGTACGTAAAGCGGCCCGCACTGCGCTCGATGCAGGCCACACAGGCTACTGCCCCGCAGCGGGAATTCCAGTGTTGCGCGAAGTGCTGGCAGCCAGCGTGGGTAGAGCGCGTGGGCTCGACTATGGCAGCGCCAACGTCTCAGTCCAGCCAGGCGGTAAGCCAACAATTGGCAAGTACATTGCCGCGGTGATGGAGGAAGGTGATACTGTCCTCTACCCCAACCCCGGCTACCCAATTTACGAGTCGCAAATCGAATTCTACGGTGGCGTTGCGCACCCCTATGGCTACATCGATACCGAAGCAGGACTGCGACTCGATTTCGATGCTATCGAAGCGGGCATCGCCGCCGGCGCGCGCCACTTGTTCTACAACAACTACAACAACCCGACTGGTGCTTCTTCGCCCTCGGCAGAGATAGAGAGGCTAGCGCAGCTCGTCGTCGAACACGACCTGCTTGTGGTAAGTGATGAAGCGTACTTCGACATACTCTTCGAGGGAGAACCGCGCTCAATTGCGAGCCTGCCGGGGATGCAAGAGCGGACGCTCATCCTCTATACTTTTTCAAAGAAATTTGCGATGACTGGCTGGCGGCTTGGCGGTGCTATCGGCCCGGACTGGCTCATAGATGAAATCTCACGGCTAAACGTCAACGCTGAGTCCTGCACAGCCCATTTTGTACAGCACGCTGGCGTCGCAGCGCTGAAGCTGCCAGCCAGCGAGACTGACGCTATCCGTGACCGACTGCGTGCGCGACGAGACCGGCTAGCAACACTACTCAACGAAATTGATGGCGTTGCAGCGCACCTGCCGGAAGCGGGATTCTACTTCTTTCCCCGGGTCACTGAGCTGATGGCACGCACTGGCTTCGACGATGCTGAGAGCTTCCGCCAGGCTGTCCTCGAAGCCACGGGCGTCAGCTTCTGCTGCCGCTACCACTTCGGTCGCCCACTCGAGGGTGAGCGTGAGCACTACCTGCGCTTCGCCTTCTCCGGCATCTCACTCCCTGATCTGGAGGAAGGAATGACGCGACTGACAGAGTGGGCTAACAGTCACTAATTCTACATCCTTTAGACTATTCGAACTTCCAGAGCACGACGTCGCCGTCCTGCAACTGCAGGTCACCGGCGCCGGCCACCGAATAGGCGTCATTACAGTAGAGCACCCAGTAGTGGCCGCTGTCGCTCGCGACACCGTCAATGGTGTGGACGTAGGGGCCAAATGAATACAAAGTCACCCCCACAGCAAAGTCTTGAGCGCGCGCGGCGGCGATGGTCGCCGCGTAGGCTGATGTGTCGTTAACGACGATGATGCCGCCAAAGCTTACCGTCGTCGCGTTGGTGAAGGTGGTGGCGTTGGCGCCCGCTTCCCCGAAGTCGAGCGACACGGTGACATTGGCGCTCTCTGCCAGTGATTCATGGTAGAGGTACACTGTCTCGGGCTCGTTCTGTAGAGTGACGTAGCCACCCCACGCAATTGCGTTCAGTAGCAGGATGGCTACTAGTGCCTGCAATTGCTCGCTCGACATGCGCCGTAACAACCGACGAGCCGCATTTAAACATTCCACCGCAGCTGCCGTAGTAGTGCAGGTGGATGAAGCTGGCGCCCGTAGTGGAACAGCGCTGCCGCACCGAACCAGCCCAGCGCAGATGTGGTACGGAACGCCGCTTGGAATCCCGGCAAGTATGCTGGTGTCAGCACTATGAGACCGACACCGAGGAGCAACCCAGCAACCCACGCAAAGTGCGCCTGTCCCTCGCGCATGCGCCCCATGAACAGCAACAGGTAGAACTGGCTGAACGAGAATACCGCTACGATTGTCGCGAGCCCGGTCTCAGCCGCTGCCATTGCATTGCCGTGGGACGGTTCTAGCCAAGGCGCCAGCAGCACAAAGCTCCCGAGCACCACTGCACCGCCAGTCACCGACTGTTCCAGTGTTGTTGTGCTCGATGTTGACTCGCCAGTTGGGTCACCGAGGCGTTGCGATAGCACGCGCAATAGAATAGGCGGTGAAACCAGCCGGAACAGCAGTGTAAAGCCCGCCACCGGCCAGAGCAACCAGTTCTGTGTCGAGGCGACCCAGACCGCCCAGAGCGCCGCCAGCAACGCCGATCCGAAGAGCAGCAGCATCCCCAGCAACAGCCAGTCGCCAGACTGCCGTGCAGTGGCGAATTCGACCAGTCGGGCCAGCAGTGGTAGCGCTAGTGTCACCAGCCCGGCGAAGAGCACTATCAGAGACAGTAGCTGTAGGTCGTCCACGTTGCCGGGAATACGGGGGCTATTGAAGCGCCACGCCCTATGTGGGGTATCGTTTTTCAAGACAGCTGCACTCCGTCAGTGTGCACCGCTTCCACCCATCGCTTGTGTTACTGGTCGCTACGTTCCTGCTCCTCCCCGCTACTGGATCTCTTGAGCAGCAATCGCTGGTCGCCATAACATCGCTCGCCGACGGCGACTGGGCCGAGGGAACGGTTGAGGTCGAGATTGCAGCGGAGGGCGACTTCACGCAGGTTGAGCTNCTGGCAAACAGTGCTGTGGTCGCCAGCGGCNCACCGGGTGAGCTACTGNCNTGGGATACAGCGGTCGCGAACGCAACCGTNCCANCAGNNTTCACGCTGGTCGCGCGTGCCATTNACAGNGACGGTTCNCNGGTGNAGAGCNCACCAGTTCGCGTGACTGTACTCTACCCAAGGCAGCTNACTTTTGAANCAANCGGGGAAGGTATCAACATACAGCCNGAGTGGCACCCNAGCGGTGACCAGTTAGTGTTCAAGTCTAACCGTGGNCTNGAACAGCACATCTACCANATTTACACAATGGATGCCACGGGAGGTGACNCGGTAGAAGTCCTGACAGANCGCAGCTACCATGGCTATCCCGGTTGGTCACCTGATGNGAGTCGCATNGTGTTNAACTCATACGACCCCGANAACGGGACCACANATGACATGGACATCTTTGTCGTTAACCTTTCNAGCGGCNAAAGCGTCCAAGTCACCTTCGACCCCGCCTTCGATGACTCNGGGCGGTGGTCGCCNAATAGCGAGGCAATTTCATTTCACTCCGGNCGCAGCGGTTCGCTGGACGTCTGGAAAATACCAGTTGCCGATGACGGAAGCCCCGCTGGAGAACCTGTACAGCTTACTANTACTGACGCAAGCGAACACTGTCCACGCTGGTCATTCGACGGGGAGTGGATAGTGTACCAAGCCGACCGGGATGAGGGGACCGATATCTGGGTNATGCGCAGCAACGGAAGTGACNCGAGGCGGGTCACGGATGATTCCTACTACGATGGGTATCCGGGCTGGTCCCCGAACGGGGAGTGGCTGGTATACGACTCGGAGCGCGACGGCAACAAGGANCTCTACCTTGTNCCTGTAGAAGGTGGCATGCAGAAACGCGTTACCATGGACTCTGCAGTGGACCAACACCCCAGCTGGTCACCCAATGGACATTCGCTGGCGTTCCACTCCGGCCGCGACGACAACCTAAATCTCTGGATTGTCGATATTCCTGATATCACTAGTGCNCTGGTGGTGCCGGACGCAGAAACGGACACGGNCGCGGGGGGACTGCTGTTGCCNCTAGCTCTGGGGTCTGCCACTGTCGCGCTCGCGCTGTTCCTCCGCAGGCGCAGCCCTTAATCCCGCTCCGGGCTGGCCCGCTGGATGGGGCAAACAACGCTCGATGAAGCTGCTACCGAGAGAGAAGTTACGAAGGAGGAAACCGAGACCAGTGAGCCACCAGAAGCCGAACTCCCCNGCGTAGTGACGGATGCGCCCGCGTCGGGAAAATCGCCGGACGGAGGGCANTCNGAGGTGAAGATTGTGGAGCCNGCCCCGGAAATGGCACCAGCCACACCTCCCACCCGGAAGAAGCCGACTCGCACCCGCGCACACGAACTGGCAGAAGAACAGCGTGACATCCCCATCTCCGAGTTCTTNGAGCAGAACCGGCACATCCTTGGCTTCGACAACCCAACCCATTCGCTCATCACGGCGGTGAAGGAAGCGGTCGACAACGCGCTCGACGCGTGCGAACAGGGAGGCATCCTGCCCGAAGTGCAGGTNGTACTGGAATCACTTGGCGGGGATGAGTTGCGCATAATCGTCGAGGACAATGGACCCGGCATCCTAGAGGAACAAATCCCTAAAGTATTCGGCCGACTGCTCTACGGCTCACGCTTCGGCAGCGGCAAACAGTCGCGNGGCCAGCAGGGCATTGGCATTTCCGCGGCGATAATGTACGGCCAGCTTACCACGGGGCGGCCGGCGGTTATCACATCGCGCATCTCCCCCGAGCATCTTGCCGTGAAGGTAATGCTAAAGCTTGATGTCAGAAATAACTGCGGTCGTATCGACCGCCGCGAAGAGCTGCCGTGGCGNCTACCCGAGCAGGAAGAGGACGGACTACAACCNGAGAAACCGCACGGTACCCGCATNGAGTTTTGCTTGAAGGGCAGGTATCAGACGGGGCGCCAGTCAGTACGCGAGTATCTACGCGCTACTTCCATCGTCAACCCNCACGCAACCATCAGCTTCAGCGANCCTGCAGGTGATNTTATGCGGTTCGACCGCGCCGCTGANGAGCTGCCACGGCTGCCCAAGGAGGGCATCCAACCGCACCCACACGGCGTCGAGATAGGACAGCTACTGCGGATGGCGCANCACGCCAGCCAGCACCAGCTCGGGCAATTCCTGCAGCAGGAATTCTCCTCAATGGGCAAAAGCACCATCCAAAATGTGCTTGGCAAGGCGGCACTCGACCCTATCGTCCGACCGCAGGATATCACACGCGCCGAGGCGCTGATGCTACGCGAGACGTTCCAAGCGACTTCTATCCGTACCCCCACCAGCAAGGTGNTGGTGCCGATTGGCTCGCAGCTCATCAAACTCGGGCTGAAGCAGGTGCTGGATGATCTGCGGCCTGACTACTACACCACCCCCGTAAGCCGCGCACCGGCGGTCTTCGCAGGAACACCATTCCTGGTGGAAGTGGGGATGGTATTCGGTGGCAACCTGCCGCGCGACGAACCGGTGCAGCTGCTGCGCTTTGCCAACCGCGTACCACTGCTCTACCAGGCAGGCGGCTGCGCCANTACCAAAGCGATGCATGGCATCAACTGGCGCAATTATGGCCTCGACCAGCGNGGCGGCAAGGGGATGCCGAATGGTCCCGCAGTTATCCTAGTNCATGTCGCNGCNACCAANATTCCGTTTACCTCCGAGGCAAAGGAGGCGATTGCTGACATTCCCGAAATNGGCCGCGAAATCAAACTGGCACTGCGCGCCAATGCNAAAACCTTGTCGCGCCACTTGAAAAAGCAGAAGAAACGCGCCAAACTGAGCGANAAATTTGAACTNGTGCAGAAAGTGCTACCAGCAATGGCTAAGCGTGCAGCGCACGTCGTCGGTGAGCCAGTGCCTAATCTGGACAAGGTTGTAGCACGTATCATGGATGTGGTCTGGATCGAGGAACAAATTGAGTTCGCCGACGGCTANATTGAAGTCGCCATCAGCGTGACTAACTACAGGATGCGCTCGGCCAGCTTCAAGCTGCGCGCCGAGGTGCCAGAGCACGATATCAGCGATGCTGAACCACGGCCAGGAAAGCGCGAGGGGCAGCAGGTCATCTGGTCAGTCGGACTGCCAACGACNGAATCCACGAACTACCGCTTCCGCGTCCCCGAGGGTAATCGCCGTAGCTTCGACGGTCTCGAACTCTGGGTTGAGGGTATTGACTCGTCTCACGTCATCGGTGCCGAGCCATGGACCGGCATCGCCGTGGCGTGAGTGAGTGGCTGCGCACCCGCCGTGGACGACTTCAAACGCGTGGCCCCAGCGGTTGGCGCGANTGGAATCCTTGGCGCAGCAAGCTAGCAGCGTGGTTGCGCGTCAGCGGTCACGACTGGCCGCTNGCNNCCGACGCANNCGTGCTCTACCTGGGCGCTGCCGAAGGCACCACNGTCTCGCACGTCTGTGACCTCTGCCCTGAAGGNCGAGTCGCCGCTATCGAGGTNTCGGCAACTGCNATGGCGGAGCTGCTAGTAGTNGCCGAGCGATACCAGAACCTGCTACCGGTGCTGACTGATGCTCACTTNCCCGCGCGATACGCGCCACAGGCNGAGGGCTGNGGCTTCATCTATCAGGACGTCGCGCAGCGNGACCAGCTCGCGATTTTCCGNCGCAACTGGGAGGCATACCNCCCGCAACAGGGGCTGCTGATGCTCAAGGCACCCGGAATCCATNCCAGAACACCAGATGCGGTGCTCGACGAGGCTGAATTGGAACTGCGTGAAACGTTCACAACGGTGGAGCGCAGCGACATCTCACGTTGGGCCAAGGGACACGCAGCGTTCTGGNTCGAGGAGCCTCTGGGAGAACATGGAGCCACCGGCGAGAATTGAACTCGCGACCTACGCCTTACCAAGGCGTCGCTATACCTCTAAGCCACGGTGGCTCGGCGGCGCGACTGCCCAGTTGTAATTAGGTTTTGGCTCCACCGGAAGTCTATTACACCCTTCACCGCTGGCAGCGCGATTAATGTTTCAAGAGCCATGGTAAAGTACGTTAAAGCTAGAAAGAGCAAGGCAGATGTGCTGGCCGAATTCGAGCCACTCATCAGCGAGTGGTTCGACGACCGCTTCGATGACCTAACACCACCACAGGCGATGGCGGTGCCGCTAATCCACGCCGGTAAGAACGTGCTGGTCTCCTCGCCCACCGGCTCTGGCAAGACACTCACCGCCTTTCTCTCAATCCTGAATGACCTGTTCCGNCGCGCTGNTGCCGGCANGCTGNAGGANGGGGTACAAGCGCTCTACATCTCACCACTCAAGGCNCTNGCCAACGATATTGACCGCAACCTGAAGCAGCCGCTGGCAGAGATGGAGGCGCTNGCGGCGAAGCNNGNCTGGGAATTTCCGNCAGTAAANGTGGCTGTGCGNAGCGGCGACACATCGACCTCCGACAGAGCCAAGATGGTGCGTAAGCCACCGCATATCCTGATTACTACGCCTGAAAGNCTGGGGNTACTNCTCTCGTCAAAGAAGTTCCGCGAGCACCTCAGATCGGTGCGCTACGTCATTCTNGACGAAATCCATGACCTCGCTAACAACAAGCGCGGCACACACCTCTCNCTCTCCGTGGAGTGCCTNGCANANNTGCTCGACCNCGACCCGGTNCGCATCGGCCTCTCGGCAACGCAGGCACCGATTGAGGAAATCGCNCATTTTCTAGGCGGCTGGTCGCGCGGCAAGCCGCGACCGGTAAACATCGTTGACGTCAAGGANCGCAANCACCTCGACCTNCGTGTCCTGTGCCCGGTCGACGATNTAACNCAGCANTCGACTGAGGTCNTCAATTCNCNCATGTATGACTTGCTGGCNGAACTAGTNGTAGCGCATCGCACGACGCTGATTTTCACTAATACCCGTGCTGGGACCGAGTCAGTCGTGTTGCAACTGCAGGAGCGCGGCATCGATAAGCTAGCNGCACACCATGGCTCGATGTCAAAGGAAATGCGACTGGATGTAGAGCAGAAACTGAAAGATGGCAANATGGATGCAGTCGTCACTTCGACNAGCCTAGAGCTGGGCATCGACATTGGGTATGTCGATTTGGTAGTACAAATCGGCTCACCCAAATCAATAGCAAAAGGGCTACAGCGCATCGGCCGTGCCGGCCACGCGCTGCATCAAGTTTCGAAAGGNCGGCTCGTCGTTTTTGATCCTGACGACCTAGTCGAGTGTGCGGTGTTGGTTAACTCCGCCTACGCAGGAGAGATTGACCGNGTTGCCATNCCGCAGCACCCGGCTGACGTACTAGCGCAATGCATCATTGGCATGTCGCTCAACCAACGCTGGACNCCAGAAGAACTGCTGGATGTCATCCGCGGCGCGCACCCCTATCGTGATTTCACCAGCAGCGAACTGGAAGCNCTGCTCGAATTCCTGGGTGGTGAGTCGCTGAGCGAACACGGNGTCTACCCCAAGNTATGGTACAACGGCAGCGAGGTAGGCATCAAACGCGCGGCGCGGCAGATTTACAACATGAACATCGGTACCATCCCGCAGGAAATCAACTACTCGGTGGTGCTAGAAGGGAGCGGTGCGCACATTGGCAATCTCTCGGAGAAATTCGTCGAAAACCTGAGCCGAAATGATATTTTTGTGCTGGGCGGTCGCACCTACCAGTTCCTCGGGGCTGAGGGCCCCCAAGTCATAGTCAAGGACGGACTGGGGCGCAAGCCGACCGTGCCTTCTTGGTCGGGAGAGATGCTACCGCGCTCTTTTGACCTGAGCGAGGCAGTCGGCCGCTTCCGCGCCGCCGTCGGGAAGCGGCTGGACGAACNGGAGAGCGATACACTGGCGTGGCTCGAGGATGAGTTCCGGGTCGACCCGGGAGCAGCGCGCACCATCCTATCGCACCTGCGTGAGCAGCAGAAACTGTGCAANTTCGTGCCATCAGACCGACAGCTACTGGTTGAAGGCTATATCGACAACCGNGGCCGGCGAGGGGCGGTGTTCCATTTCCCCTTCGGACGGCGAGTCAACGACGCACTGGCGCGGGCGTTCGCGTATGAGCTCAGTCGGGAACTGGAAGCGTCGGTGCGTATCTCTCTGAGCGACGATGCTTTCCTGCTCACCTTCCCCGACTTTGTAGAGCTGGAGGGTATCGGCGAGATGCTCGACCCAGATGATCTCGAAGCAACGCTACGACGCGCTATCCGTAACACTGAGATATTTGCGCANCGCTTCCGCCACTGCGCCAACCGATCGTTTATGGTTCTACGCAATTACAAAGGNCGCGAGATTTCGCTGCCGCGACAGCAACTACGCACCTCGCAGGTGCTGGAGGCAATCCATGAGCTNCCAANCTTTCCAATGCTTGANGAGGCGTACCGCGAGGTACTCCATGATGCGTTCGACCTGAAGCACGCGCGCGAAGTGCTAACAGACATCGCCAGTGGCGAGCGTAGCGTCAGCTACCGCCCCTACTCTGCAGTGCCGTCACCGCTGGCACACGGTGTCATCCTCTCCGGAATGAGCGATATTGTGTTGATGGAAGACAGATCAGCGTTATTGCGCGAGCTGCACACACAAGTGCTAGGGAGAGTATTGGAGCAGGAAGGTGGTGACAAGGCGCGCTTCGAGCNCGAGTTAGTCGATGGCTACTTCAACGAGAAAGCACCGTTGGTCGACTCGCCTGAGGGTGTACTCCAGGCCATCCGCGAGACCGGCGGGCTGGCACTGCTGGCGGACCGGCGCCGGTCGGTTTATCGCCTGTCGGAACTGCCCACCAGCGAGCTGCGTGAGACGTGCGAGACACTCATTAAGGANGGACACGTTGAGTCCGTTTGGACTGGTGATTCCGAGCCGCTCTTCACACTCCCTGAGTTCATTCCNTATTTCCGTGCTGTTTATGGCCGCAGCGANCAACTCTCAAAGCCGGCACAAAAGGCTCTAGNGAGCCTAGAAGCAGGNCGCAAAGTACGCGCCCGCAAGCCACTGNAAGAGCTGGAACAGCATTACCTCCTGACACGGTTGCCTGATGGAATGCGNCTGCGCAANCCGACTCCAACAGCCAGTTACGAAAAGGCACTCGACTGGCTGGTCAGCACTTATCTAGGCTATTGTGGCCCACGGTCAGCAGAGCAACTGGCAATCGAACTGNGGTTGCCGGAGCAGGTGGTCGAACAAACACTCTANGATCTGGAGGAGCGCGGGGCGCTACAGGGAGGCAACTTCGTNCTGGGACGGCCGATACCACATTACCTGCTGGCAGAGGATATTATCTACCTCGAAGCTCAATCGCGCGGTGACCTGATTGTCATTTCCGAGAAACAGCTACGTAGCTACGTTGATGCCAAGCTGTTCCGCCGCTTCACCAACTTACAGGGGCTGTTCGACGCCTTGGGTGATGTTCCCTCAGCGCGAATCGCTTACTACCGGCTGGATGAGCCTTCGCTCGATGAGTGGTGGCAATGGCGTGACTCCGACGCGCTGCTGCAAGGGCGTTTTGCTGGAGGGCGTCTCAGGTACACGCCGGCGAACAAGGTGGGCNTTTATCAAGCGCTCTACCGCCGCCCCCCAACTGGGAANCTCGCGGAGGCGATTGTTGAGCTGCTCGCCCGCAATTCGCCATTNACGCGCCACGAGATTGCAACCCGGCTGGAGAAGGAACCTGAACAGGTCGAGCCAGTGCTGCGCGGCCTAGAAGAGTGCCTGCAACTGCACCGCTTCAATCGCCACCGCAACCCCTGGACCACACACAATCGGTACCGACTGCTGGAGGAGTTCGACACGCCGGAGAAGCCGGAGCGCAAGNTGTTGCTGCAGGTGCTGCGCAGCCTAGGACCACTGAGCTTCGCGCCGTTGCGACGCGAGACTTGGCTGCCGCTCGTCGTGCTTCGTTCTTTGCTCTCCCAACTGCAAGAAGAGGGTATAGTGACACGCATCGTCGTAGCAAGCGCAACNCGGCTGTTTGTATATGTCCTGAGCGATGAGCTGGAGGCATTACAGNCACCGATCGAGGGCACGCCAGTACGAGTACTGTCGTGGCGCGACCCAATGCTGGTGCATATGCGACGCGAAGTGTTCTCGCGCTACGGTGATGNATGGACGCATCCTATCACCCGAGGCGGGATGTTGGTCGGCTTCCTCGANATGTGGGCCATGTCTGGGCTGCTGGAAGTGCGAAAGCTGTCACTCGAGCAGCCTGAGCTGCTCCCAGAAGTTTTGGCGGCGCTGCACGAACACGCCNGCTACCAGCGCGAGTTCAACAGTGATGTGATTCGCATCAAGCAAATTGAAGGGCGGCCGGTCTCTGAGCTCGAGCAGCANGCACGCGATATGTTCCTCTCCGCTGGCTACCANCCGCTGCGGGACTGGCTGGTGAATGGTCCCATCGTCACGGAGCAATTCAATCCGCGCGAGCTGGACGGATACCTGCTCTGGCGCCAGCACATCCACCCNCAGCGCCGCTTTACCAACGCCCGCCAAGCGTTCCGCGAGANGGGCGGGCTGCGGTCGGAGTACGAACTTTCACTACGAATACAGGGGCGCTTCTTCCACCCCCGTGACTACGGNGAGGAGTTCGACCTAGTACTGGGAGTTATGATTCCCGGCTACGCCACTTACTGTAGCGTGCAGGACGCGATGGTCTACCGTGACGCACGTGACGTCCCGATCGAGCCAGAGGACCGNCGGCTGCTCTCGCTTGCGGTGGATTCGCGTGGTGTACCGCGCGATGAACTGCTACGGCGAAGCGGGCTCGACCCAGACACCTTTAAGAAAATGCTTTCACGGCTTTACCACTCACTGCATATGGTGCGCACGCCACGCGGCTACTACCGCACGTTGCCAGTACAACGCATCCTGAATCGTGACGAAGCGCGCTTTCGAGTTGTGAAGCGGCTCATCCTGCAGTTCGGTGTCGTCTCAGCCGAGCGGCTAGGGCTGCTGGTCAAAGGCGAGGTTCCAATGGCCGAACTCAGAGCTATNCTGGCGCAGCTCGAACGAGAGGGTGTACTGNTCAAGGGCTTCCTGCAGGAGGGCGACGCCACGCTGATGTGGCTCCTGAAAGAAGATTTGCAGCNCGTCCGTGGCCATGTTTTTCAGGGTAGCTTTGTCCTGCACCAAGCGGATCGNCTNGCGCATTATTTTGCCACCGAAATCCGGCAAGAGTTCGGACTAGGAGCGTGCTATGTCATCTACTCCGGCACGCAACGTACCGGTGCGTTCAAGATGAGTCGACGCAGCAAGGATGCCATTATCACCAGATTCATCGGCAATCTCCACGAGCGGCACGTCATTGAGGCGTGGGCACGGCAGTGGCGACTCAATCTGGAATGGGATCTAGAACTGGAAGAATCTCAACCACTACTAGCTAACGACAGCGATTCTAAACGCGGAGAGCACTCTCCCGCGCCGGCCGAAGCGTAACTTCAGGAGAAACGGCCGTAGACCCGGTCGGGCAGGTCAACATGAATTCGCTGCGCCAACTCCTGATCCAGAATACCGCTTTCCAGCGCAGCGCGTGTGCGGCGCGGTACTGTCTTCGGACCCATTACGGCACCTGGTCGGTCCGGGTCATCGAGGTAGTCNGTCTCGAGCATGAACTCCGCTCCCGAAGTGGTGGCGGTCTGTAAATTTTTGCGTGAGGCAATTACCGACACTACCAGCCCGGCCGGCTCCTCCAATGCGCCAGGACCGCCGTAGTGCTTTACCAGTCGCGCCTTCGGAAAGCGCGCGCGGTCAGCGATAGCACCGAGCTCGGACATAGCTTCGGGCGTTCCCGACTCGGTATGCAACACCGCTGCGCCACCAGCATCACGCGTGTGTACTAGCGCTGTCTCCAGCACGCGATTAGCCTGCTCCCACACCTGCTCTGTAACAGGAAAGTGTGGCCGCCCTAGCTCGCCTAGCCCCACTAGCTCACCTGTATCAACTAGCGTGCAGCAATACTCTACTGCTTTTAAATAGAGGTCTTCGGCCGCTGCCGGACCCAAGGCTTCAGCCATACGGACTAANGTGACTGGATGAGGTGCCGCTACTACTGCNACCCGCGCGCCAGCTTTGCGTGCTTCTCCAGCGAGTTTTAACGTCGTAGCGACTTGTGCCTCGAACTGGCGCAGNTTCTGCCATTCACTATAGGGCTTGTGGACTANTACCAATCGACTACCGCCCGCTTTCAGGAAGTCGCGCACGGCGTCGCCACGCCGTCCGCGTGGGTCGAGGTGGAAATGATTATCTGTGATCTCCAAACGACGCCAGAGTTGCGGAACAGTTATATGAATGGATGTGTGGGAGCCCCTCTCGATGCGCTGGCTCGNGATTGCGCTGCTGCTGCTCTTACCGGGCGTACAGGCCGCCCAGAGTGATTTCGAGTTCCAGCTTGAGACNCCAGCCAACGGAGAGGCGGACGTCGACCCGGGTGGTGACTGGGCCAACCTGACNGTTGAGTTGGAGAACCTCAACTCTGACCAGCGACGCTTCAANCTCACCATCCCGAATGCCGACGNTCTCTCTGATAACGGGCTGGAGGTATGGTGGTCAAGTGATGGCAACAACGACTTAGGCGGGCAATCACGATCGCTGGAGTTCAACCTACCTAGCAACGAGCTACGCTCCGGAATCAGGGTGAGTGTCGAGCCGCGTACAAGTGCACTCTATGGCAGTCATGCNATCGAGTTGAACTGCCATGACCTGACTGAGGANGACCCGGACGAGGACAGGCAGCTCCAACTACAGATAGATGTGAGCCGGGTGGTAGATGTCGCGCTGACACCNGCCGAGGGCGTAGCGGGCAACGGCTCGGCCGANATTGGCGAAGCTACAACCTACCNGCTGAAAGTAACTAATTCTGGCAATAGCCAGGATACCTTTGATCTCGAGATAGATGGCNCCTCGGGCGGCTGGGAGGCGGAGATGGTGAATGACGATGACGAGATTAATCTAGATGCCCATGCCAGTGGCTACGTCACNGTAGAAGTGACCGCACCGTCCGACGCCAGTTACAGCGAGACACTGACGGTNCAAGTGACCGCCCGCTCACAGCTGCAGNGGACTGTCNCGACGCAGCTGGAGTTGACTACCCATGTGCGGGTGTTCCAGGGACTGCTGCTGGAACCACTTACTGCGCTCGGCGCAGGGGGACCCGGCGACTCGGTAGTACTCAAGTTCAGGGTCACCAACAAATGGTCNGAGGATGTTGTTGACTTCCAGCTAGCGCGCGGCGCGTGGTACATGGGCGACACTCCGGAGAACACACCTAGTGGATGGACCTTCTCNGCTGGGGGCGACACCATGCTGGAAGGATACGGCTCAACAGAAAACGCTCGAGCTACCGTGACTATCGCTAGCGGCGCTGATGCTGGCGATGTCGTGACCATAGAGGTGACCGTACAGGTAGGCGACGGCGAACTGGCACAAACGACTGTCCAGGTGCAAGTTGAGGGTGACTACGACATCCAGCTCGCCAACGAAAAGGAGGGCGGCCTCCCTGCTCCGGCAAGCTTCAACGTAGATGCTGAGCAGCAGCTTACCTTCGCGACCTACGTCCAAGTGAAGAACCGCGCCAGTGTCAGTGACACCGCCCTAATCACTGCCGAGTTCACGGCAGGTGGACAGGGCTGGACGCTGGACATGCCCGAAGACATCTTCTTAGCATCCGAGGGTGAGAAGGGGGTACTAGTCGCGGTGCGGCCGCCGGCCGAATCACAAGGAACTATGGCGACGCTGGAAATCACCGCCACCTCAGTCGGCGACTCATCTAGTTCGCAGTCTGTATCGCTGACCATCCACGTCAACAGTCTCAGCGACGGAGGCGGCAGCCAAACTGAGAATCTAGGGCAGGATAAGCAACTGCCAGTGCCAATTGAAATCCTTGTCGGGACAGTGCTGCTCATCGGCCTCGGTGTCTCCTCAGTATTCTACCTGCAGCAGCGCTCCCGCAAAGTGGCCAGTGGTGAAGACCAGGCTGCCTACTCTGATGAGTGGGGTGCAATGGGCGAGGATGCTGCCAATGCAGCTGGTCCGGTGGCAGCCGCTGCACAGACTACGATGCCCGCGGCCGCGCCACCAGCTGTACCGCCTCCAGGCGCTGCCGCCGGCCCTGTTACAGTCGCGTGCCCAGGCTGCCAAACACAGCTACAGATTGCCGACACCCAGCGGCCGCTCACCGTCAAGTGTCCGACCTGCGCGACACCGCTAACGCTACAGGCCCAGCCGGGTGCTGCGCCGCCGGCTGCACCTCCACCACCACCCGCAGCGCCCCCCGCTGCTCCACCAGCTGCCCCGCCGGCAACACCGCCCGCAGCCGCGGCCGCTGGACCTGTGACGGTTGCGTGCCCAAGCTGCCAGACACAGATGAAGATAGCCGATACACGGCGACCACTGACAGTCGCGTGTCCCAGCTGCCAGACGCAGCTAAAACTCACCTGAAGCAGGCGTGGTCTAGTGGTAGGACTAGGGCCTTCCAAGCCCTCAGCGCGGGTTCGACTCCCGCCGCCTGCACCATTTTATTAGCAAGCGACAGGGGGTGCTATGGACCAAGACATGCAACGAGAATTGATGTGGTTTGGTGGGGCGTTGGTTGCCTTCTTGGCGTTTCTGCTTTTTGGAGGTACTTCTAAACCAAACGAGGTGGCGATTGCTGTTGGTGCATTCGTTATCAGTTGGGCAGTAATCAGTTACAGCGTCAAAAATTTTGGACACGGCAGCACTTCTAAAAAAGACCTAGAGAAAGAATTCCAATGGTTTACTGGCATACTGACTGTTTTTCTGGCAGTAATAACTCTGATTGGCACAACTGATGATGGTGTAACTCTATCATATTCAGTATACGCAATGGCTGTATTCGGTTTTACTCTAGTATGGGTTGTGCGAAGCGTCGCAATCAAGAAATTCAGTTAGTTTACGGAAATTGGCGCCACAGATTTTCTTTCCTTAATGCCGAACAGGAAGCGAGTAATTCTAGTGCGTCGCACACCCTCGAAAAAGATCCAGCAGGTCAGGACAACGAAAACAGTGCCGAGAATCACAGCAGGGTAATCCCTGAGCCCGAGGTTGGTAGCCAATCTGAGACCAGCGAAAGTCAATGGCATGTGGGCAAGGTAGAAAGGATACACTCCTTGGTTGAGGTAGGTCAGGTTCTTGCTGGGCTTGTTTAGCAGGTGTGCACCCCAAGAGAAAACGGTCAGACACCAGAACCAGGCGTGGAAGCTATGAATCACACAGGCAAGGAGCGTTATCTTGTTGTGAATTATATCATTCTCCAGCCAGCCTCCATCGACGTAAGGTACACCGGTCTTATGTTGTTCTAACCGCAACCAGACAAAACCAATCGTCCATAGTAGAGTCAGGACAGTAATCACCATTCTACGCCCTTCAATGAACGCATAGTAATCGTCCTTGGCTGTGATGCAAATATAGCCGAAGGCAAAAAAGACCAAAAACCAGAACCACTCGTATCCAACCCCAATAAATCCTGGGAACCAGGGTTTGAATAGCACCTCAATCAGGACTAGAACTAGCGGAAGCAGCACAAACACTCCAATTCCACCAGGTAGAGTGAAGGACGAACGTAGAAAACGTACCAGTCTGCCGTCTGGATAGTTCCTAACCACATAGAATACTGGAGTGAGTAATACGGAGTACTGGAACAGGTTCCACAAAAACCATAGATGGCCAAGGGCTATCAGTTTGCCAATAACGGGAACCCAGAAGACAAGAGATCTCCATATAATGCCGATGATGAATCCGAATGCAAGGCCCGATGGACTCGTGTCCTCATGCTCTCCTAGAAAGACTAACCCGACAAAACCCATTGTCCACGCTCCGAAGAACATTGGGACGAGCAGTCGTTTGACCCTTTCCTTGAGGAATACCTTCCAAGTCCGGCGTTTGAAGGCGAACGCAGTTCCCATTCCCGAGATCATGAACAGCGCGGCTAATCTCCACTGGTGCATCCAGTGCAATACCATGCTCGTGAAATCCACTGAGTCAGTAGTGTAGTCGTTACCCTCCTCAGCGATTTCCCACCTCTCTTCGTTATCTAGACCGGCCACATTCGGATTCACTTCGTCCCCGTAGAGATTCCAATAGACGCCGATAGCAACATGGAAGGGAATCAAGAGTCCAAACAAAATAACTCTAAGCCAGTCGATGTCGTAGCGCCGTTCTTTTTGCATATCTTGAGATCTCAGCTCATCTATGTACGATGGGCTAGACTCCTATCGCGTTAATAGGATTACTTTCTGAATCTGCGCCCAGCCAGCATCAAAGACCCAGCTGCTGCCATCAATCCGAAGCCCGGGAGCCCTAGAAACCCATCATCTGGGTCTTCCACATTTGATGAGGATAGGACATTATTCTTTTCCGGATTATCAGGGTCTGCATTGGCGTCAATCTTCTGCTCTGCCTGTTCAGCGGCAATTGGAGCAATAGTTACGGAATAGCCATCCTCCTTTGCGTTAGGCATATCCATCTGCATGAAGGCAGGTTGGCCAGTCTCTGCATTGTGGAACCAGATTAGCTCTGACTCACATAGAGGGCTACCACATTCGCCTTCATCATCAAACTCATCGTCACTTTCGTCTTCTTCGCCTGCCCTACCATCGTCAGTCGGGTCATCCAGGTCTCCTCCTTCGCCGTCATCACCGTCGCCATCACCTTCATCTTCCTCTTCATCACGGGTAGGTTCTGAGGGTATTATCTGATAACCTGTGTAAGGCGTACCATCATCAGCCTGGGCGGATTTTTGGTCGGTGGTCTCGAATGCATACGGTATGGTTACTGGTATGTCGTAAGGCCCGAATGCAAATCGGTTATCTTCGATTCTGAGGTCGAGTTTCTCGAACTCTTCTTCTGCGCGTTCGTCGCATTCCTCGCCCTCCTGTGCGGAGTCGTCATCTTCACAACTTATAGCTTCCAGGATGGCTTGAAAAGCATCATCCATCCAGTTTTCTGGAACATACATTGGGAATATGTCATCCCATGCATCTATTACGTCTGGTAGCCCATCTCCATCTCTATCAACGGTGATGCTGAAGGTCTCGTTCTCATGTAACTCCTCGATTCCCATAGTCAGGCCTTCATACAACTCCTGGATCTCTGGTAGCTGATCACAATCCAGGTCAGGACATATGGATAAAACCGGTTTTTCAATATCTATCATTACGCCCGCATCTCCACTTACGGTCACTTCAGTCTCTCCTTCCCAGTACTTGTTTGCTTCCAGAGGAAGGTCAAGAGCGTTCAGCGGATCTCTGTCAAATTCAAAGACAAGATGGAAACTGGCTTCGGCCGCAGCGTCGAGCACGGCAGTCTCCATTACTGTATTGACATACTCGAAGTGACAGGTCTCTTCGCCATCCTCATACTCGCAATCCTCTTCCTCCGCATCAGGATAGCCATCACCATCATAATCTACTTCCTTCATCTTAAGTTCCCATGTCTCATTAGGAACATTCTGCAATTTCATGCCACCAGACATTCCCATAC
>PCBV01000053.1 GCA_002731905.1 Methanobacteriota archaeon
CGCCGGTATCCTCATCGATTGTCATTGGCGCGTCGCGCGGAACCTGCGGAAGTTCAGGCATTACCAACTTGTGCCGTCGCACCGTCTCGAGTGGCAACTCTAGTCCCGCCAGTGCTGCCACTGGCCCTGAAAAAGGACCAGACGCGATTACGGCTTGCGCGGTGGCGATACGGCCGCGATTGGTCTCGATCGCTGCCAGCCGACCGTCGTGCAGGTCAAAGCCGGTCACGCAGCAGTCAAGCACAACTGTCGCGCCAGACGCCGCGAGAAGACCCATTGTCAACTGCTTTGGGTCGAGGAAACCGTCATCCGGCCGAAATCGAGCCCGTAGCACGTTCTGCCCCAGGTAGGGGAACAGCTCCCGTGCCTCGTCACCAGACAGCAGCTCGATATCCTCCTGACCCCAGTCGTGCTGCTGCGCGACCAATTCACGCTGCCACTCCAGCCGCTGCGGGTCGGTCGTGCAGAACAGGTAGCCCTGCTGTCGGATTCCTAGGTCATACTTCGCCTGCTGCGTGTGCTCACAAAAGTTGAGGAAGAGATCGACCGATTCGCGCACCAGCTCCAGCTCCTGAAGGTTGTCGAACTGCAACCGGAAAGCGCCTGTACTGGCTGGAGTGGTAAGGCTGCAGGGTGCGGGACGCATCTCGACCACCACTGGCTGTAGTCCAGCTTGCGCAGCGTAGAACGCAGTCGCAGCGCCGACCACTCCACCGCCGATTATCAGCAGCTCCGCCTCAGACGGTAGTTCGTGTGAGTAATCCATTAGAGCGGTTAAGAGCGGCTTGCTTTGTAAAAGATGGTGGGCCCGACCCGATTCGAACGGGCGACCTCCCGGTTATCAGCCGGGTGCTCCAACCAGACTAAGCTACGGGCCCCTTGAGAGCGGCACGTAAAGGCTGGATTTAATCAGTGACGTCGGGCATTTTTGATTACACCACAAGCCTCCGCTTCCCCTATATTTTTATAGTGGTTCCAAGTGGGGCGAACGCCCCCTTATTCTTACCATGAGTAAAGCAGAACTGCTACAGCAAATCAGGGAATCAGAGCGCCAGAATGCCGCCAGTCTGGAGCAGGTCGAGAGTGACCGTCAGGCATCCCTGCGCAAGGCTCAGCAGGACCGAGCTGGGCTGGTGGAAAAGACGCGCACTAAGGCCACCAAAAAGGCGGAGAAAGACTTCGCTAAGGCACGCAAGCGGATTGAGGCGCTCAAGCAGGAACTGCTGGATGATGGGTTAGCTGGAGTTGTAAAAATACGCAAGGACGCCGAAAAGAAACGTGGCAAAGCGGCCAAACAGTTCGTTACCCGTTTCCTGGAGTCATTTAATGCTTAGACCTGAACCAATGTCCAAGTTGGTGCTGTGCGGACTGAACAGCGACCTGCCGCAGGTCTCCCATATCCTATCTCAGCAGCAACTAGTACACATGATCGACTACGATGGCGAAGCCGATGGGTTTACGAGTGGTGGCTCGCTGGAATACGGCGCAACCGTCTCGGGCAACCTAGTGCGTGTACGCTCGCTGCTCAAGATACTGAGCGCTGAGCCAGCGCCGCCAGGCGTGTCCCGCCCAGCGAATGCCGTAGAGACGGAAATCACGGAGCGCCTCGATTCACTCGAACAGGAGGTGCTAGCGCTCAACGAGAAACACCGCACTGCGATTCAGCAACAAAAGGAGGGGCAAACGAGACTGGAAATGCTGCGCCAGTTCGAACCGTTGGGACTACCGCTCGAGGTGTATGACCCTTACGAGAGCCTGACTGTTTTCACTGGCACATTGCCAGAGAAGACTGAACTGGATATCACAGGCGCCGAAATTTTGACTGCTGGAGATATGTTGGCCGTGTTCGTTCTGCAAGACTCAGCTGAGGCTGCGGAGCGCACGTTGGCTCAGCACGGCTTCCGCGCCCTTGAACCACCGTCAGGCAATGGACTACCTACTGACGTAATCGCTGCGCTCGAGCTGAATCTCGAAGTGTTGGAAACAGAAGAGATGGCGTTGGAGCACGAACTCGAGGCCTTAGCCCAACGACATGGTCAGTGGCTCGTCACCGCTGAGGAGCACCTGGCGGCACAAGCCGAGAAGTCTGAGCTGCCGCTGAAGCTGGCGCAGAGCGAAAACACCTTCGTTCTCGAGGGATGGCTGCCGGAAGGCGACCTGAGGCGGTTGAAAGCGGCGCTGAATGATATCAACCTAGAACTCGAAATTGAGACCACGAACGACACACCTCCTGTCAAGCTCGACAACCCCACTCCCGTAAAGCCATTCGAACTCTTCACCAAACTGTACGCGATTCCCGACCACCGTGAACTCGACCCCTCAGTGCTGCTGTTCCTGGGATATCCTCTCTTTTTCGGGATGATGATTGGTGACCTCGGCTATGGACTGGTCTACTTCCTACTGGGGTATATGCTAGTTACCAAGTACGGGCACTCGGAAGAACTGCTACAGCTCGGCAAGATTATTCGCATTGCGGGTGCGTCCACGATGTTCTTCGGCACGTTCGCGTTCGCTGAAGCCTTTGGCTTCGAACTGCACTGGCTGGCACACGAACTACCTTACCATGTGCTGCACAAATCAAGTTCGGAGGATGTCGCATTCATGCTACTCGCCACAGGCGGTATCGGCTTGTTTTATGTGACACTGGGACTGATGCTGGGCTTCTGGAACATGCTGGTACTGCACGACCTGAAGCACGCCGTGCAGGAAAAATTCTCGTGGATTATGATTCTTTGGGGCGGCCTGATGTTCATCCCGCCCTGGCTATTCGGCACATCATTGATTGGTGCACGGCTCGGCCTCACAGAGGAACTTGAATTGTGGGGTGGCCTGGCGGGATTCCTGGCTGGACTTGGACTAGCTGTTGCGGGCGAAGGAATCGTGGCGATTGTCGAGGTACCTTCTATCTTCGTCCAAGTCATTTCCTATGTACGGATTGCTGCGCTGGGAATCGCCGATTATGGTCTAGCGCACGCCTTCAACGGCATGGCATTCGACATCGGTTTTACTGGTGTAGGCGCGATATTCGCCGTTCTTATACTCGTCGTCGGACAGACGGTAGTTATTACGCTCGGGCTAATTGGCTCGGGAATCAACGCCCTGCGTCTGCAGTACGTCGAGTGCTTCCCCAAGTTTTTCGTGGGCGGGGGAACTGATTACGCTCCTTTCGGGTACACCCGGAAATACACCAATGAAATGGAGACCACAGCATGAACAGCAAAAAAAGTCTGTACATAATGGCAATACTGGCAGTGATGACGCTGCTGGCACTGCCACCAGCTAGCGCAGCCGAGGAAGAAGGCGAAGCAGGCCAAGCCGATGACAACGCGAACACCGTTGAGGCAGCCAGGGAGACCTCACGCGGATACATGGCCATCGGGGCCGGCTTGGCTATTGGCCTAGCGGGCATAGGTACCGGCGTGGCGCAATCCCACACGGGAGCTGCCGCGGTAGGTGCCGTAGCCGAAGACAGGGGCAATTTTGCCAACAGCCTGATCTTCATCGCCATCCCTGAGACCGTTGTCATCCTCGGTTTCGTAATCGCCAACCAGATACTGGGCTGAGATGGCTCTGCAGGAAATCCTGCGCCAGGTCGAACAGGCCGGCCAGGGAGAAGCAGACGCCATCAACAGTGCCACTGCCAAGGAGGTGGTGGCTATCTTGAGCGAAGGCGATGCCGAAGGTGAGCAAGTCGCAGCAGATATCACTGTCGAAACCCAACGCAAAATCGAGCAGCTGGAGCGGCAGGAACTGCCCGCTGCCGAGCTAGAGGTCAAGCGTGCGCGACTCGACGCACAGCGGCAGGTGCTGGAGACAACGCGCCAGGAAGCGCTGGAACGGCTCGACAGCCTTTCCTCGAGCGAACTGAAGCAGGTCTACCAGGGGCTACTGCGTGGCGTGCCAGCGGGGGGGACGCTACGTTGCCGCAAAGCGGACGTAAAACTGCTTGGCAAGCTAGCGTCACAGAATTTAGGCGAGCCGATAGATGAGGCGGGCTTCATCATTGAGAACGACGAATATCGACTCGACTTCCGATTCAGCACGCTAGTCGAGCGTGAGTGGCAGGCACAATTGCCGGCAGTGAGCGAGGAGCTGTTCGGCAGATGAGTAATTACGCCTACGCAGCCACCCGCGCCCGTGCACGCCGTGCCAGGCTGCTGCCACCCGAAGCCTTTGGCCAGCTGCTGAATATGGAGCTGGAGGAGATTGCACGCTACATCCAAGACTTGGAATACCGACGCGAAATCGACCGCTACGGCGCGTCACTACGCGGTGTGGACTTGCTCGAGGCTGCGCTGCTCGACAACCGCGCTACCGAAGTTGGTGAAATCATTGGATTCTGCACCGGTGAGTTGCGGCAGGGNATCGAGGCGTACGCTGAAATCTACCGCGTAAGAGGCATCAAGGTGCTGCTGCGCGGTGTCTTCGACGGNCTTTCCAGTGANGAGCTGCTNCGACAGATTTCACCACTGACCGAACGCGACCGCGAACTCTACGTGCAGATGGCAGCCANCGACAGTGTCGAGGCGGCNGTAGAGCTGCTTGAGGGGACCCGCTACCATGATGTTGTGCAGAACGCCTTGGAACAGCGNCAGAGCGANAGCCTNCAGCCCATCGAGGATGCACTTGANAGGGCNTATTACGAAAACNTGNCCAGCAGCCTGCCGGNNGGNGGAGCGGCAAGCCGGGTCTACCGNNGTTTCGTCCGGCTGCNAATCGACGTCGCGAACCTGAAAACCGTGATGCGACTGAGGCACCGAGGNCTCAGTGGACTGGGNGAGCTGCTGATTGATGGTGGTACGCTCGATGAGACNGCACTGGCTGCGACCAGCAGTGTAACAGACATTCTNCCAATTATCGAGNGNACTCCTTTCCAGGAAGTACTGCNGCCCATCCTNGANNATTTCGAGGAGAACGGCCTGAACCGCGCGGTACAAGCGCTGGNAGAGNATGTCGCCGCCCAGTCACGACGCTACGCCTACCTGCATCCGCTCTCAATACTGCCAATCCTGGATTACTTATTNCGTAAGGAGAAAGAAGTGCGTAACCTACGCACGATTGTNCGGGGTAGGGAATTGAAGCTGTCGCGAGAGAAAATCGAGGAGCTGCTGGTGGTATAATGGAAATCGGCGTCGTAGGCAGGGACATGTTCACGACTGGTTTCCGGCTGGTAGGTGTGCACAAATGGTTCAAAGTAGACGAGCAGGCCAGCTCCGAGCAAGTTGTNGCGCAAGCGCTTGCCGATCGAGAAATCGGCGTGCTCGTAATTCACGATACAGAGTGGCAGGAGCTGGAGCCAAAGACACAGGCACAGCTGAGTAACAGTGTCCACCCAACGGTAATAGCGATTGGCGCCAAAGTTGACGATACTCTCAGGGACCGTATCAGAACCGCAGTTGGAGTAGATTTATGGAAATAAAAGGAGAAATTTACCGGGTTTCGGGCCCGGTTGTGACGGCAAAGGGGATTGCTCCCCGGATGTATGACGTGGTCCTCATAGGTCACGAGAAGCTGATGGGCGAGGTCATCGGCCTAGATGGCGACCGCACAGTCATTCAAGTTTACGAAGATACGTCTGGNATCCGNCCGGGTGAACCAGTCGAGAATACCGGTGCGTCCCTCTCGGTGGAACTAGGACCNGGGCTGCTGCGCTCAATATACGATGGNATTCAGCGGCCGCTGCCAGTACTCCAGGAAAGTATGGGNGATTACATTCAGCGCGGAGTTACAGCACCCGGGCTGGATCACGAGGCAAAGTGGGAGTTCGTGCCGCTGGCAAAGAAAGGTGACGATGTTTCCGGCGGTACTGTGCTCGGCACGGTACAGGAGACNAAGACTATCGTCCACAAAATCATGGTGCCGCCGCTCATCTCTGGCAAAATAAAGGCNTTGAAGAAAGGGAAATACACTATTGATGATGTCATCGGCAGCCTCGAAGATGGGACCGAGCTGAAGCTGATGCACAAGTGGCCNGTGCGCGTGCCAAGGCCGTTCACTGTCAAGCACCCGCCTGACATCCCGCTTGTGACTGGAACGCGCACCCTGGACGGGCTCTTCCCGCTCGCCAAGGGAGGCACCGCCGCCATCCCAGGTGGTTTCGGGACCGGCAAGACAGTCACGCAACAGACACTAGCAAAATGGTCGGACGCACAGGTAGTTGTCTACGTTGGATGCGGAGAACGAGGTAACGAAATGACCGAGGTACTGACCGAGTTCCCGCACCTGAAGGACCCAAAGACAGGTGGCCCGCTAATGGACCGTACGGTACTGATTGCAAACACATCCAATATGCCAGTCGCGGCGCGTGAGGCGTCCGTGTATACTGGAATTACGCTTGCTGAATATTACCGCGACCAGGGNTACGATGTCGCGCTAATGGCCGATTCCACGAGCCGCTGGGCAGAAGCGATGCGCGAAATCTCGTCACGACTGGAAGAGATGCCGGGCGAGGAGGGCTATCCTGCCTATCTGGCGGCACGCCTTTCGGAATTTTACGAGCGTGCTGGACGCGTCGAAGCGCTCTCTGGCGANGATGGTTCGGTCACGGTCATCGGCGCTGTATCACCGGCCGGGGGAGACTTCTCGGAGCCTGTTACGCAGAATACGCTNCGCATCGTCAAGGTTTTCTGGGCACTCGACTCGAAACTGGCGCAACGGCGCCACTTCCCTGCCATCAACTGGCTTACCAGCTACTCGCTCTACAACCGCGTTCTTGGAGACTGGTATTCTGAGAATGCCACCGCCAACTGGAGTGAGAATATCGCTACTGCTATGGCCGTGCTGCAGGAAGAGGCGGAATTGCAGGAAATCGTGCAACTGATTGGTTCCGATGCACTGCCAGAGGACCAGCAGCTAACGCTCGAGATTGCGCGGTTGCTGCGCGAGTTCTACCTACAACAGAACGCGTTCCACGACGTCGATACCTACTGCAACATAGAAACCCAGGCGTTTTTCTTGGAGGTTATCCTGCACTTCCGCGNACTAGCTGAGAAGGCACTCGCAGCCGGTATTGGCGTACCGGAGCTTACCGAAATTGGCGTGCTAGAGGAACTGGGACGCGCCAAGTTCGAGGATAATTTCAGCGAACTTTTGCCGAAGCTGAAGAAGCAGATTGAGAAAGAAGTCGCTAAATTGTTGGAGGCGCAATAATGCAGAAGGAATACAAGACCATCAAGGAAATCAGCGGACCGCTAGTCTTCGTTGAGAAGACCGAGCCTNTCGGCTACGGCGAGCTGGTCCAGATTGCGATGCCTGACGGCACGACCAAGCGTGGACAAGTGCTTGATACATCCAGTGACATCGTCGTCGTCCAGGTTTTCGAGGGTACCACCGGTATCGACCGCGCCAGTGGCGTCAAGTTCTTGGGCGAGACAATCAAGCTCTCGGTCTCGAAAGACATGCTGGGGCGCATATTATCCGGTGCGGGTGAACCAATTGATGGAGGCGCTCCNATTATCCCCGATGAACGACGCGAAATTATCGGTGCNGCCATCAACCCCTATTCGCGCGACTCTCCGCAAGAGTTCATCCAGACCGGAATCTCGACGATTGACGGGCTGAACACGCTAGTGATGGGGCAAAAACTACCTATCTTCTCTGGCTCTGGTCTTCCGCACAACGATATCGCGCTGCAGATTGCACGGCAGTCACGCACACTCGGTAGNGAGCGCGAATTCGCAGTCGTCTTCTGCGCTATGGGTATCACTAACGAGGAAGCGCACTACTTCATGTCCGATTTCGAGCGCACTGGTGCGCTCTCACGGGCAGTTGTNTTCATGAACCTAGCGAGCGATCCCGCCGTAGAGCGCTTGATTACGCCACGGCTGGCGCTAACCGCCGCAGAATACTTAGCGTTNGACCACGGCTACGACATCNTGGTCATCTTGACCGACATGACCAACTACTGCGAAGCGCTGCGACAGATTGGCGCTGCGCGCGAGGAAGTGCCGGGCCGGCGCGGCTATCCGGGCTACATGTATACNGACCTAGCGCAGAACTACGAGCGCGCCGGGCTCATCAAGGGCAAGAAGGGGTCGGTGACGCAAATTCCCATCCTGACCATGCCGGGCGACGATATCACGCATCCCATCCCTGACCTGACCGGCTACATCACCGAAGGCCAAGTCGTGATTTCGCGCGACCTGCACCGCAAGGGCATCTATCCACCCATCATCGTGCTGCCATCGCTCTCGCGATTGATGAACGCCGGCATCGGCGAAGGGCAGACGCGTGAGGACCACAAGCAGCTGAGCGACCAGCTCTACGCAGCGTACGCCGAAGGGGTTGACCTGCGCGGGCTGGTGGCGATTGTTGGTAAGGAGGCGCTCTCCGAGCGCGACCAGAAGCTGCTCGAGTTCGCCGACGAATTCGAGGACCGCTTCGTACGGCAGGCGCGCGACGAGGACCGCGACATCGCGGAGGCCACGCTTGAGACCGGTTGGGANCTGCTAAGCAAACTGCCGGAATCGGCGCTGACTCGGATTGACCGCAAGACGCTGGANAAATACCACCCGGCGTACAGGGACAAGTGAGCATCGCGGACGTNAAGCCNACGCGNTCCGANCTNATTGCGACNCGNCGNCGNATCAAGCTCTCCATCAGCGGCCACAAACTGCTGAAGATGAAGCGCGACGGCCTGATAATGGAGTTCTTCGAGCTGCTACCCAAGGTGAAGGACATGCGTGCGCAGCTCTCGGGACTCTACGGCGAGGCGGTCGAGATGCTGGCAGTCGCAATGGCCGCCGACGGCAAGAGCGCCTTGAGTTCNGCCGCCAACTGCGTCCGCACGCCGCCCGAGGTCGTCCTNACACAGCGCAACATCATGGGNGTCGTNGTTCCNGGAATCGAAGTCTCNCAAATCCAGAANTCNGTCGANGAGCGCGGCTANGGGCTNATCGGCACNTCNGTGCGCGTNGACGAGGCGGTGCACGCCTTNGANCNGCTGGCNGCGAAAATCNTGGAGGCTGCCGAGCTGGAGACNACGATGAAGAAGCTGCTCGACGAAATCGAGNCGACCAAGCGACGTGTTAATGCATTAGAGTTCAAGGTCATTCCACAGCTGGAGGAAATCGCGAGCTACATCACNCTCCGGCTCGAAGAGCTTGAGCGCGAAAACATTTTCAGGCTCAAGCGCATCAAGGCGTGATGNGNGTCCCGCCCGTGGAGTGGCTGCAAGCACAACTTGATAATCCTGCGGGACGCGAGCGGCTCTTCAAACTACTGGCAGTTATCTCGCAGGGAATGCTACTGTTGGGAGTACTGCTNGTGCTCTGGATGCTTCGCGGGAATCTGGGCGCGCTGACCGGGAATTAGGGTGGCGGGCCCGCCGGGATTCGAACCCGAGTCTGAAGCTCCGGAGGCTTCGGTGATTCCAGGCTACACTACGGGCCCAGTCAGTCGCTGCTGCTGTCCCCAGCAACGGAATCGTCGCTGNCGGCAGGCGCGCTGGTTGCGGGGGCGCTGTCAGCGGCGGATACNGTGTGGCCNCAGCGGCCGCACGACTTGCGGTTGGCGTGGTGCGCCATGAAGGTGCCNGGACCGCANTCGGGGCAGTGCTCGCGGTCGCGCACNAGTCTATTACCCTCGACCTTGTAGTGCTCGATTTTGCCCATCACGCCTCCTCGGCAGCGGCCTTTGCGGCGTCCTTGGNAGGAGNTTTCACGTCGGCTTCAGCGGCTTTATCAGCGTCAGCCTTGGCAGNTTCTGTTTCTGTATCGNCTTCCGCGGGCGCTTTTTCCTCGTCCTTGNCTTTCACCGCTGATTTCTCTTTCCCACCCTTGGCGGTGGGAGCAACAGCGCCGGCAAGGCCATGTCGNGCCAAGATNGGGCGAGTCTCGGTCNCCTTGAGCGTCGGCATGTCAGCATAAACTTTGGCGTAACCANTTGTCTCGGAGCGGCCGTANCGGTTGCGCAGGTGGTCGATGATTACCAGCTCTGCTTTCGCTTTCATCTGNTTTGCGACTTCCTTACGCACTTCCATGCGCTTGGGNGTGGCAGCGCTATCGTGCGCGATGCGAAGCTGTAGCTCCTGACGCCCGAGGAGCGAATTNTCGGTGTTCTGGATTATCTGCAATTCCATTTTCAGGTCTCCTGCATGCGGTCCAAGCAACCCTGCGCCCGCNGGCGTGAGGCCCGGTCCAAGGTCAGGTGTACGACCCCCTGCCCGGGCTGGCCATAAAGCACTTCGGTGCCGTCGGGGCAGAGCGCCAGCACGGCGAGAGTTGCTAAATCCTCCTCACCATCNACCTCGATACGGGTGCGCATACGCTGTTCTGCAGTTGACGCCACAGCGTTCCAAAGTTCGCGCGTGATTCCACCTGCGGGATTATTGACACGTAGCACACGCTGAGCACAAATAGATTCGAGGATTACGCGGTCGCTAGCAGAAACTGGAGTGTGCCTCCGTGTCTTGAAGTCTACTATAGCGAGGTGAGGCTGGCACACCTCCTGTGCGACCGCCAACGTGGTTCGGTCGCCGATGGTGGCAATGCAACGGCTCTCGCGCAGTGACTGCGGAGGTATGGAGTGCAGTGTCCCCATGGNGCGCGAAAGTTCGTCCGCCATCTCTGAAGGCATGCGATACATCAGCGTACGCGCAAGGCATAGCGCCCGGGTGTGCGGATGTCAAGCTCCTGCGCCAGTTGTGACTTGGCTGGGTCNATAACTTCGACAAAGCCTTGCCACTCGCGCGAGANGGTCGGNTCGCGGACGCCGGATGGACAATTATGCTTGTCCTTCTGCTCCAAAATCTGGTGACACTCCTTGCACGCAAACATCAGCTATCCGCCTCCCCGGCGTTGTCTTCATCAATCCACTCTAGCTTGCCTAGGCCGGGCTGCCGCATTGTAAGGCCAATCTTGGACTCACGTGGCGAAACCTCATTGAGCGAAATAGTCACAATACGGCTGCGGAGGCGGTCACCCACACGCATCTCACGCTTGGTCTCCTTGCCAATCATACGCTGGCCGCCCACATCAGGGTCAATATGATCGTCGAGTATTTGTGAAACATGTAGCAACCCGTCGAGTGGTCCGAACCGGANGAAAGCGCCGTAGTCGACTACCTGGTCNACTAGNCCCTCAATAACTTCCTGCATCCGAATATCNAAAAGCAGCATCTGCATGCGTACAGGCTGGTATACTGCACCGTCACCGTGGACCACGCGGCTGGCGCCATTCAGCTTGAGCTTGGTAATTAGCACGACTAATTTNTGGTCCGGCCCCATTCGNCCTTCGAAAACCTGGCGTGCCAGCTCGAGGGTCAGCTTGNCTAGGTCTTCTCCCAATCGGTCAGGGGGGATGCGGACCATGTCTTCCCGGGTATGGATATAGTACATTCAGGCCTCGTTACGGCTGGGGGGGCTCATACCATTAGCGGTGCGATTACCAGCGACACCACTGACATCAGTTTGATGAGTATATTCAGGCTTGGCCCAGCGGTGTCTTTGAAGGGATCACCAACAGTATCACCTACGACCGATGCCTTATGCGCCTCAGAGCCCTTGCCGCCATGCGCACCCGCCTCGATATACTTCTTGGCATTATCCCACGCTCCACCGGCGTTGGCCATGAAAATGGCCATCAATACGCCNGATACCGTGACTCCTACCAACACACCAGCGAGTGTCTCCGCACCTTGCACTGGCGTTATTGCGGGGTGTAGCGGGAGCAACAAACCGAAAACTACGGGCGTTGCGACCGCCAGCAGTCCCGGTAGCACCATGCTCCGGATAGCGGCCGCCGTGGAAATATCAACACAACGCGCGTAATCAGCTTCCGCCTTACCTTCCAGTAACCCCTCGATTTCACGGAACTGGCGGCGCACTTCTTCAATCATGCTAAAGGCAGCGTCTCCGACCGCCTGCATCGCNAGCGCGGCGAACAGGAAGGGCAGCATCGCGCCGATGAAGACGCCAGCCAGTATGGATGGTTCAAGTAGATTAATGGACACGATGCCTGCCTTGGTAGTGTAGGCGCTGAAAAGCACTAGCGCCGTGAGCGCTGCACTACCAATGGCAAACCCTTTGCCAATGGCGGCGGTGGTGTTACCGACAGCATCCAACTTGTCAGTGCGCTGCCGTACTTCAGGCGGTAATTGCGCCATCTCGGCGATGCCGCCTGCGTTATCNGCAATCGGTCCATAAGCATCGACAGCAAGCTGGATGCCAATGGTTGCGAGCATCCCCAGTGCCGCCAGCGCAATGCCGTAAAGGCCGGCCATAGTGAAAGAGAGCACCATTGCCACGGCGATTACCACTATAGGAAGCGCGGTCGAGAACAGCCCTACNGCCAATCCGGTAATTATGTTAGTAGCTGGCCCAGTTTCNGAGGCCTGCGCAATAGACTGCACCGGCCCTCGCGACTCGGCAGTGAAGTATTCTGCCAGCAANCCTATGAGAATCCCGGTCAGCAAGCCAATGACGGTGGCGATGAAAAGCTCCCAGGATGTGAGCAGATCGCCGCTGACACCATCCCATGCGATTCCTGCACCAATANCCTCGTTGATGATGAACCAGCTTGCAAGCAGCANCAGNGCCGCAGCGCCGAAATGGCCCTGATTAAGCGCNGTCTGCGGATCGCCACCCTCTTTGGTGCGGACCAGGAATGTGCCGGCAATCGAGGCGAAAATGCCCGCCGCGGCGAGCGTTAGTGGTAATCGCACCAGCGGCATGGAATCATGCGCCGCCGCTAGCACCATTGCACCGATAATAACGCCAACAAAAGACTCGAACAAGTCAGCGCCCATGCCGGCGACGTCGCCGACATTGTCTCCGACGTTATCGGCGATGGTGGCGGGGTTGCGCGGGTCATCCTCTGGAATACCTGCCTCGACCTTGCCAACCAAGTCGGCACCGACATCAGCCGCCTTGGTGTAGATGCCTCCGCCNACGCGCGCGAAGAGCGCGATGGAGGAAGCTCCGAGTGAAAAACCAGCCATGATGGTCATCACCTGCACCAGATGGTCAGGATCATCAGAAGCAATGCGCTGGTCATAGAGTATGAAAAGNAGACTCAGCCCCATCACACCAAGCCCCGCTACTGAGAGACCCATGACCGAACCGCCGGAGAAGGCAACTTCCAGCGCGGAATTGAGGGAGCTACGCGCGGCGTGGGTCGTACGCGAGTTGGAGGCTGTAGCAGCCCACATACCGATGAAACCCGCCAATCCCGAGCAAAAAGCGCCAGCGACAAACGAAACGGCGATTAGGCGCTCTTCGCCTTGATATCCCAGCGCGAGCAGTATGGCAACCAGTGCGACAAACAGCGCCAGCACGCTGTACTCGCGGCGCAAAAATGCCATAGCACCCTCGCGAATATGGCCCGCGATGGTCACCATTTCAGTGGTGCCCTGACTCTGNGCCTCNACCCATCTCAGGCGGTAGAAGGCGAAAATGAGCGCTAGTACCCAAGCGCCCACCCAGAAAGCAATCATTTCATCCATTTTTAAAGCACCCAAAAGGCGTCATCTATCGTCGGTAACAGCTTGACTCCTAGTGAGGACGGCGGCGGAGAAACCAGACCTATTTAAGACTGACGCGCACGCCCGTAGACGTAGCTACCGAGAAAGCCAAAGCCAAGCATCACTACCAGTACGGCGTAGAGACCAATGTCATTCCAAACGCCAAAGCGATAGCTCCAGCCAACCCAGAATGCGAGTGCNAATGGCACCAGCAGNAAGTAGAGACTCGCAGTCNTTCGGTCGAGATTCACAGCTGTACCATAACCATGTCCTTGACCGATCGTACGGCATCAAAAGAAATATTCAGCAGCCCCTCGTCATCCAGTTCGTGGCCCTTTGGAGCGAAACCGTCAGAATCTATGAGGAGCATCTGGAGTTCCCCCGTAGTTGATTCCAGAATCAGGTCCNTGATACGTCCCAGCCGNTCGCCGGTNAAAGTGGTNATNTCCTTNCCCTGAAAGTCGCTCANCCTGATTTCCATGGCTAGGTNTANAGGTCGTCCTCGCTGCGGCGTCCGGAGTCNCGGCCCCGCTTCATGAGTTGNCGTCCNAGCTGTTCGTAGTATTTGACNGTATCGTCAGTTATCGAGGGNGGNACAACCTCNANCGCCTGCGCGAACTGTNCATGCGACACTTGTTTCGCTTCCGGGTCCTCGCGCAGCGCCAGCATCNCCGCCTCGCGCACGATGCCATNCAAGTCCGCCCCCGAGTAGCCGTCGGTCTGCTTAGCCANNCGCTTCAGGTCNACCTTCACCAANGGCATTTNGGCAGTGTGGATTTCCAGAATAGCCTGNCGGGCNTCCNGATCTGGCGCATGTACCAGCAGCANNCNGTCGAAACGCCCGGGGCGCAGAAGTGCGGNNTCGATNATTTCGGGGCGGTTGGTAGCGCCGATNACAACGACNCCTTCCANNTTCTCCANNCCGTCCATGCTAGTCAGCAGCTGGTCCACCAGCCGATCGCTGNCACGGCTGTCGCCGCCGCCGCCACGCGTCGGNGCCAGTGCNTCCAGTTCATCCAGGAACACTATGCAGGGNGCTACCTGNTTNGCCTTGCGNAANACTTCNCGCAACCGCTTCTCAGACTCNCCAACCCACTTCGACATTACTTCGGGGCCCTTGATGGCGATNAAGTTNGCTGCCGCCTCGGTCGCANTCGCCTTNGCCAGCAGTGTCTTNCCAGTACCNGGCGGTCCGTAGAGCANGATACCGCGCGGTGGAGTTATGCCCAGTCGCTCGAAACCAGCCGGATTAGTTAGGGGCCACTCAACAGCCTCGCGCAGCTGCTGCTTGACCANNTCGAGNCCACCNACCTCNGACCANGCGACCTTCGCTATTTCGACCATTACCTCGCGCAGCGCCGANGGNTCGACGTCCTTGAGCGCCTCCTTGAAATCATCGGTTGTAACCTTCATTTCCTGCAGNAGCTTGGGCGGCAGTGGCTCGTCCAGGTCAATCTCCGGTAGGTAGCGCCGCAGTGCACTCATCGCCGCTTCGCGCGCCAACGCCGCCATATCTGCTCCAACAAAGCCGTGTGTAATCTCGGCAAAGTGGTCTAGCTCATCCCAAGCACCCTCATCGTCGCGCTCGAGGGGCATACCGCGCGTGTGGACTTGCAGGATTTCGCGCCGGCCCTCGTAGTCGGGGATACCAATCTCGATTTCACGGTCAAAGCGGCCGGGCCGCCGCAGAGCAGGGTCAATTGCATCGGGACGATTAGTCGCGGCAATCACGATAACCTGTCCACGCGCCTGCAGTCCGTCCATCAGCGTCAGCAGCTGTGCAACGACACGTCGCTCGACCTCGCCCTGGGTTTCATCCCGCTTAGAAGCAATGGAATCAAGCTCATCGATGAAAATAATTGATGGAGAGTTCGCCTCGGCCTCATCGAACTTTTGTCGCAAATGTGCTTCAGACTCACCATAGTATTTGTTCATGATTTCCGGTCCCTGGATACCAATGAAATGGGCGCCTGACTCGTTCGCTACTGCCTTCGCAAGTAGTGTCTTTCCGGTACCGGGAGGGCCGTAGAGCAGCACCCCCTTGGGAGGGTCAATGCCGAGTGCCTCGAATAGCTCAGGATGCTTCAGAGGCAGCTCTATCATCTCGCGTACCTTACGAATTTCTTCCTTCAATCCGCCGATATCCTCGTAGACCACGCCAGTCGTCATCAGCTCTTCTTCCTTGACCGGCTCCTCCAGCACCTGCAGCGCGGTTTCGGCCTGAATCTGCACTATGCCCTTTGGCTGCACATTAGCTACCGCGAACGGCAACCGACCGCCCATCAGCGTCAGTCCCGGAATTACGACTACGTCGCCCTTGGTTAGTGGACGCCGGTTGAGTCCACGTAGAATGATTTCTTCGATTCCAGGTCCGAACTGGACGCGGCCCGACTGCTGCTCGAGCAGTGGGGCTAGCACAACCTTCTGTGCCGGACGTACCTGCGACTTGCGGACTTCGACTTTATCACCTAAATTCACACGCGCATTGTTGCGAATCAGCCCGTCAACGCGGATTATCCCCTTGCCCTCATCCTCGGTCCGTGCGCGCCAGACGATAGCCACCGTCGGCTCGCGACGGCGACCGCGCACCTCAATAATGTCACCGATGGAGAGGGAAAGCTCGGTGCGCGTTGGTGTGTCCAGCCGGCCACGTCCATAGCCGACCTCGTCTTGGAGCGCCTCAGCAACCTTCAGCGTAACGCTTTCAGTTCCCATGCTCCCCCGTTATCCCGAACCAGTTAAAGGCTACTGTCCGGCCGCTTCTCGGCGGCGGTAGTTCCAACAGACGATACCAATGACCGACACTATTGGCGCAAGCAACGTCGTGAACTCCGGAATGGCATTCTCAAAGATGGCGATTTCCAGACTGCTGCCGGCGGTGTCGGGATCAATGGCAATGACTAAATCCTTCCAGGGACTATCATCATCGCCTACATCCATCTCCACTATCGCATTCACTGTATACTCGTCCGTGTTGTCCGGGCTGAAGCTAGACTCGGTTATGACAGTGAAATCGGTGTCACCATTGTTATCGATTGTGTAAACCGTTTCGACGTGGACGGCGGTCCAGGAGCCGACCATCGCCATGTCACCGTCACCGTCACCGTCGAAATCGGCGACCACGGCGTCCTTGACGTTGAAGAAATCGATGCTGGCGATGCTGATAACACTCCAGCCCCAGCCGCCGTCGCTCTTCAGGTACGCGACCTCTTCATTGGCGTCGTTGGTGTCGTCGAAGCCGACAACGTCGTCGTCACCGTCACCGTCAACGTCGTACGCCTTGAGAATAGCAATATCGAAGTTCTCGTCAGTGAAGGTATCGTCACCCTGGGGGGTGAAGGTATCGTCACCGTCGTTGGAACTGAAACCCACCTGATCCGTGTCCGTGTGAACGTACGCCACGTCGTTGTCGCCGTCATCGTCGAAATCACCGATGGTCACATCCCTTATGGAGACGGATGAACCAAGGGTGAGAGTAGCGATGGAGCCCCAGCTGGAGGTGAACGGGTCGCTGCCGGGATGGGTGTACGCATACAGTTCATCGCCACTATCACTGTCCCTGCCAACCACGATGTCCTTGTCGGAGCTGCCGGCCAAGTTACCAATATCGATTGCCAGCGGGTCATCACCTATGTCATCAATGACTCGCCAATTTGATGAGGCAGACTCCCAGTTACTGTCGACCCAAGTGTCTGTGCTGCCACCGGGGCTCTTCAGGATGATTATGTTGTTATCCTGAGA